>CAYPGK010000057.1:0-20119 GCA_964410055.1 uncultured Gemmatimonadaceae bacterium | reverse complement strand
CAGCTCGGCGACGGCTCGACCACGGACCGCCTCTATCCCGTCATCGTCGCGGGATCGGGCGGCTCGTAAGCCCGCGCCGCGATCGCCCCGCTCGGCCGCCCCGCCCGCACGGCATGACCGTCGTGCGGGCGGGGCGGCGGAGGGTATCCGAACTTGAACCGAGGGAGCCGTCATAGGGATTTCATGGCGGCCCGCCAGGCGGGTCGAGGGTGACCAGGCAGAAAGCGAGCAGTCCACAGGTAGGGCGGGTGCCTCGATGGATGGCGGCGCCCCGCTGCAAGCAACGTTCAACCGCACTCGGTATCACTCCGTTGCCGCCGGCAGGCGGCCGCCCGCACCTACCGGCAACGAAAACTCCCGCCCCTGAGTCTCGAGGGCGGGAGTTTTGAATTCAAGTGTTTACATTTCTGGGTGGCACGCGATTCACACGGGTTTTCACCCGCCGCCTCACCGCAGCATGTACTTCGCGATGGTCTGGAGCTGCATGTTGGTCGTGCCCTCGTAGATCGTGCCGATCTTCGAGTCACGGTACAGCTTCTCGACCGGGTACTCGCGCGTGAAGCCGTAACCGCCGTACAGGTCGATGGCCTGGCTCGCGACGCTCTGGGCGACCTGCGAGGAGAAGAGCTTGGCCATGGCCGCCTCCTCCAGGAACGGCTGGCCCGCGTCCTTGAGGCGGGCCGCGTTGTAGACGAGCAGGCGCGCGGCCTCGATCTCGGTGCGCATCTGGGCGAGCTGGAACTGGACGCCCTGGAACTCGGCGATCGGCTTGCCGAACTGCTCACGCTCCTGCACGTAGCGCAGCGTGTGGTCGAGTGCGCCCTGGGCGAGCCCGACCATCTGGGCGCCGATCCCGATGCGGCCCTCGTTGAGCGTCTCGATCGCGATCTTGTACCCGTTGCCGACCTCTCCCAGCACGTTCTCCTGCGGCACGCGCACGTTGTCGAGGATCAGCTCGACGGTCGAGGAGGCGCGGATCCCGAGCTTGTCCTCCTTCTTCCCGATGCTGAAGCCCGGGAAGTCGCGCTCGACGATGAAGGCGGTGATCCCCTTGTAGCCGGCCTCGGGGTTGGCGTTGGCGAAGATGATGAAGATCCCGGCCTCGCCGCCGTTGGTGATCCACAGCTTGCGGCCCTCGAGGATCCAGTCGTCGCCGTCGCGGCGGGCGCGGGTGGCGAGCGCGAAGGCGTCCGAGCCGGAGCCCGCCTCGCTCAGCGCGTAGGCGCCGACCGTGTCCGACGTGAGGCGCGGGAAGAAGCGCGCCTTCTGCTCCTGGTTGCCCCAACGCAGCAGGCAGTTGTTGACCAGCGTGTTCTGTACGTCGACCAGGACGCCGACGCTCGGGTCGATCCGCGACAGCTCCTCGACCACGAGTACGGAGGTGAAGAACGTGAGGCCCGCGCCGCCCCACTGTTCGGGAACCTCGACGCCCATGAGGCCCAGCTCGAAGAGCTGCGGCAGGAGATCGGGGTCCATCTCGGCGGCGGTGTCCATCGCGTGGACGCGCGGGGCGACGACGTCCTCGGCGAACTGACGGACGGCGTCGCGGAACATGCTCTCGTCCTCGGAGAGCGAGGTCAGTGGCGCGTGCGCCATCTCGGGCGAAACCACGGACATCGTTGTAACTCCTTGGTTCACGTTTGCATTCGCGGCATCACGAAGCACGCGAAAAAAGATACGGCGCCGGGGGGAGACCGGCCAGACTCGCCCCGCGCCCCACACGCACGTCCGGCGCCACGGCGCACGTCCGTCCTGTGACGGATCCAGCCCCGGGCCGGCGGGCCAGTGGAAGGCTCCGCGGCGCGCGTCCGGCCTGAAATACAAATCGGCGCCGCCGGAGATCCCGGCGGCGCCGTAGGGGCTTCCGCAACCTGACGCGATGCCGTGTCGGCACTCGTCGGTGCGGACAGTGATCCGCTTCGCGTCGGCTAGGCGCCGATACGGCGATCGCTTGCCCGTGTCAGGTTGCGCAAGGTACTCGGACTGGACAAGGATCACCTCCTTCGTTGAGTGGACGATCGGGCTGAACACCAGCGGGCTCGTGCATGTCCCGCGGTCCGCCGTCGCCGCCTCCTGGGGCCGGCGTCGGCGGCCCGAACCGCGCCAACCGGCGCGGACGATCTCCACATACTCTACCCGCAGGGGGAAGGTTCCGCAACTTCCGTGCGTCCTCGGTCCGCGGAGCGGTCGCCTTGATTGCCGGGGGCGGGGCAACCTATACTTGGCGCGACCGTGACCG
Organism: uncultured Gemmatimonadaceae bacterium; assembly: GCA_964410055.1. Lineage (GTDB taxonomy): Bacteria > Gemmatimonadota > Gemmatimonadetes > Longimicrobiales > RSA9 > CALBZE01. Next base: position 17,880 of record CAYPGK010000057.1, on the reverse strand, counting down.
TACCGGCTGTTCCGTGTGTGTCGCGCCTGGTGCACGGGCCGGCCGGACGGCATCTCTCCCCAGCCCCGAGCCGGAGGGCTCCCTATGGATGACGCACGGTGGGCGGACGCGCTCCAGAGGATCCGCACGGTCCGCCACGACGCGAACAACCCGCTCACCGCAGCGCTCGGCCACGTGCAGCTCCTTCTCGACGACCCGGCCGTCACCGACCCCGAAGTTCGCGCGACGCTCGGCATCGTCGTTTCCGAGCTGCGGCGCCTGGCCGAAGTGCTGCGTCGGTTGAACGACCTGAACATCCCGGCGGTCGCCGACGGCGCCGCCCGGACCGACTCCGCGTGAGCCCTTGCGCCGCGTGGTCTTGACGCTTGCTGGCGCCGCGTCTATTCTCCCGGCGCTGACCCCGGTCTCGTATCAGTCGATGGAGGAACGATGTCGGAGATCCCGGCAGAGCTGCTTTACTCGGAAGAGCATGAGTACCTCAAGCCGGCGGAGGAAGAGTCCGTCTATTACGTCGGCATCACGGATTACGCACAGGGCGAGCTGGGCGACATCGTCTATGTCGAGCTGCCCAAGGTCGGTGACGAGTTCCGCAAGAACGACGTCTTCGGGACGATCGAGGCGGTCAAGGCGGTCAGCGACCTTTACTGCCCGGCGTCTGGCCAGGTCGTGGAGGTGAACGACGCCCTCGATGCCGACCCCGCGATCGTCAACCGGGATCCTTACGGCGAGGGCTGGCTCATCAAGATCCGGGTCAGCGATCCCGGCGAGCTGGACGAGCTCCTCGACGAGTCCGCGTACGCGGACCACATCGGCGAGTCCTGATCCCGATGAGGGACGGCCGGTCGCCCTGGACCGCGGCCGGCCGCACCTGCGCACCGGAGGGTGGATGCAATGGCGCGACTGACCTGGCACGGCCACTCCTGCTTCACGCTCGAGACCGACGAGGGGCTGCGGATCATGTTCGATCCGTGGCTCGACCAGAACCCCGTCGCCGACATCGGCACGGATGACGTCGACGAGCTGGACTTCATCCTCGTCAGCCACGGTCATTTCGACCACTTCGACGATGCCATCCCGCTGGCGAAGAAGACCGGTGCGCTCCTGGTCTCGACCTTCGAGATCACGGCCTTCGCGGAATCACAGGGCGTCAAGAACGTCCACTCGATGAGCATTGGCGGCGGATACGAATTCTCCTTCGGCTATGCGAAGATGACGCCGGCGCTCCACGGCGGGCAGGTGTCCGGCGACACCGAGGGTGCGTTCACGACGATGCCCGGCGGCTTCTGGCTGGACCTCAAGGGGAAGCGGCTCTATCACTCGGGCGACACCGCACTGATCATGGAGATGCAGCTCCTCAAGGGGAAGGTCGACGTCGCACTCCTGCCGATCGGCGACAACTACACCATGGGCCCGGAGGATGCGGCGCGCGCCGTGGAGTTCATCGAGCCGCGGGTCGTCATCCCCATGCACTACAACACCTTCGACCTGATCCGCCAGGATCCGCAGGAATTTGCGCGCCTGGTCGGCGACAAGGCGGAGACGGTGGTGCTGGAGCCGGGCAGGAGCTACGAATTTTGAGGCCGCCCGCCCGCGGGCGGCGCCGGCCGTACGGCGTACCGCCCCGGCCCGCCCGGGGCGTGGAAACGACCCCGTCGGCCGGGGTACGAGGGTTTGCGGCGACGATGCATGCAGCGCAAGGGCGGGCGTGACAGGCCGCCCGTTTTCAGTTTCTGGGGCATTCGAGAATGAATAATCGGGAAGACAAGCTCGGGTACACGGATGTTTTCGTTCGCCGGCACATCGGGCCGAGCGAGACGGACATCCGCGATATGCTGGAGGTCCTCGGCTACGACTCCGTCGACGCGCTCCTGGATACGGCGATCCCGGAGTCGATCCGCTTCCGCGGCGAGCTCGACCTGCCGGCGCCGAAGAGCGAGTACGAGGCGCTGAACGAGCTGCGGGCGATCGCCTCGAAGAACCGAATCTTCCGCAGCTACATCGGGCTGGGCTACCACGACACGATCACGCCGCCCGTCATCCAGCGCAACATCCTGGAGAACCCGGGGTGGTACACCGCCTACACGCCCTACCAGGCGGAGATCTCGCAGGGGCGTCTGGAGGCGCTGCTCAACTTCCAGACGATGGTGATCGACCTGACGGGTCTCCCGATCGCGAACGCGTCGCTCCTGGACGAGGCGACGGCTGCGGCCGAGGCGATGGGGATGAGCTACGCCGTGGTCGGCGGTGCGGATCGCGACGTCTTCTTCGTCTCCGAGCTGTGCCATCCGCAGACGATCGAGGTCGTGCGCACGCGGGCGCGGGCGCGCGGGATCGAGGTCGTCGTCGGCGACCACGAGCGCTTCGAGTTCACCGACCGCGTCTTCGGCGCGCTGCTCCAGTTCCCGGCCACGGACGGCGCGATCTACGACTACCGCGCCTTCGTCGAGCGGGCGCACGAGGCGGGCGCGCTGGTCACCGTCGCTGCGGACCTGCTCTCCCTCACGCTGCTGACGCCGCCGGGCGAGTGGGGCGCCGACATCGCGGTCGGCAGCACGCAGCGCTTCGGCGTGCCGCTCGGCTACGGCGGCCCGCACGCGGCGTACTTCGCGACGAAGGACGAGTACAAGCGCCAGATCCCGGGGCGCATCATCGGCGTCTCCCACGACGCGACCGGGCGTATGGCGCTGCGCATGGCGCTCCAGACGCGCGAGCAGCACATCCGCCGCGAGAAGGCGACGAGCAACATCTGCACGGCGCAGGTGCTCCTGGCGGTGATCGCCGGGATGTACGCCGTCTACCACGGACCGGACGGGCTGCGGCGCATCGCCGAGCGGGTGCGCCGCCTGGCGCTGGTGCTGGCCGCGGGGCTGCGGCGGCTCGGTCACGACGTCGCCCACGACCTGTTCTTCGACACCGTGCGTGTCGAGGTCGGCGCTGACCGGCGCGATGCGTACATCGAGCGCGCCCGCGAGCGGGGGATCAACCTGCGTCCGATCGGCGATGCGGCGATCGGGATGGCCCTCGATGAGACGGTGAGCGCCGACGACCTGGCCGACCTCTTCGCCGTCTTCGCCGACGGCTCGGTCGAGTTCACGCCGGCCGAGCTGGCCGACGAGGTGGACGCCGGCTTCGCCGCGCCCTTCGCACGGACCAGCGCGTACCTGACGCACCCGGTCTTCCACCGCTACCACGCGGAGCACGAGATGCTTCGCTACATCAAGCGGCTGGAGGCGAAGGACCTCTCGCTCACGACGTCGATGATCCCGCTCGGCTCGTGCACGATGAAGCTGAACGCTGCGGCGGAGATGATGCCGATCACGTGGCCGGAGTTCGCGAAGCTGCACCCCTTCGTGCCGGCCGACCAGGCGCGGGGCTACCACGAGATGTTCGAGCAGCTCGAGTCGTGGCTGGCGGAGATCACCGGCTTCGCGCGCGTTTCGCTGCAGCCGAACGCCGGCTCGCAGGGCGAGTTCACCGGCCTGCTCGTGATCCGGGCGTACCACGAGTCGCGCGGCGAGGCGCACCGTGACGTCTGCCTGATCCCGCAGTCGGCGCACGGGACGAACCCCGCGAGCGCCGCGATGGCGGGGCTCAAGGTGGTCGTCGTGAAGTCCGACGAGAACGGCAACATCGACGTCGACGACCTGCGCGCCAAGGCCGAGCAGCACCGCGACCGCCTGGCGGCGCTCATGATCACCTACCCGTCGACGCACGGGATCTTCGAGGAGGCGGTCAAGGAGATCTGCCAGGTCGTGCACGAGAACGGCGGGCAGGTCTACCTGGACGGCGCGAACATGAACGCGATGGTCGGGCTCGCCCGGCCGGGCGACATCGGCGCCGACGTCTGCCACCTGAACCTGCACAAGACGTTCACGATCCCGCACGGCGGCGGCGGTCCGGGGATGGGCCCGATCGGCGTGGCCGCGCACCTGGCGCCGTTCCTGCCGGGGCACCCGGTCGTCGAGACCGGCGGCGAGCAGGCGATCGGTCCCGTCTCGGCAGCACCGTGGGGGAGCGCCGGAATCCTGCCGATCCCGTGGATGTACATCCGCATGACGGGCGCCGAGGGGCTCAGGCGCGCGAGCGAGATCGCGATCCTGAACGCGAACTACATCGCGAAGCGGCTCGAGGCGCACTACCCGGTCCTCTACCGGGGTCGGGACGGCACCGTCGCGCACGAGTGCATCATCGACCCGCGCCCGCTCAAGAGTGCGACGGGCGTGGACGCGACGGACATTGCCAAGCGCCTGATGGACTACGGCTTCCACGCGCCCACGGTCAGCTTCCCCGTGGCCGGCACGCTGATGATCGAGCCGACGGAGAGCGAATCGCTCGAGGAGCTGGACCGCTTCTGCGATGCGCTGATCGGGATCCGCGAGGAGATCCGAGGCATCGAGGAAGGGCGCTACGACCGCGAGAACAACCCGCTCAAGAACGCGCCGCACACGGCGGACGTCGTGACGTCCGACGAGTGGGATCGTCCTTACACCAGGCAGGAGGCCGTCTTCCCGGCACCCTGGACGCGCGAGCACAAGTACTGGCCGAGCGTCGGGCTGGTCGACGCCGTCGCAGGCGACCGCAACCTGGTCTGCGCGTGCCCGCCGATCGAGGCGTACGAAGGCGTCGGGGTCGACGACGCGTGAGCGGCCCCGCGCCCAGGGGACGGACGCGTAGGGTGACGTCGGGCGAGTCGGGCGGCTTCACATGCGCTGGCACCTGATCGTCGACGAGCGGCCGCGCACGGGTGCGGAGAACATGGCGGTAGACCAGGCGCTCCTTGAGCGCGTGCAGGCGGGGGGGCGGCCGTCCCTCCGCCTGTATCGTTGGGACCCGCCGTGCCTCTCGCTCGGCCGCAACCAACCCGCGCCTGGCCCTGATGTTGCAACCGCGGCTGCGTCTCGCGGCATCCATGTGGTCCGGCGGCCGACCGGTGGCATGGCGGTCTACCACGACCGCGAGGCGACGTACGCCGTGGCCGTGCCGGTCGGCGTGCTCGGCTCGCCACGCGAGACGTACCGCGCGATCAACCGCGCGCTGGTCGCTGGGCTGAGGCGCCTCGGTGTGCCGGCCGAGGTCGCGCCGGAGCGGCCGGGGTGGATGCGACGCGGCTCGCCCGAATGGGCCATCCCCTGCTTCGATGCCGCCGCGCCGGGCGAAGTCGTCGTGGGCGGCAGGAAGCTGGTCGGAAGTGCGCAGCGCGCGGAGCGGCGCATCCTGCTGCAGCACGGCTCGCTCCTCCTCTCCGGCGACCAGCGCGAGGCGGCCGAGCTCCTCGGCTCGTCCTTCGACGCCGCCGCCGGCGTGACCTGCCTGGAGGCCGTCCTCGGCCATTCCCCGCCGTGGGATGACGTGGTCGCCGCGCTCCGACACGGCTTCGAGGAAGCGCTCGGCGTGCGGTTCGAGGACGATCCGGAACTCGCGGCGCTGGAGGAGCGCGCTCGCTCTCTCGTGGGCCGGTTCCGCTCCGAGGAGTGGACCTGGCGACGTTGATCGGAACCGTTGGGATCGGAGGGGTGGATGCCAGATCGAGTCGTGCGTGAGCCGTACCGCCGTCGTCGCGTGGCGGCGGCGATCCTCACCTTCCTCGTTGTTCTCGCCGGCTGCGGAAGGGACGGAGCCGGTACGGCCGGCCCTCTCACGGGCGGAACCGCGGTCGTCGGGATGCGGGCCGACTTCGGCGCATTCAATCCGATCGTCAACACCGACATCAACACGGATGAGCTGATCAAGTACGCGCTCTTCACGCCGCTCATCCAGTACGACGCCGAGCTGCGTCCGCGGCCGTACCTCGCCGAGTCCTGGGAGATGCTCGGCGACACGGCCGTCGTCTTCCGCCTCCGGCGCGACGTGTTCTGGCACGACGGCGTGCCGGTCACGGCCGAGGACGTGAAGTTCACCTTCGACCTGGCCAAGGACCCGACCACGGCCTCGCTCCTGGCCTCGGCGTACCTGTCGCAGGTCGAGAGCGCCGTAGTCGTCGACTCTTTCACGATCCGTTTCGACTTCACCCGTCCGCACGCCCAGGCGATCGAAGACTTCTGGTGGGCGCCGGTGCCGAAGCACCTCCTGGAGGATGTGCCCGTCGATCAGCTCCGGACCGCGCCGTTCAACCTGAGGCCGGTCGGCAGCGGGCCGTACCGCTTCGTCGAGCGGCGGGCGAACGAGCGGCTGGTCCTGGAGCGCAACGCTGAGTTCCCGGAAGCGCTCGGCGGCCCGCCGCTCCTCGAGCGGGTCTTCTTCCGCATCATCCCCGAGGCGCCGACGATGCTGGCGGAGCTGCTGACGGGACGGGTGCACGTCGACATCCCGGTATTCCCGGACCAGGCCGCCCAGATCGAGCAGAACGACGCGCTCGAGCTCTTCGCCTTCCCGGGGCGCACCTTCTACTACCTCGGCTGGAACAACCGCAGGGCGCCGTTCACGGATGCGCGCGTGCGGCGCGCGATGACGCTGGCCATCGACCGGCAGGAGATCATCGACGCGCTCCTCTTCGGATACGGCACGCCGGCGGTCAGCCCGATCCCGCCGTGGAGTCCGCTGGACCCCGGCGTCGAGCCGCTCCCCTACGACACGGCCGCGGCCGCCGAGCTCCTCGAGCAGGCCGGCTGGGTGGACCGCAACCGCGACGGGATCCGCGAAAATGCGCAGGGGACGCCGCTCCGCTTCACGCTGATGACGAGCGACGCCCCGCTCAACCGCTCGGTCGTCGAGGTCGTACAGGCGCAGCTCCGGCGCGTGGGCGTGGCGGTCGACATCCGCGTGGTCGAGTTCCAGACGCTGCTCTCGCAGCACCGCGGCCGCGACTTCGATGCCGTCTTCACGAGCTGGGTCCTCGACAACTTCCAGATCGGCTCTGCGCCGATGGCGCTCTTCCACTCGCGCTGGGCGGAGGTCGCCGGCTCGGCGAACCGGAGCTCGTACGTGAATCCGCGAGCGGACGCGCTGATCGAGTCGGGCGTCGCCGAGACGGACCCGCGCGCCGCGCGGCGCATCTGGGGCGATTTCACGCGGCTGCTCCAGGAGGACCAGCCGGTCACCTTCATGTTCTGGCTGGACGAGCTCGCCGCGGCGCAACGAACCGTGCAGGGCGTGGAGATGGACCCGCGCGGCGAGCTGGTCAGCATCGCGAGGTGGTCGCTTTCCGGCGGCGGGCGCTAGCGCCCGCCGCACCCATGGCACACGCGCCCGGCCCCGAGCCCCGATGACCGCTTATCTGATCCGTCGCGTCCTCGGTGCGATCCCGCTGCTGCTCGGCGTCGCCACGCTGATCTTCATCGTGCTCAACCTCGCGCCGGGCGACCCGACGGCGTACTACGTGAGCCCGGGCGTCGCGCCGGAGGTCATCGAACAGGTCCGCAGGAACTTCGGCCTCGACGAGCCGCTCCACATCCGCTACGTCCGGTGGATCGGCGCCTTCATGACCGGCAACTTCGGCTACTCGTTCGGCCAGAACCGGCCGGTCGTCGACGTCATCCTGGACGCGCTGCCGAACACGCTGATCCTGGCCGGCGCCTCGCTCGTCCTGGTCTTCCTCCTCGGCGTCGCCGTCGGCGTGCTCCAGGCCGTGCGCCAGCACTCGTGGCTCGACCGCTCGCTCAGCGTCGCTTCGCTGTTCTTCTATTCGATGCCGTCGTTCTGGCTCGGGCTCATGCTGATGCTCGTCTTCGCGCTCAAGGCGTACGAGTGGGGGTGGCCGATCGCGCTGCCGCCGACCGGCGTGACCAGCATCGACTACGAGTTCCTCCCACTCGGCGAGCGGATCCTGGACCGGCTCCGGCACATGGTCCTGCCCGTGACGACGCTCACGCTCGTGCTCGCCGCCGGGATCGCCCGCTACACGCGCGGCCAGATGCTCGAGGTCGTGCGACAGGACTTCGTCCGGACCGCCCGGGCCAAGGGGCTGCCGGAGTGGACGGTGATCCTCAAGCACGCGCTCCGGAACTCGCTCATCCCGGTCGTCACGCTCCTCGGCCTCTATCTGCCGTTCCTCTTCAGCGGCGCGGTCTTCGTCGAGGTCATCTTCGCCTGGCCCGGGATGGGGCGAGTCATCGTCGATTCGATCTTCGAGCGGGACTACCCGGTCGTCATGGCGACCAGCTTCTTCTTCGCCGGCATGGTCGTGATCGGCAGCCTGGTCGCGGACCTGCTGTACGCGGCCGTCGACCCGCGGATCCGCTACGACTGAGGGGAGCGACGATGGCGGAACCGCGCCGTGACCTCATGGGCGACCCCGAGTCGATGCCGCCGGAGCCGGTCCCCGTCGGCGCCGAGGAGGGGGGCGCGCTCGCGCTCGAGGCGCCGCCGGCGGCAAGCGCCGCCGCACGGGTCCTGTCCGCCGTGCTCCCGGGCGCCGGGCACATCGCCATCGGCGCGTGGGCGCGCGGCGCGGCGCTCCTCCTCGCCTGGGCCGCGCTCCTCGCCGTCGCCTTCTTCGCCCGCGACCGGATCGCCGCCGTGGCGACGGACGGATCGCTCGAAGACTACGTCGCCGTGACGACGCTCGCGCTCGCACTCGGCGCCGTCTGGTTCGTCGCGTTCCGCGACCTGAGGCCCCGGGCGCGCTCGATCGACGCCGGCGGCGACTCGCAGTGGCGCATCGCCGCGCGGCTGCTCCGCCGCGACCGCCTCGCCATGACCGGGCTCGCCATCATCGTGGTCCTCTACCTGGTCGCGCTCCTCGCCCCGCTGATCGCGCCCTACGATCCGATCGTGCAGCGGGACATCGTGCGTACCGGCTTCCTGCCGCCCTCGCTCGCGCACCCGCTCGGCACCGACCGCTTCGGGCGCGACGTGCTTAGCCGCATCATCTACGGCGCGCGCGTGTCGCTATCGATCGCATTCGTCGCCGTCGCGATCGCGATCACGATCGGCACGCTGCTCGGCGCCGTGGCCGGCTACCTGGGCGGGCGCGTCGACGCCGCGATCATGCGCTTCACCGACATGGTCCTCGCCTTCCCTCGGCTGGTCCTGCTCATCATGATCATCGCGCTCTTCAGCCCGAGCATCCTGCTGATCATCACGGTGCTCGGGCTGACCCAGTGGCCGAGTACGGCCAGGATCGTGCGAGGCGAGGTCCTGAGCTTGAGGGAGCGCGAGTTCGTGACCGCGGCGCGGGCGCTCGGGTTCGGCCGCTGGCGCATCATCCTGCGGCACCTCGTGCCGAACGTGCTCGCGCCCGTCATCGTCGCCGCGACGCTCGGGATCGGGAACACGATCGTCCTCGAGGCCGGACTCTCCTTCCTCGGGCTCGGCGTCGCGCCGCCGACGCCGACGTGGGGGAACATGGTCGCGGATGGGAGGGAGACGCTGATCGGTGCGTGGTGGGTGGCCACCTTCCCCGGGCTCACGATCGTCGTGACCGTTCTCGCCTTCAACCTGCTGGGCGATGGGCTGCGCGATGCCCTGGACCCGCGTCTCCGGAGTTGACCGTGGCGCTTTTGGAAGTCGAGGACCTGCGCACCTACTTCGAGACGGACGCCGGGCTCGCGCGCGCCGTCGACGGCGTCTCGTTCTCCGTCGAAAAGGGCGAGGTGCTCGGGATCGTGGGCGAGAGCGGGAGCGGCAAGTCGGTGACGTCGCTCTCCATCATGCGGCTCGTGCCGCGGCCGCCCGGCCTGATCATGCCCGGCAGCCGCATCCGCTTCCAGGGGAGGGACCTGCTCGAAGCGACCGAAGCCGAGATGCGACGCGTCCGCGGCAACGACATCGCCATGATCTTCCAGGAGCCGATGACGTCGCTCAACCCCGTCTACCCCGTCGGCGACCAGATCGCCGAGGCGATCCGTCACCACCGCGGGGTGGGGAAGCGCGAGGCGCGTGCGCGTGCGGTCGAGCTGCTGGACCAGGTCGGGATCACCGATCCCGAGCGGCGGGCCGGCGAGTACCCGCACCAGCTCTCGGGCGGGATGCGCCAGCGCGTCATGATCGCGATGGCGATCTCGTGCGAACCGGACCTGCTCATTGCCGACGAGCCGACGACGGCGCTCGACGTCACGATCCAGGCCCAGATCCTCGACCTCCTCACAGAACTGCGCGAGCGGCTCGGGATGGCGATGATCCTGATTACGCACGACCTCGGCGTCGTGGCGCAGGTCTGCGACCGCGTCGTCGTCATGTACGCCGGCCAGGTCGTGGAGGAGGCGAGCGTGGAGGCGCTCTTCCGGGAACCGCGCCACCCGTACACGGAAGGGCTGCTCCAGGCGATCCCGCGGCTCGGCAAGCCGGTCGAGCGTCTGGCCGTCATCCCCGGCACCGTGCCGAGCCCGACCGCCTGGCCAGTCTCCTGCCGCTTCCACCCGCGTTGTCCGTATGGCTGGGACCTCTGCGTCGAGGCCGCGCCGGAACTTTTTCCCGCCGGTGAGGGCAGGGCCTCGCGCTGCTGGCTCGAGAAGCACCCCGAACGGCGCGAGGAGGTCCGGCGCCGGACCGGCGCCTACGATGCGAGCCGGGCCGGCCGCGCCGACGCACCGGCCGAGCGCTGGCACGGACGGGCGGCCGCAGAGCACGCCGCGCCCGGGCCCGAGATCGCACCGCCCGATGCGCCTGCACGCCCCCTCATGGGCGAGCCCGACGTCGAGGAGGACGTAGAGCGATGAGCGACGCGCCGCGCCCACGCCCGCCCGAGCCGCCAGCCGGGCACACCGTCGAGGATCGAGGCGACGTCACGCCGTCCGACGCGCTCCTCGACGTGCCGTCCGATGCGCTCCTCGATGTCCGCGGCCTCAAGATGTACTTCCCGATCCGCAAGGGGTTCTTCGGCCGCGCGACCGACTACGTACGCGCCGTCGACGACGTCTCCTTCTGGCTCCGCCGCGGCGAGACGCTCGGGCTGGTCGGCGAGTCCGGGTCCGGCAAGACCACGACCGGACGCGCCATACTCCGCCTCATCGAGCCGACCGCGGGGGAGGCTTTCTTCGATGGCAAGGACATCTTCCGCATGGACGACGATGAACTGCGCCGCCTGCGGCGCCGGGCGCAGATCGTCTTCCAGGACCCGTTCGGGTCGCTCAACCCCCGGATGACCGTAGGCGACGCCCTACGCGAGGTCCTCCACGTCCACCGCCTTGCCCGCGGCGCCGCCGCCGACCACCGCGTCCGCGAGCTCCTCGAACAGGTCGGGCTCTCGCCCGACCACGCCCGCCGCTACCCCCACGAGTTCAGCGGCGGCCAGAGACAGCGCATCGGCATTGCGCGCGCCCTCTGCGTGGAGCCCGAATTCATCGTCTGCGACGAGCCCGTCTCCGCCCTCGACGTTTCCGTGCAGGCCCAGGTCCTCAACCTCCTGGCCGACCTACAGGACCGGCTCGGCATCGCATACCTGTTCATCGCTCACGATCTGAGCGTCGTCGAGCACATCAGCGACCGGATCGCGGTCATGTACCTCGGCCGCATCGTCGAAATCGGAAAAGCCGAGGACGTGATCCACCGCCCCAAGCACCCGTACACGCGCGCGCTCCTCTCCGCCGTTCCCGTCCCGGAGCCGAGACGGCGCGCCCCGCGCCCGGTCCGGCGCGAATCCGACGGCGGGCGTCCCATTCCCCTCGGCGAAGGAACGCGCCCGGCCGTACCTCGAGGCGGGTGCCCTTACCACACCCAGTGCAGCCATCCGGAGAAGGACGCGGAGTGCATGACGCGGGTCCCGCCACTCGTCCTCAAGGCGTCCGGTCACTTCTCCGCGTGTGTCAAGGAGCCCGACATCGGTGTGTCCCCTTGACATAGGATCCACATCGGTCTAGTATGTTTCGAATCCTCGTCATGTGAAGGTATCCACCCAAGTCCAGCGCTGCGCAGCGCGTCCATACCGACGGAGGCAACATTGAGCAGTTTCGGCACCCTAACCCTGGCCATGCTGCAGATCCCGGGCATCGATGGCCCGCAGCTGACCCCGACCGAGTGGCTGGTCCAGACCTGGAACGACGGTGGCTGGATGATGTGGTTCCTGGGCGCCTCCGCGCTGCTGGGCCTCGTCGTCATCGTATGGAAGCTCATCGAGCTGAGCATCAAGGGCGCTCGTACGAGCAAGTTCCTCCGAGAGGTGGACGGGCTTCTCGCCGAGCGGCGCATTGACGAGGCGCTCGCGCTGGCGCAGGAGTCCCACGCTCCGGCAGCCCGGATCCTCGCCGCCGGCCTCGAGCGCAAGGACGAGGGCAGCGAGCGCGTCCGTCAGGCGATCGAGAACACCGGCCTCTTCGAGATGGCCGCACTCGAGCGCGGCCTGATCTGGCTCGCCACCGTTTCCACCGTGGCGCCGCTCCTCGGCTTCCTCGGGACGGTCATCGGGATGATCGCCGCGTTCGCGGCGATCGAGGCCGCCGGTGAGGTCGACGCGCAGCTCGTCGCGGGCGGCATCAAGGTGGCGCTGATCACCACCGCTGCCGGTCTGGTCATCGCGATTCCGGTCAACATCGCGCACAACTACTTCGTGACCACGATCGACGGCATGGTGATCGACATGGAGGAGTCGGCACAGAAAATGATTGATGCCCTTCATGCTGTGGAAACGGGGTCTTCCACCGTGTGAGGAGCGAATGGCGCATCCATCGCCACGTGGGGGCCACCGGAGAGGTGGCCCTTCGCGTTTCTGGGTGAGTGGGCTGGCCGCCCTGCTCGTGGCCGGCTGCGGCGGGTCTTCCGGCCCGCGCCAGCCGGCGCCCCAGGACGGGATCTTGCGGCCGTTGCAGGTTTATCGGCAGCTCGGACTGCTGACCGGATCGGACCGGTTCCCGGCAGTCGCGGGCTTCTCGAGTCTGGCGGGTCCCGCCGACTCGACGTACGTCGTCTTCGGTCTCTCACTCCCTAACAGTGCGCTCCGCTTCGAGCGGGAAGACAATGCGTTCACGGCGCGCTATACCGTGTCGCTGTCCTTTCTCCAGGACAGTCAGGTGGTGCGAAACGTGGACGATCGCGGCACGGTGCGGGTGGCGAGCTTCGCGGAGACGAGCCGGACCGACGAGAGCATCGTCTTCCAGAGGGTGGTCGCGCTGGCGCCGGGGACGTACACGGTCCAGGTCGAGGTCCGTGACGTGACGGGCCCGCGCGGCTTCCGCTCGCAGGACACGCTCGAGGTACCGGCCTTCCGGGCGGACCTCCCGCAGGTCACGCGCCCGATTTTCGTGTACGAGGCGGAGGCGCGCCCTGCGCTGAGCGCTGCGCCGGAAGTGATCCTGAATCCGCGCCACACGGTGCCCTTCGGCGGCGAAGCGCCCCGGATGTACCTGGAGGCGTACGGCTATCCGGCCGGGCACCCCGTGCAGGTCCGCATTCTGAACGATGCGGACGAGGAGGTGTGGCGGACGGAGGCGAGACTGGCGCAGGGCGGGGAAGAGGTGCAATATGCACTGGTCGACATCCCGACGGGATCGCTGCCGCTCGGGCGGTTCTGGCTCGAGGCGACGGCGGACTCGGCGCCGGTGTCGGAGCGCGTGCCGCTCGTGGTCACGATCTCCGACCAGTGGATGGTCGCCAACTTCGATGAAGTCTTCGAGTTCCTGAAGTACATCGCCTATCCCGCAGAGCTGGATTCGTTGCGCAAGGCGACGGGCGACGAGCGCAGCGAACTGTGGGAGCGGTTCTGGGCTCGTCGGGACCCGATGCCGGCCACGCCGACCAACGAGTTCCGCGATCAGTTCTTCGAACGGATCCGCCTGGCGTCGCTCTACTTCGAAGAGCCCGGGCGTCCGGGGTGGAAGACCGACCGGGGCGAGGTCTTCATCGTGCTGGGTGCGCCCGATTACATTCGCGAACTGCGCTACGGCAACGAGGTCAGTCCGCGGCCTCGGGGCTATGAGTGGATTTACGAAAGCGGCCCGGGCGGGCGCATGGTGCTCGTCTTCCTGGACCGCAACGGTTTCGAGCGATACGAGCTCACGCCTTCTTCAATGTCTGCGTTCCGGGCGGCGGCCAGTCGAATCCGCCGGCCTCGCTGACGGCTGACTCCCACCGGCGGGGTGACGGGCGCGCCGCGACGGCGTGCAGGTTGCAATGATGCACAAGAGTGGGGCGGCCCCGACCGGGGCCGCCCCACGTGGCAGGTCCAGCTTCGGCCGGGTGCAGTCTATGTTCTCACGCTACCTCGTCATCGCCATTCTCTTCGCCGCGGCGGCGCTCGGCCCCGCGCTCCTCGACCGGGTCGGAACGACGACGGCGGCTCAGCTCGTCGACCTGCCCGACGTACCGCCGGAGGCGCTGGAGGCGATGCGTCAGGGGCGGTACTGGCGTGCGAGCCAGATCCTGCGGGATTATCTGGCGAAGGTGCCCGAGCCGACGCCGGAGACGGTGCTGCTCGCCGCGCAGGCGGAGGCGGGGTGGGGCGGCTGGGACCGTGTCGAGCGGCTGCTCGCCGGGCAGAGCTGGCTGGACAGCGTGGCGAGCGGGCTGGGCTGGAACCTGCTCGGCCGTGCCCGGTCGGAGCTGGGCCGCTTCGCCGAGAGCGGCGACGCGCTCGGCCGCTATCTCGCGGTCGCGACTGCCGGCGATCGTGAGCGAGGCCTCGTCGAGCTGCGCCGCGGTCTTGCCCTGCTCGGCGCCGGCGACGCCGCTGAAGCTCTGTCGGCGTTCGACCGTGGCAGGGAGCGGATCCCGGAGCTCGGCGACTGGGCGGCGGTCTTCGCCGCGCGCGCGGCGGCGCAGATGGGAGATACCGCGGCCGTGCGTGCGCGGCTGGCCGGCGTCGACCCCTACTTCGCCCGCGAGTGGGGTTGGCGTACCAGCGTCGATGCGCGGCTGAACGCGATGGACCGGGCGGGCGCCGAGGAGGCCGCAGTCGGGGCGGCCAACGCCCTCCAGGACGCGGGCCGGCGCGCCGCCGCCTGGGTCGTCGTGGGCGACCTGCGCCTGCTCGGCGCCGATACGGCCGGAGCGAAGAGCGCCTTCCGCCGTGCGATGGAAGCCGCGCCCTCCTCCGTCGCGGCCGTGGACGCGGCCCGCAAGCTGAGCGAGCTGCCGGGGCTCACGCCCGACGAGCACCTCAGGATCGGGCGCCTCTACCTCCGGCATGGGAACATGGACCGTGCCCGCGCCGGGTTGAACGCCTACCTGGCTTCGGGGCGCGGGACCGCGCTCGAGCGGGCGCAGGTCCGCCTCGAGATCGGGCGCAGCTACTTCCGGCAGGGCAACTACCGCGCGGCCGAGCGTCACATGCTCGACCTCGCGGCCACGGCGCCGAACAGTCGCATCGGCGCAGAGGCGCTCTTTACGGCTGGCCGCGCCCAGTACCGGCAAGGGCGCGCCGCCGAGGGACGGGCGACCTTCCTGCGGACGGCGGAGCGTTTCCCCAACGAGCGCGCTGCGGCCGAAGCGCTCTTCCTCGTCGCCGACCTCGACCACGACGACGGCAAGATCGACACGGCGCGGGAGTATTATCGACGCACGGCGGCCATCGCACCGTCCATCAACGAGGCCGGCCTCGCACTCATGCGCCTCGGCGGGCTCGCCTTCGTCGAGGAGGACTACGAGGGCGCGGCATCGATCTTCGAGGAGTACCGTCGCCTCCACCCCGACGGGCGTCGTTACCAGCAGGCCACGTACTGGGCGGCCAAGTCCTACGAGCAGCTCGGCCAGCACGGCATCGCGAGAGAGCGCCTGCGCGAGGTCCGGCGCACCGACCCGATCAGTTGGTACGGCCTGCGCGCAGCCGACGAGCTGAAGCAGGATTTCTGGTCGTTCGCCATGGAGCCGTCGCCGCCGGAGGACCCGGCGATCCGCGACGAGGTCGCCAACGCTCTCGTTCGTCTCGACCTGCTCCGCGAGCTCGGCCAGAACGCCGCCGCGGAGTTCGAGCTCGAACGCCTCAAGCGGCATTTCATGGCGCGCGACGGCGCGCTCTACGCACTGGCCGAAGCGTTCAACGAACGTGGCTTCACCTTCACCGGCATCGGCCTCGGCTGGGAGATCCACCGGCGTGAAGGCGTCTGGAACCCGCGCCTGCTCCGCATCATTTACCCGTTCCCCTACAGGGACCTGATCGTGGCCGAGGCGCGCGAGCGCGGCATGGACCCGTACCTCGTTGCCGGGCTCATCCGTCAGGAATCGATGTTCACCGCCGCGATCAAGAGCCCCGCCGGCGCGATCGGCCTCATGCAGATCATGCCCGCCACCGGCCGGGCGCTCGCGCGCTCCGCCGGGATCGAGACGTTCGCGCTCGAACTGCTCGAGAGGCCCGAGATCAACGTGCACCTCGGCGTCCGCTACATGGCCGAGCTCATGGGCCAGTACGGTGACCGCATGATCTCCATGCTCGCCGCCTACAACGCCGGCCCGCACCGCGTCTCCCGCTGGTCCGCGTTCCCGGAGTACCGTGACGAGGAGCTCTTCGCCGAGCGCATCCCGTACGCAGAGACGCGCAACTACGTGAAGATTGTGCAGCAGAACGCCCGCGTGTACGAGGCGCTCTACGCAGAGGCGGAGCGCGTCGGCGCCGCCGCACCCTCGGGCGGCGCTGCACCCGCGGGCAGCGCCGGTCCCACGGACACCACCGCACCCAAGGGCAGCGCCGCACCCGTGCAGGCCCGCTGAGCCGACCGTGTTGCGCTTCGTCATGGACAAGGGCGCCAGCCGGCCCCCCGCGCTGGCCACGCCACGCTCCAAAATGACCGTGGGTCGGATGCGACACTCGGGAGGTCGGTAATTGGAACACCCGGCGACCTCCCACGGCGGCGACCGCCCGCGGCCGGGGCGAGCCGAGCTCGCCCGTAAGACGATCCACATCCTGGCCTCCGTCGCCGCCGCCGCCATCGCCCTCGAGGCGCCTGCGCAGGTCGTGCCCTGGCTCTTCCTCGGGACCTTCCTCGTGGCGGTCGCCACGGAACAGGCACGGCGCAGGAGCGCCGCCATCGGCCGCGCTTTCGAACGCGCATTCGGCGGGATGCTCCGCCCCAAGGAACACCGGGGCACCACCGGCGCCACCACGCTCGCCGCCGGTTTCGCCATCACCACCCTCCTGCTTCCGGCGCCCTACGCCGCCATCGGCATCGCGATCGGCGGCGTCGCCGACGCCGCGGCCGCCGTCGTCGGGCAGTTCTACGGTCGCCACCGCTTCCGCTCCGGCAAGAGCCTGGAGGGCGCCCTGGCCTGCCTCCTCACCGCCTTCGCAATCGCCTGGGCGATGCCCGGGATCGGCGTCGCACCCGCCGTCGTCATCGCTATCATCATTGCCGGGCTCGAACTGATCCCCGTACCGTTCGACGACAATCTCTGGCTTGCTCCCGCCGCGGGAATCGTCGCTCTGGCCGCTTCTGCGCCATTGGTCTGACTTCAGGCAAACAAGATTTTGCTTGACACCACTGTGACACGCTTTTTAGCTTGGACGGCGCTGGGCAGTAGGACATGCTTCAACCTCATTGTAGGAGGACTGCTTCAATGGCCAGAGGTAAGGTCAAGTGGTTCAATGACGCCAAGGGTTATGGCTTCATTGAACAGGCCGACGGCGAGGATGTGTTCGTGCACTTCTCCGCGATCACGATGGAGGGGTTCAAGACACTCGCTGAAGGCGAGGAGGTGGAGTTCGAGATTCGGCAGACCGAGAAAGGCCTCCAGGCGGCCAACGTGAGTCGCGTTTGAGGACCTCGGGCCATTGATTGCCGGGCCGGGGCGCCCCGCCTGCGGAAAACCGCAGGCGGGGCGCCTCCGCTTTGGGGGCTACGCCCGGGTGGGAAGGCTGGTGACGGTGGCTGGTGGCGGTGGTTGGTGACGGTGGCTGGTGACGGTGGCTGGTGACGGTGGCTGGCGGTGGCGGTGGTGGCGGCGGTGGCGGTGGTTGGCGGTGGTTGGCGGTGGCGCTGGCGGTGGCGCTGGCGGTGGCGCTGGCGGTGGCGCTGGCGGTGGCGGTGGGCGGCAACGGCGGCGGGGCCGGAGGCAGGTCCGGTGGGCGCATTGGCCGGCCCG
>CAYPGK010000056.1:0-20518 GCA_964410055.1 uncultured Gemmatimonadaceae bacterium | reverse complement strand
CGAGGTCCACGAGTTCCTGTATTGTGTGAGTCGGTGAGGCGGGGTGAAAAAAAAATCTGCCTACGCCTCCCTCGCAGGGCGACTCGATGTAACCGGCGAAATACGCCGCCAATCCCTAATCCCGTCGATCGAGACGTTTGGTGACGACGAAGGATGTGGTGCGGAGAACAACCCGTGCATACTTCCCCCAATCATTGTTGAGTGCAATCCGGGCTACGATCCTGAATGCGATGAGCCGGAGCAACCGGGGGGAGGAGGCACATACGACGGCGACTGGGGAGATCCGGGGCCAGCGCCATGTAACCCATACTTCGATTCCACCTGCAGTGGATCTGGGGGTGGCGGTGCTCCATGCACCAACTGCAATCCGCCTCCCGCGACGGCTCCTACCGGGGTACCGCAGGAGTGGTACAACACTTTGACTCCTGCGGAAAAGCAATTGGTATGGAACTCACCGCTTATCGACGTCTACCGCGTAATGGCAGCGCGCGACCGTGCTTTTGAGGAAGCGCCCCAGATAACTCCAATCGGCCCCCACAATGGACCTCAGGACGCGGTTCGTCACGCCCTCTGGTCGGCGTACATGGCCAACTCGATGGGGGCAGTCAAGGCGAAGGCGTGGGGCGACGCCCACGAGGACTATCCGGAAAATCCGCCCGATGAAAAGCAGATGGATCTGTACAACAATCAGATAGGCCGACAAATTGGCACCACGCACTCCCGCGACGATATCTTTGAGGCCGTTAGGGCCGCATTGCAGAGTGGTCAACTTCAAACGTCACTCGGGGCAGGAGGCGGCGGCGGAGGGGGCGATTGTGGCATGCTACTGTGCAGGCAATGAAACAACGTACTTTGCCGGGCGCCATTGTCACGGTCACGGTGTTCGGACTTCTTGCTTGCGAGAATGTGGCGGCGCAAAAGCCGGTGCCTATCCCGCAGGTGGGAATCTTCGAGCATCTCGAGGGCGTCGAAATCGGCATGACAGTGAGTGAGCTGAGGGAGCTTCGACCGGGTTCGAGTGTCGCTCGTTATGAAGGTCTAGTCGAAACGATTGACGGGGTACGGATTGCCTATCTCGTTGACCGGCCGGCCACAGACACAGACCCGCTTCCAAACTACGCTCGTTTGGTGGGGGTCGAAGCAACCTATGGATTAGGCAGGTCCCCGCATTCACCCGGCCTCAATTGGGAGGACGCGGTCCGTGAGTGGAGGCAGGGACTCGGCTTGACTTTCACGTGTTTCGCCGCAGATGCGGGAGCATTCCCAGGCAAGGATGCCCGTGCAATGGCCGAGGAATACTCGGTTCGGATCACGCGATTTGAGATCTCGGAGATAAATGGCTTGCGTGAACCCGAACTGAGGATCCGAGTGACCGCGGCTGGGCAACCACCACCTGTTCCGCTTGGCCTACCGGTTGCCTGTCCAGAGTAGATCGACTAAGGGCATCGAGCCGTGCCCGAGCGAGCCCCTTAGCCAAAGGCGGGGGCTCGCTCTTTTTCTGCGGATGATATCATCGCCAGCACGAGCGATACACGACGAGTTGCACGACACGCTCGTCCTCAGACTCTGAATCGAGGAAGAATGTGCCAAGTTCCGGCTACCTCTATGCCGTTGATTCGTACGCTGGCCGCCACCCACAATGCCGTCGCGATCGGGCCTGGGATGGACAGCGCCGAGGAGGGGGAGTAAAATGGAGTCGAAAGCAACACCGAAACCGCGCGAAATGGTATCTCCCCTCGCGGGAAGCCGCACGGTTGGCGGATGCGCTACATAGGCAATAAGACCCGGCTTCTCGGATTCATCCGCGACGTCCTGGACCGGCGCGGCATCCGCGGAGGGCTCGCGGTCGACCCGTTCACCGGCACCGCGAGCGTCGCCCGGGCGCTGAAACGTCGCGGCTTCCGCGTCGTCGCGGCCGACATCCTCCAGTTCGCGCACGTCTTCGGCCGCGCCTACGTCCAGACCGCCGCCGTCCCGAGCTTCGAGCGGCTCGCCGACGAGCTCGACGGCCTCCCGCCGACGCTCGAGGGCGTCGTCGCCCACCTGAACCGCATTCCGCCGGACCCCGGCTTCATCCACGAGCACTTCTCGCCGGCGGGCGCCGAGGGGCAACGCCACCAGCGCATGTACTTCACCCCGGAGAACGCCGCGCGCATCGACGCCGTGCGCGCAACCCTCGAGCGCTGGCGCACGGACGGCCTCGTCTGCGACGACGGCTTCTACCTCCTCCTCGCCGCGCTCATCGAGGCCGCAGACCGCGTCGCCAACACCGCCGGCGTCTACGCCGCCTGCATCAAGAGCTGGCAGCCCAACGCCCGCACCACGCTGCAGCTCAGGGCGCCCCGCATCGTCCCCGGCCCGGGATCCCGCGCGCTCCGCGCCGATGCCAACCGCCTCGTCGCCGAGCTCGAGCCCTTCGAGCTCCTCTACCTCGATCCGCCCTACAACACGCGTCAGTACCCGGCGTACTACCACATCCCCGAGCTGATCGCCATGGGGTGGTTCGACGCGCCCGTCCCGCTACGCGGCAAGACCGGACTCCTCCACGATCAGGACAAGCGCAGCGACTGGTCTCGCCTCGCCCGCTGCGAGGCCGCCTTCGAGGAGCTCGTCGCCTCCGCCCACTGCAAGCACATCGTCCTCAGCTACAACGCCGAAGGGATCATCCCCGAAGACTCCATCGCCCGCGTCCTCAAGCGCTACGGCCGCGCTTCGACGTACCGAAAGTACCGCCGACGCTACCGCCGCTACCGCTCCGATGCCGACGGCGCACACCGCACCTACCGCGGCGACGAGGTCCACGAGTTCCTGTATTGTGTGAGTCGGTGAGGCGGGGTGAAAAAAAAACGGGCGCGGATTCGTCCGCGCCCGCGCCCATCGCTTCCGCTCCCGGATGGCGGTCGCTACTGAGTTCGGAACGTGACCGGGATCTGGACCACGACCGGCTTCGGCTCGCCGCCCACGCGCGCCGGCGAGAACTCCATCGTCGCCGCCACCGCCGTCGCTGCGGCGTCAAGCTCCGCGTGGCCGCTCGACTGTGCGAGTTCGTGGCGTGCGACCGCACCCGTCTCATCGATCCAGAACATTACCATCGACGTGCCGCCGATCCCGGCGTTCCGGAGCAGCGGCGGGTAGTGCTTCGCCAACTGCGCCACGACCTCCTTCGAGTTCCGCAGCATCGGCGCCTGCATGCCGGCCGACAGCGGCAAGTACCCGCCCTCGTCACCCTCGGACGACGACGAGGGCCGCAGCAGCACGCTCGACGACGCAGTCACACGCTTCGACGTGATCTGGATCAGCCCGCACGACGCGTCCGCACCGAGCCGCTCTCCCACCACCTTCGCCGCCTGCCCCTTGACCACCTCGACCTGCTCGATCTGCGACGGATCCAGCGACTCGAGAATCTTCCTGCTCGCGCTGCCCGGGCCGGCCTGACCCAGGACCACGCCGTCCAGCACGTACGTCACCTCGCACGCGGCCGCGCCCGCCGCCGTCACCTTCGCCACCTCGATCAGCGTTGCGGCGGATCCATCGTCCTCATGAGACGTCTCCAGCGGCACCGTCGTCGGCTCGGGCGTCTCGCACGCCAGCACGGTCAACCCAACCGCCGCGCCCGCCCACACCGCGGGACGCAGCCACCCGCGCGGCTTCGGCAGCACCAGCCGCCGCAGCCGCCGCTCGAGGAACGACTGCGGCTCCGCGAGCGCCGCGGCGAGGAGCCCCGCTCCACTGTGCCGGCGCCCGACCTCCAGGAGCAGCGCGCCGTACCCCCGCGCATCCGGCTCGCTCCGCAGCACACGCGCATCGCAATCCATCTCGATCGCGAGCCGCAGGCGCCGCAGGGTCCACCATGCGAACGGGTTCCAAGGCATCGCCGCCACCATCGCGAGCCCCAGCCACAACAACCGCGGATCGCCTGCCCGCACGTGCTCGCTCTCGTGCAGCAGCATGAGCCGCCGCAGCCGCGCCTCCAGCCCGAGCGCCCATTCCGGGATCACGATCGCACCGCCGAAGAAGCCCAGCGCCGCCGGACCCACGTCCCGCGACACGAACACGGGCACGCCGTCCACTCGCTCCCGGCCCCACCCGCGCCGCGCCGCCGCCAGCCGCACGTGCGCGACCGCCAGCACCAGCACCAGCGCCAGCGACGCCGCACAGCACAGCACGAGCAGCAGCCGGTCCCACGACGGAGGTGCCGCCGTCGCCGTCGCCTCGAGCCACGTCGCCGCCGGCTGGAGCATCACCGGCCCCACCTCCACCTCCCCGACCGCCACCTCCGGCGCCGGCCGCAGCCACGCCCACACCGGAACCGCTAGCGATCCCGCCGCCGCCGCCGCCCACGCCCAACGCACCGGCCGCCCACGCGCCGACAGCGCCGACTCCGCGGCCAGCGCCGCGAGTCCCAGAAGCGCCGACACGACCACCGAGTACAGCAGCCATGCGATCATCATCGCTCCTCCTCGCCCAGACGTTCATCCAGCAGCCGACGCAGCCGGCGCAGCTCCTCCTCGCTCAGCGAACGGTCCGAGACGAGCTGCGTCACCAACAGCTCCGGCGAGCCCAGGAACAGCTTGCGCACCACGCGGCGCAGCGCGCTCTCGCCCGCACGCTCACGCTCCACCAGCGGACGGTAACGGTACGCGCGGCCCTCCTCCTCGTGACCCACGTACCCCTTCTCTTCCAACGTGCGAAGCACCGTCAGCACCGTCGTGTACGCCAGACGGTCCGGCAGCCGCTCCTGCACCTCCGCCACCGTGCCGGAGCCCAGCTCCCACAACACCGCCATCACGTCCAGCTCACGGTCGGTGAACGTGATCTCCTTCGCCATGGCATTACCTCCCTTCGCTCGACTCTGGCCGCCCGCCCTCGCCGCTACGGCCCTCGGAAGCGCCCGCCGATGCGACGCCGTCCAGCTCCGACTCGCCAGAGATCAGCTCCAGACGACGCCCCTCGAGCGGCACCACCGCCGTGAAGTAGTAGCGACCCGGCGGGATCGTATCCCCCATCCCCGCCGGCTCGACCACCGCGATCGTGAGCCACGTGGAATCCCCCGGCTCGATCACCACGGGATCACCCTTGGCACGACATTCCAGCACCTCTTTCCGCGCATCCCGCCCCTGTGCACCCACCCAACGCACGTACGCCGGCCCTTCGTCCCAGACCGGCAGGCCGACCCGGGTCGGCGCGCCGTACAACCGCACGAACACCGGGCACGCGACCGTCGTCACCTCCACCGCCCCGCTCCGCCGGTTCACCGCACCCACGATCGTCTGGATCCGCACCGGATCGCCCGGCAGGAAGCTCGTCTGCGCCCAGTAGACCACCCCGTTCCGCTCCACCTCCGGGACCGGGCCTCCGCCGCCGAATCGCCCCAACGAGCAGCCCGCCGCCAGCACCGCGGCCGCGCCGGCCACGACGACGCCTCGCACGCGACGCCCCCGGACTCGCCGTCCGGCAAGATCCTGCCTTCGGTCCCGCCTCATCTTTCGCCCTGCCCTCGGTCCTGCGACGACTCGATCCCACCCCAGGCAAACTACTACTATAGTGATAGTAGACACCGGCGGCTGTCAAGAGCGGCATCGAGCGCGCGGCCGATCAGGCGATCAGCCCCGCAGCGCCGACCACCCCAGCAGCGCCCAGCCGATCAGGAACGACACCCCGCCGAAGGGCGTGATGAACGCCATCCAGCGCGGCGCGCCGAGGGAGAGTGCGTAGAGACTGCCGGAAAAGAGGAGGATCCCCGAGGTGAAGAACCACCCGGCGAGGGACGTCGCCGTCCCGGGCCAGCGCGTGCAGGCCCATGCCGCGGCCAGGAGCGCCAGTGCGTGGTAGAGTTGATAGCGCGCGGCGAGCTCGTACGTGTCGAGCCGGTCGGGGGTGAGGCGCGCCTCGAGGGCGTGCGCGCCCATGGCGCCGAGTGCGACGCCGAGGAAGCCGAACAGGCTGCCGAGGATGAAGAAGACGCGCTCCATGCCCTGAGAATCTAGGCCGGATCGGGGCGGTACGGAAGAGGCGGTATGGTTCGTGGAACCGCCGGCGGCCGCCGGTGTGTAACTCGGACGGACCCGGGACGAGGCGTATGAAGAAAAAGCTGGCCTTTCTGCTGCTCGCCGCGGGGCTCGCGGCGGCGTCGTTGACCTGCTCCCCCACGTACGTCCTGCGTGCCGGAGTGGAGGAGGCGCGTATCCTGAGCCGGCGCCAGCCGATCGAGCGCGTGGTCGGCGACCCGGCCACGAGCGAGGAAGTGCGGCACAAGCTCTCCCTCGTCCTCCAGGCGCGGACCTTCGCGAGCGAGATGCTCGACCTCGATGCAGGAGAGAGCTACACGACGTACTCCTGGATCGACCGGGACACGCTCGCGCTCGTCCTGTCCGCCGCCTACCGTGACCGCTTCGAGCCGGTCACCTGGTGGTTCCCGATCGTCGGCCGCGTCCCCTACAAGGGCTTCTTCGATGCCGATGCCGCACACCGCGAAGCCCAAAAGCTCGAGCGCGCGGGGTACGACGTCTACGTCCGCCCGACCAGCGCCTTCAGCACCCTCGGCTGGTTCAACGACCCGCTCCTCTCGACTTTGCTTCGCTACGACGACGTCGCCCTCGTCTCTACCGTGATCCACGAGCTGGCGCACAACACCCTCTTCGTCCCGAGCCAGGTCGCCTTCAACGAGAGCTTCGCCAACTTCGTGGGCGACCGCGGCGCCATCCTGTTCTTCTGCGGGATCGAGGGCGAGGATGGCGAGCGGTGCAGAGAGGCGAAGGAGCAGTGGTCGGACAACATCCTCTTCGGCCAGTTCCTCGCCGAGCTGATCGCGGACCTGGAAGACGCCTACGCCCGCACCGAACTCACACCCGAGCAGCGCATCGAGCTCCGCGAGGAGGCGTACGCACGCGCCCGCGAGCGCTACGGGGAGTATTACGCAACCCGCTTCTCCACCGCCGGCTACCGCGGCCTTGCGCAGATCCAGCCCAACAACGCGCGTCTGATCGCCTGGCGCCTCTACTACGACCGCCTCGATCTCTTCGACGAAGCCCTCGCACGTCACGGCGGGGACCTGCCCGCCACCATCGCCGCCATCCGCCGGGCCGTCGCCTCGGCAGACGATCCCTTCGCCGCCGTCGCGGCTCTCGCCGACTCGCGCCCCGACCGCCCGACCGCGACCGCACCCTGACGCCGCGGCGTCTTCGTTGCGGCCCTCCCGGGGCTGCCGCCCGTTGTTCCGGCACCCCCCATCCGCTATAGTGTATGGTTTGGCGAAAAACCGCGACGCTTCAACGATTGACGCCACGATGAACCACGGCACCGACGAGACGTACCGACCCACCGAGATCGAGGAGAAATGGCAGAGCCGGTGGGCGGAGCGAGGGACCAACACCTACACCGATGAAGCCCTCGCCCGCGCCGAACGCCCGTTCTACAACTTGATGATGTTCCCCTACCCCTCCGCCGAGGGGCTGCACGTCGGGAACATCTACGCCTTCACCGGCGCGGACGTGCACGGCCGGTTCCGGCGCCTCCAGGGCGACGACGTCTTCGAGCCGATCGGCTTCGATGCCTTCGGCATCCACTCGGAGAACTTCGCGCTCAAGATCGGCACCCACCCGATGGAGCTGATCCCGCGCAACGTTGCCAACTTCACGCGGCAGCTCAAGCGCACCGGCGCGATGTACGACTGGGACCACACCGTCGACACCACCGACCCGCGCTACTACAAGTGGACGCAGTGGCTCTTCCTGCAACTCTACAAGGCGGGGCTCGCGGAGAAGAAGGAGGCGCCGGTCAACTGGTGCCCCGGCTGCCACACCGTGCTCGCGAACGAGCAGGTCATCGCCGGCGAGTGCGAGCGCTGCGGCACGCCGGTCGAGCAGCGCTTCCTCTCGCAGTGGTTCTTCAACATCACGAAGTACGCCCAGCGGCTCCTCGACAACCTCTCCTGGATCGACTGGTCGGAGACGACGAAGAAGGCGCAGGAGAACTGGATCGGCCGGAGTGAGGGCGCCGAGATCGAGTTCCCGATCGCCCGTCGCCGCGTCGCCGAGGACCGCCACGAGCCGGCGCAGCTCCATGCGGACCGCCCCGTCATCCGCGTCTTCACCACGCGCCCGGACACGATCTTCGGCGCGACCTTCATGGTCCTCGCGCCCGAGCACCCGCTCGTCGACGAGCTGACCACCGACGAACAGCGCGAGGCCGTCGAGACCTACCGCGCGAAGGTCGCCACGACCGACCTGGTCACGCGCAAGAAGACCGACAAGGAGAAGACCGGCGTCTTCACCGGCGGCTACGCGATCAACCCGGCCACGGGCGAGGAGATCCCCGTCTGGATCGCCGACTACGTGCTCATGGAGTACGGCACCGGCGCCATCATGGCGGTCCCCGGCCACGATCAGCGAGACTTCGAGTTCGCACAGAAGTTCTCGCTCCCGATCAAGCGCGTCGTCGCGGGCGAGGGGGACCACGAGGGCACCCCGCTCCACGAGGCCTACGTCGGCGAGGGCGTCCTGGTCAACTCCGACCAGTTCAACGGGATGCCGTGGGAGGAGGCCAAGAAGGCGATCACCAGGTGGCTCGAGGAGCGGGGGCTGGCCAGGGTCCGCGTCAACTACCGCCTCCACGACTGGTGCATCTCGCGCCAGCGCTACTGGGGCCCGCCGATCCCCATCATCTACTGCGACGCCTGTGGCACTGTCCCCGTCCCCGAGGAGGACCTGCCGGTCGAGCTGCCGTTCGTCGAGAACTACAAGCCCGACGAGAGCGGCGTGAGCCCGCTCGCCCGCGTCGAGGAGTGGTACCGCGTCCCTTGTCCGCAGTGCGGCGAGCAGGCCCGGCGCGAGACCGACGTGAGCGATACCTTCCTCGACAGCGCGTGGTACTTCCTGCGCTACCCGTCGGCGAACCGCGAGGACGTGCCCTTCGACCCCGAGCTCACGAAGAAGTGGCTCCCCGTCGACATGTACATCGGCGGCGAGGAGCATGCCGTGCTGCACCTCCTCTACAGCCGCTTCATCACGATGGTGCTTCACGACCTCGGGCACATCGACTTCGAGGAGCCGTTCGTGCGCTTCCGCAAGCACGGGCTCATCATCAAGGAAGGCGCGAAGATGTCGAAGAGCCGGGGCAACGTGGTGATCCCGGACGAGTACATCGAGCGCTACGGCGCGGACACGTTCCGCACCTACCTGATGTTCCTCGGCCCGTACCAGGAGGGCGGCGACTTCCGCGACCTGGGGCTACAGGGCCCGTACAACTTCCTCAAGCGCCTCTGGGACACCGTCGTCCCCGTCGAGGAGCTGGGCGATGCACAGATCGAGGGCGCGCTCGAGCAGAAGCTCCACGCCACGATCAGGAAGGTGACCGAGGACGTCGCGTCCCTCGACTACAACACCGCGATCGCGGCGATGATGGAGTACCTGAACGCGGTCCGTGAGGGCGGGCGCAAGGCGAACCGCTCCGAGGTCGAGCCGCTCGTCGTCCTGATTGCGCCCTTCGCGCCGCACCTGGCGGAGGAGCTCTGGGAGCGACTGGGGCACGAGAAGAGCATCTTCGAGCGCCCCACCGGCCCCGCGGCCGAAGGCCAGCTCCGCCCCGGCGGCTGGCGCTCCGTCCCCGGCGGCAACTGGCCCGCCTACGACCCTGAGAAGGCGACGGTCGACGTCGTCGAGTTCGTCGTCCAGGTCAACGGGAAGGTCCGCGCGCGGATCCCGATGCGGCGCGGGATCACCGAGGACGATGCCCGGGCCGCGGCGCTCGCCGACGAGAACGTGCTGCGGTTCGTCGACGGCAAGCAGGTCCGGAAGGTGATCTTCGTGCCGGACAGATTGATCAACCTGGTCGTCGGCTGAACGCCGGTCGCCCTCGGAGGGAATCGAATGGGGCGGAGCCGATCTCGGCCCCGCCCCATTGTCTCACCTGTTCCTGGATCGGTGGGTCAACCGCCGCCCAGTCCTACCGGCCGAGGGAGGTAGTAGACCCGATCCACGAATCCGCCGAGCCCCAGTTGCCCGTTCGCGTTGCTTCCCCAGCAGTAGGCGGGACCGAGCTGGACGGCCGCGCAGGTGTGCGTCGAACCGGCGCTGATCGAATTGAACCTGGCATCGATCATGACCGGCATTGGATCGGGGTGGCCGAACGTGTCCCCCCTGCCGAGCTGGCCGAAGTCGTTCGCACCCCAGCAGTAGGGACGCCACATGCGATCGGTGATGATGCATGTGTGATTCTCGCCCGCCGTGATCTCCCGGGCGTTGATCCGTTCCGGATCGAGCCCTCTCGGAACCGAGTCCATCGCACCTCCCATACCGATCCCGAGCTGGTTGTGAGCGTTCGAACCCCAACAGTAGACCACGCCCTGTTCCCCGATCCCGCAGGTGTGACTGGTCCCCGCAGCGATCCTTCGGAACTCGCCGGAGAAGGCGACGCTGTCCGGAGCGCTGCTGGGCATCGTGCTCCGGTTGCCGAGCTGACCGAACGCGTTGTCCCCCCAGCAGTATGCATGACCGTAGATCCCGACCTTGTTTCTGAGTGCGCACGTGTGGTTGCCCCCGGCGGCGATCCGTTCGAATTCCAGGTCCGAATCGGCAGGCCTCGGCGCGTACGCATCCCCGCCGGCGCTCCCGAGTTGCCCGTGATCGTTGCGTCCCCAGCAGAATACGCGATTCGTCTCACGCGTCACTCCACACGTGTGATATTCCCCCGCCGCGATCTCCGAGAATCGCTGATGCGTATCCACCGCCGTCGGCTCGGTCGCGTACTCGACGGAGGCATCGTTGATGCCGAGTTGGCCGAACTCGTTGCCGCCCCAGCAATGGACCACCCCGCTGTTGTCCCTGGCGCAGGTGTGGTCCCGCCCGATTACGACCTGCTGCCAGCGCTTGCCGCCGGCGACCGGGTTGGGAAGGTAGCTCGGCCCCCAGTCCGTACCCAGACGGCCCTTGGTCGCGTTGCCCCAGCAGTAGAGCCGCTGGTTCTGCACGATCCCGCAGGTACGATCGGGGCCGGACACCACCGATCGCCATTCCACGTGAACGATCGGTTCGAACCATGCCGAGCCCCAGTTCTCGTCGGGCGCCCGTACCGTCAGCCTCTCGCCCGATTGGGTCGCGTCGCCCCACGGGGTCAGGGGCATGTGCTGGAACGACGCCTCCCCGTCCATCATCACCACGGTCGTGTCCTTGACCGGTACGTAGTAGGCGGCATACTGGACCGTGACGGTCACACTGTCGATCCCGCGAACGAGATTGCCGAACGTGTCCGCTACGCCGACCGTGTACGTGTAGAACCACCCGACATCGACCGAGTCCCGTGGGTCGATGAAGACGAGCCGATGGGGCTCACGAGGCACGATCCGGAAGCGCTCGCTCCACCCTGCTTCCAGTCCGGGCGCCATCACCGCCAGTACGTACGCACTGTCCGCTCGCTCCAGCACCACCTCGAAGACCGCAACGCCGGCCTCGGCCTCCACCTCCAGATCCCCTTCCAGCTCCGCTCCCTCCGGCCCGGAGGCGAGCGACAGGGCAGGCCGACCACCCGCCGCGGGCACCACGTTCCCGTACACGTCCTGCACCCCGACCCGCACCTCGAACGTATCGCCCGCCACCACCTCCTCCGGCACGGACAGGAACCCGAGCTTCGCCGGTGCAGCCGGCACGACCCCGAACGCCTCGCTCTCGACCGTCTCCAGCGCCCCCACGCGCGCCCTCACCCGGTAGCCGTCTCCCGCTCGCTCCACGACGAGGCCGCTGAAGGTCGCAACACCATCGACGGCGTTGACCGTCCGCGTCCCCTCGAGCTCCACTCCCTGTCCTCCGCCGACGAGCGAGAGCGTCACCGCATCCGTCGCACTCTTCACCCGGTGTCCCGCCTCATCCCGGATCTCCACCTGGATCGCCGGCGAGAGCGCAGCGCCCGCCACGGCGTCGGCCGGATGGACCCGGAACGCGAGAGAGGCCGCCGTCTGTGTCACCGTCACGGGAACGTGCCCGGGAATCCCACCGGCCACCGCGGTCACCACTGCCGTCCCCGGCCCCTTCGAGACCACACGCCCCACCGAGTCCACCACCACGACCGACGGATCCGACGACTGCCAGACGAACCGGACGTTGTCCAGCACGTTGCCTTTTTCGTCCTTCGCAACCGCCGTGAGCGTGGTACTGGACCCCAGTGACGAGAGAGCAACGTTCGCCGGCGTGAGCTCCACCGTCGCGACCTTCTGATCCTCCTGCGCCGGGTTCGGGTTCAGATCCGGCTCCGTCATCCCGCCCCCATCGTCTCCGCACGCAGCCACGAGGAATGCACACGCGGCCACGAGGGGTACGCACACGATCGCCATGGCCCGACGGATTGGGTCTTGCGCTCTATTCATTGGATCGCTCCTGATCTGGTGATCTCGCCCCGAACACCGAACGGCCCTCGGCCGGGTCCGCCCGGCCCCGGGAACGCACGCACTCGCTTCCAACCTTGTTATCGGAAAAAAGCGACGGCGGGGATCACGAGGCGCGGCGGAGGTGGGGGCGGAGCGTCTCACGAAGTTGCATTGGCTCGCATCGCCGGAGGAACTGTCGGTGAGTGAGGAACTGCCTGTGAGGGAGAGACTGCCTACGAGGCAGGGGGCGACGCGCCAGGGGCAGGAGGGAGGGAGGGCCGAAGAGATACGAGGCCGGTCGGAAAGGGCTGCCGCGCACGGGTCGCACGCAGCACACCCCTCACGACCGGCCGCGGTCGAAGGGTTGGAGCCGACTGCGGTCCTGGCTCAGGGCTCCGCGGCCACGACCCGGAACCGAACCGTGTCCGTGGCCTGCGGGATCACGCGGTGCGCGAAATCTCCGATCACAGCCACCAGCGTGTACTCGCCCGGCGGCAGGTCCCGGAACACGTGCTCCGTCTGCGCCTGCCCCAGGTGAATGATGTCCGGCTCTCCCGCCGGGATCGGCTCACCCAGCGGCGTGGTCTCACGATTCAGGAACAGATGGTGGTGTCCCGAGTTCGGCCGTGTGTCGCCCGCGGGTGCGATCTCGATGTTCTCGGCCGCCAGCACCACGCGGACCTCGCCGCGCAGCTCCGCACCGTCGGCAGGCTCGGCGATGCGGACCGTCGCCACCCGCTCCGCGGCCGCCTCGCGCTCGGCATCCGCGGTGCCCCCCGCTCCGCACGCCGTGGCGCCGAAGAGCATGACGGGGACGAGCAGGTGCATGGGCGAGGACGTCGGAACATGGCGATTCTCGGACTTTCGCAACATCTGGCGCTCCTGGCTGGGGTCGCGGATCGCGCACCGGCAGGGCGAGGACACACGCCACGCCGCGTGCGCAGCTCCCCAAGTATACGCCGAGCCCGACCGCCCCGCACGCGTCGGCGCATCATCACGTCCCGACGCCCACGGCGCGATCGGGCCCACGCGTAGCCCAGACCTCGCGATCAGCGGCCGACTGCGCCCGATCCCGTCCAGTGCACCTCGGCCGGAAGGATCTGCTCGCCGTCCGAGTTCAGGCGGATGTTCGTCACCGTCCACCGATTGCCGGTCCGGTAACAATCGTAATAGGCGAACGTAGGCGCGATGTCGTGGAGCGCCATCACGTAGATGCGCCTTAGCGACTGGCCGATCTTCACGTCCCGGATCACCTCGTAGCCCCGGATCTTCCCGTACTGTGCCTCGAAACGGCTCATCACCGGGATCAGGTCGTCGGCGTTCGAGATCGGCGAGTCCGCGATCCATGCCGTGACGGCGGCCGTGGCTCCGGCATCGATCCACGCCTGGTAACCCCGGTCCAACCCACCGCAGTCGATCGCCTTCGTCTGCGCATCCACACGCGCCGGCAGGAGCAACAGCACGGCCGCGACCAGCAACCTGGTGTGCCTCATCTCTCGCCCTTTCACCGGCAATACGGGTTCTCGTTCGTGACGTACACGCGTTCGCCTTCCAGATACGTCGCCCCGTTCTGGTACTGCAGCCGCGCATAGTCCGACGTGCCGTCGGACATCTGGTACACGATGTAGACCTGCCCCATCTGCTCGACCAGCTTCCACGTGCCGGTCGTCATCCCGGCACCGCCGCTGTACCCGAACACGCCACCCGCATCCACGCCCACATGGGACGACCGATCGAAAACGAGGGTGCCGTCGGTGCAGAGATAGGCGTCCCACCGCATAGCGTAGCCGCCGGCGCCGCGAACGTCGAAGCTGGAATAACTCTCCCGGAAAGACACCTTCCTCCCGCTCAGATGCTGTCGCCATTCGCGGATCAGCGGCGAGTCCTCCGCCAGGCCGGGCTGGCCGCCCATCGTGGCTCCCTGCCCCATCGATCCACCCATCGCGGCGCCCTGCCCGATCCCCATCGCTCCACCCGCCGCACCGCCACCCTGGCCCATGCCGCCCACCCGCTCGAACGTGAGCGACCAGCCGTTTTCCATGTCCGGCTGTCCGGTCGCGGGATCGATCTCGGCGACGGCCATCAAGAGCTGGCCGTTGACGATCCCGGCGGCGAACCACCCCGTCCCGCCCCCTACCGAGATCGTGCCGATCACCCGGCCCACCGCATCGAGCTCGCCCTGGAGCCGCAGTTCGCTCCCATCCGCGCCGCGCAGCACCCCCGTCACGACGTTCCCCGCGCCCTGCTCCAGCACGAGTCTCACCGGCCCGTTCGGGCTCTGGAACACGTACTCTCCGCCCAGCGACTGCGCCCCGGCAATGCCGGGCAGCGCCGCGATCAGCAACGCCCCGATCCATGTCCGCATGGTTCTCCACTCCGGCTGAGGTATTCGGAGCCCGGAATACCGGCCTCCTACCTCCCTTATCGGATTCCGGTGGCAAAAAGGATCGTGCGCAGTCCGGCCTCCGCGAGACCCGTTCGTCCCGCCCCACTCGCGCCCGGCGAACATCCGCCTTGACAAATCGCCCCTGCCTCGCCGATCCTTCTTCTACCCCTCCCCGCACCCACCCCGAGTCCCGACCACGGCCGCGGATGTCGCACACAGCGGACACGACACAACTCCTGATCTCCGCCAACGCCGGCAACCGGGAGGCGTTCGACCTCCTGTACGGGCGGCTGTACGACGAATTGCGTCAGGTCGCACGGCAACGGTTGATGCGTAGCGCTCATGGCGAGACGTTGAACACCGCCGTGCTGGTGCACGAGGCCTACCTCAAGCTCGTCGACCAGTCGCGCATCGCCTTCAGCGACCGCGCCCACTTCCTCGCGCTCGCCTCGCGGGCGATGCGATTCATCCTCATCGACTACGCCCGCGCCCGCTCCGCCCAGAAGCGCGGCGGCGATGCGGAGCATCGGCCGCTCGACGGCGTCCAGATCGCGACGGACGACCGCGCCGCCGATCTGCTCGCCCTGAACGAAGCGCTCGAACGACTCGCCGAGTACGACGACCGACTGGCTCGCCTGGTCGAGTTCCGATTCTTCGGCGGCCTGACCTACGACGAGATCGCGGCCGCGACCGGCTACTCGCTTCCGACCGTCAAGCGCGACTGGACGCGCGCCCGCGCCTGGCTCTACCACGCCATGCGCGACTGACCCCGGACACCGCCACCATGCCCCTCGACGGCCTCTCCCCCGAACGCTGGAAGCGGATCGACGCGCTCTTCGCAGCCGCGCTGGACCTCGCACCCGAAGAACGCACCGCCTTCCTCGAACGCGAATGCGAGGGCGACGACGCGCTCCTCGAAACCGTCCTCGAACTCCTGCGCGGCGCCAGCGAGGCCGAGGCCGTCATCGGCGACTCCGTCGACTCCTTCGCCGCCTCGCTCCTCGCCGATTGGCGAGAAGATGTCCACGAGGAGGACCGGGACGCGCTCCCGCCCGGCTCGCGCATCGGCGCGTATCGCATCCTCGAGGAGATCGGACGCGGCGGGATGGGCGCCGTCTACCGCGCCGAGCGCGCCGACGGCGAGTTCGACATGGGCGTCGCCGTCAAGGTCGTCAAACGGGGTATGGACACCGACGAGGTCCTGAGGCGCTTCCGACGGGAACGCCAGATCCTGGCGTCGCTCGTCCACCCGAACATCGCGCGGCTACTGGACGGCGGCGTGACCGAGGACGGGCGCCCCTTCCTCGTCATGGAGTACGTCGACGGCGAGCCGATCACCGACTACTGCGACCGGCATCGCCTCGGCATCCGCGAACGCGTCGCCCTCTTCCGCGAGGCGTGCCACGCCGTCGACTACGCGCACCGCCGCCTCATTGTGCACCGGGACATCAAGCCGGCGAACATCCTGGTCACCGCCACGGGCACAGTGAAGCTCCTGGACTTCGGCATCGCCAAGCTCCTGGACGACTCCGACGCCGGGGCGGCCGCCCCCACGCGCACCGGCCTGAGCCTGCTCACGCCGGAGTACGCCGCGCCCGAGCAGGTCCTAGGCGCGCCGGTGACGACGGCCACCGACGTGTACGGCCTCGGCCTGGTCCTCTACCAGCTCCTCTCCGGCAGGCGCGCCTACGAGTTCCGCGGCCGTTCCGCGGTCGAACTGGAGAGGGCCGTCGTCGACACGATGCCCGCGCCGCCGAGCGCCGCCGTCACGCGTTCGCTCTCAGACGCCGAGGACATCGCTCGCGCCCGCGCCACGACGCCGCTCTCCCTCGGCCGCCAGCTCCGGGGCGACCTCGACACCATCGTCCTGACCGCGACCGAGAAAGACCCGAACCGGCGATACCCCTCGGCCGCGCACCTGGCAGACGACCTCGGTCGCTATCTCGACCGCCTGCCCGTCCGCGCCCGGCCGGCCGGCTTCGCTTACCGCGCCACGCGGTTCGTACGCAGGCACCGCGCTGGCGTCGCGGCCGCCGCCCTCGTCGCACTCTCCCTCGTCACCGGCCTCGGCGCGGCGCTCTGGCAGGCGCGGCACACACGACAGGAACGCGACGTCGCCCTCCAGGTCTCCGCTTTCCTCGAAGACCTCTTCCGCGCGCCCGACCCTTACGGCAAGTCCCCCGAACGGCTCGACACCATGCGTGTCCGCGCCATCGTCGACCTCGGCGCCGTTCGCGTCCGGGACGAACTCTCGGCCCAACCCGCCATACAGGCGCGCATGCTCACGGTCCTCGGCAGCGTCTACCGCAACCTCGCCCTCTTCCACGAGGCCGACACGCTCCTCTCCCAGGCCCTCGCGATCCGTTCCGGCCAACACGGGCCCGACCACCTCGACGTCGCCGAAACCCAGGCGCTCCTTGCCCTCGTCCATCGCGACCTCGGCAAGTACGAGCGCGCCGACTCCCTCCTGCGCGCCGCCATAGCGACCCGACGCATTCGCCTGGGTCCACGCCACCCCGAGGTCGCCAAGGCCCTGGCCGACCTCGGCGAGACCTTGCGCCTCGCCAGCCGCTTCGGCGAGGCCGATTCGGTCCTGGCCGAGGCGGTCGACATCCTCCGCGCGCGCACCGATCGGCCCGATCAACAGATGATCGGGATCCTGACCAGCCGCGCCAACACGCTACAGGGACAGGGCAGATTCGCGGAGGCCGAGCCGCTCCGCCGCGAGGCGGTCGACATCGCACGCAACACACTCGGCGACATTCACCCCCAGACGGGCGTCGCTCTCGCCAACCTCGCCGTCCTCCTCGTCGAGCTCCAACGCCTGGATGAGGCCGAGCTCTACCTGCGCGAGGCGATCGAGATCTACCGCGCGACCGTCGGTGAGGAGCACCCGGAGGCACTCTCCGCCTTCAACACCCTCGCCCTCCTCCTCTACGACCGCGAGGATTACGACGCCGCCGAGGAGGTCGCACGCCGGTCGGTCGAGGTCAACCGACGCGTCCGCGGCGAGGCGCACCGCTCGGTCTTCACCGCACTCAACACTCTCGCAATGGTCCTCGCCAGGAACGGCAAGCTCGACGAGGCCGAGGCCGCCTACCGCGAGGCCCTCGCCGTCAGCCATGCGCTCTACCAGGGCGACCACATGCAGACCATCGTCGTGCTGAACAATCTAGGCGCGCTGCTGCGCGGTCGCGGCCGTATTGACGAAGCGCTCGGCCTCCAGCAGGAAAGCCTCGCCATGGGCCGCCGCCTCGTCGGCGACGAACACCCCGTGATCGCGTCCCTCGCCAGCAACGTCGCAACGACCCTGCGAGCGAGGGGCCGCGAGAGCGAAGCCGAAGCCCTCCTCAGGGAGGCCCTGGCCATCCGGGAGCGGGCGCTCGCGCCGAATCACCCCTCGACCCTCCGCTCTCGTATCCTCCTCGTCGAATCCCTGACCGCCCAACGCAGGTTCGACGAGGCCGACAGGCTCGCCCGCGAACTCCTCGATGCCGTGGAAGACGCATCGAACCTCCCCGGCGCCCTCCGCCGGGCGGCGCGCGCCGCACTCGTCGCCCTCTACACCGCCTGGAACCGCCCGGCCGATGCCGACGAGGTACGCGCCCGGATCGACGCATAGCGCTAACCTTTTTCCGATTCCGAAACGATTTTCCGAAACTTTGCGCGGCGAAAAGGTTGCGCCCGGCAGGCACACGGACGCAAATTCGCGCAAGTATGCCGATTTGCGCGCCCTTCAGCGGCGCCCGGCACGGGAGCCCGGATCCTGCACCGGAGCGGGCCGGCCCGGACCCGCCGCCGACGCTCAGGCGGCGGCGAATCGTGATGAAGCGAAACCTGGCAAGGAGGCCGACAGATGCGGAAGTCGTTGACGACGCTGGCCACGGCAGGATTCCTATTGCTCAACGCCGGCACCCTCTCCGCGCAGAATCACCGCCAAGCGCTCGGGCTCTACGGCGGAGGATCGTGGTTCAGTGAATTGTCGCCGTCGGAGTCGATCGAAACCCGCTTCGAGACCAACTGGCTCGCCGGCCTCAACGTCGACCAATGGGCCGGCAACGGCCGCGTCGGGCTGCGCCTCGGCGCCTCCTACGCCGACCGACGGCTCGAGACCGGGAGCCGCTCCCCCTTCA
This sequence comes from uncultured Gemmatimonadaceae bacterium, assembly GCA_964410055.1. GTDB lineage: Bacteria > Gemmatimonadota > Gemmatimonadetes > Longimicrobiales > RSA9 > CALBZE01. Next base: position 1,644 of record CAYPGK010000056.1, on the reverse strand, counting down.
AGCTGTACTCGGGCGAACTCGCGCTCCTCGTTCGTCTCCTCCCGGCTGAACCCGGGCGGTTCTTCGCGCCCTACATCGCCGCCGGCGGCGGCGTGATCCACAGCAATTCCCCGCAGGGTGCGAACCCCGCCCGGGACGACTATCACAAGAACCCCGTGACCCGGCCCATTGCCTCGGTCGCCGCGGGCGCGGACCTCTTCGCATCCAGCCCCCTCGGCCTCCAGATCGAGGTCGGCGACCGCATCTTCATCAAGAGCCCCTTCGGCGACCCGGCGGCCACGGAAGGGCTCAGCCCCGTGCACCAGGTCGTCGGGCGCCTCGCCATCATGATCCGCACCGGCCGGACCTCGACGCCGCCGGTCCTCGCGGCCGCGCCCCGACCCACCCCGGAGCCCGAGCCCGAAGCGCCTGCGCCCGTCCGGTTCGCCAGCACCGATGAGCGCCCCGAGCCGGTCGCACCGCAGCCCTGCGCATGTACCGACGACATCGCCGCACTCGAGGCCCGCGTCGATGCGCTCGAACGCGCGCTCGCCCAGCGGACCGCCCCGACCGCACCCACGACCAGCATCGTCGCCAGCGAACGCCTCTACACCGTCCAGATCGCCGCATACGTCGACGCCACCGCCGCCAGCACCCTCGCCGAGCGCGCCCGCACCCTCGGCGCGCCCGTCTGGGTCAGCACCGTGACGCTCGGCGGCCGCACCATCCACCGCGTCCGGATCGGCGCCAGCCCCAGCCGCGTCGACGCACTCGAGCTCGCGCGTCGCGTCCAGGCGCAGCTCCAGATCCAGCCCTGGGTCACCCACGTCGAGCCGCCCGACGCGCCTTCGGACGACGCCGTCTCCGCCACACGCGCCGCGATCACCGGGTCCTGATCCACGCGCGCTGCGATCAGCGGAGGCCAACCCACGCGCCGGGACCACCGGGGCCGATTCGTCGGGGCCCCGGTGGTCACCCGGTCGCGCGGGCATGGGCGCACGTCCTCTCGCAGCCGTTTTCGCTGGATGCGGCCACCATCCTCATCCGTACGCACGCGCCCGTCGCACGCGTTGGGAATCCCGGCACGGTCCTTGACTTCCCGCGCCGATCATGTATCTTTTTGGGCTCCCGCGAAGCACCTTCGGAGGCGCCGCGCGGGGTTGACACCGGAAGGACGATCCGTTATAATTCTCGTCCTGACCAATGACGCGGGGTGGAGCAGTCTGGTAGCTCGCCGGGCTCATAACCCGGAGGTCGCGGGTTCAAATCCCGCCCCCGCTACTGCGTCCCGGACTCGGTCCGGGAACTCGATCGAGGGAGCCGCTATGCTGGCACGCCGTCCGCAGTTGCGATACGCTTCGCATGCAACGGCGTCGTCCGCCGGGGCACCGCGATCGGACGCCGACTCCCGCACGGGTTGGGCGCACCGGTAGGGCCGGCACTGCGTTTCGCCGTCCCGCCCCGCCCGCGCCAACAACGCCGGCGGGGCTTTTTACGGCAACGCAGGCCCTGCCGGATGAGACTGCGGGTTCGACGGCCAGGTAGCTCAGTTGGTAGAGCACACGACTGAAAATCGTGGTGTCGGCGGTTCGATTCCGTCCCTGGCCATGGCGTAGGTCCGTAGCTCAATTGGTAGAGCACCGGTCTCCAAAACCGGCGGTTGGG
>CAYPGK010000055.1:0-20871 GCA_964410055.1 uncultured Gemmatimonadaceae bacterium | reverse complement strand
AGGTCTTGGGACTTGGGTTTCAGGTGTCGGGTGGCGGGAACCATGTTTGGATGGGACATGGGGCGGCGCGTTCGGAAATCGGGAGCCCGATCCGGAGCCATCCTACATCCACCACACGAGCCGTCGCGCTCTGTCTGCAGGAATTGTTGGTCGGGAGTCGGCGCGGCGTGGCCACGACTTCCTGCCGCCCCACCGCGCGCGTAGCGGACGGCCGTCACCCGCCGCGCGCAGCGGGGCCGTTCCCACGGTCCCGAAGGGATCTCCGCGGCCCGCCGCCGCGTCAGCGGCGGCCGTCACCCGCCGGCGCAGCCGGCCGCGCCCGCGCGCCGACAGCGCGCCTGCCGGGGCCCGCCGAGCCCCGCCAGCGGCCGACTAGCGCCCCGTCAACTCCCTCACCAGCGCGTCCGCCTGGTAGATCTGCCGCAGCGCCATGAGGATCCCGGCGGAGTGGACGCCGACGGCGCGGGCGCCGGTCTCGGTGCGGAAGAGGAACTCGTTGGGCAGGCCTTCGATGTTGCTGTCGAAGGCGACGCCGACGACGCGGGCCTCGCGGTCGATCATGGGGCTGCCGCTGTTGCCGCCGGTGATGTCGTTGGTGGTCACGAAGTTGATCGGCGTGCCCATCTCGATGCGTTCGCGGCGGCGGGCGAACGTCTCGGGGACGGTCCACGGCTCCGCGTTGTTGAAGCTCGCGGCGCGGTCGAAGAGGCCGTAGAAGGTGGTGTGCGGCGGCGCGACGGTGCCGTTGTACGGATAACGTCTCACGACGCCGTCGCTGATGCGGAGGGTGAAGGTCGCATCGGGCGGGAGCTGGGTGCCGTAGACGGCGAAGAGGGCGCGGGCCAGTCGCTCCTGGAGGACGGCCTGCTCGTCGTTGAGCGCCTGCATACGCGGCTCGAGCCGGCGGAGTTCGTCGTCCATGTGCCGCGCGAGGCGGATCATGGGGTCCTGGCTCGCATCGACGGCCGAGGGGCCTCCCTGGATCAGCGATTCGCGGAACTGTACGTCTGCGACGCGGGTGGTGCGGACCAGGCGCTCCGCGGCCTGGAGCGGCGTTTCGCCGTCCTGGAAGGCGAGGCGGATGAACGGGTCGTCGGGCGGCAGCCAGCGGCGGGCCAGGTCGAGCCGGATCGCGAGCGTGCGTGCGCCGATCTCGGGATTGACGGGCGTGGACTGGCGCAGGAGCTGTTCGGTGGGCCCGACCTCCTGCGGGCGGAAGCCCTCGAGGCGCTCGGACTCCGGGCGCGCGGTCTCGCGGACGTACCGGACGAGGGTGCCCGCGAGCTGGGAGTACGGGTCGCCGAGGAACTGCCAGTTGTTGACGTTGAGGCGCGGGGCTACGTAGAGCTTCTCGCGCTGGACGTCGGCCATCTCGTCCCAGATGTCGCCGTACTGGTCGCGCAGCGAGGCGTCGGCCTCGACCCGGCGGCGGAACTCCCGCTCCCAAAGGATCTTGGTGCCGACCAGTGTGGTGTCGCGCAGCCCGGCGTACTGGCCGGAGTAGGCCTTGATGCTGTTCTCGATGCTGAAGAGCTGGTCGCGGACCTGGCGTTCGGCCTCGGGGCCCCGTGCGGCGACCCAGCGCAGGAAGTCGCGCTGGCCTTCGAGGTACTGGATCAGGAACGGGTGGCGGTACTGCTGCTCGTACATGAGCTGCGAGACCGTGATCTGGCGGCTGGTCGAACCGGGGTTGCCGGTGATGAAAACGAGCTCGCCCTCGCGCGCGCCGTCGTCGTCCCACCTGAAGTAGTTCGGCGTGCGCGCGGGCGTGTTGCCGTCTGTGTCGTAGGCGCGCACGAAGGCGACGTCGAGGGCGTAGCGTGGGTAGGTGAAGTTGTCCGGGTCGCCGCCGTAGAAGCCGGCCTGGAGCTCGGGCGCGAAGACGAGCTTGACGGGCTGGTAGCGGCGGTACTGGTAAAGGCGGTACTGCCCGCCGTGGAAGAGCGGGACGACCTGGCACTCGAACCCGGTCGACTGCTCGCATTCGGATGTGATCACCTCGATCACGGCTTCCCTCGATCGTGCTGCTGCGGTCGGGTCCTGCCCCGCGGTGGCGGCCTGGACGCGCTGGGTCACGTCGTCGATGCGGACGAGCTGGTCGAGGTAGAGATCGGGGCAGAGCAGTTCGCGGTCGCGGGAGCCGGCGTAGTAGCCCTCGATGACGTAGTCGTTCTGTGCCGTCGAGACCGCCTCGATGCAATCGCGGGCGCAGTGGTGGTTGGTCATCACGAGCCCGTCGGGCGACACGAACGAGGCAGAGCAGATCTGGCCGAAGCGGACGGAGGCGAGGCGCACGTGCTCGAGCCACTCGGGCGTCGCCTCGAAGCCGTAGGTCCGGCGCCAGTAGTCGATCGGCGGGTTCTCGAACGTCCACATGGTGCCGAGCTCGAGCCCGGTCAGCGTGACGCGGTCGGCGGTCCGGCGCGCGGCCGCGGACGGCTCGAGCGGGTCCTCGACGCGCTCGGCGGTGGCGGGCGCGGGGCGTTCGGGCTCGGCGCGGCCGCCGCACGCCGTGAGGAGGAGGAGCACGGGTGCGAGCGCGAGCGCCGCAAAAGCGGTGCGGCGGATCGGTTCGAGTGCGCGGATCATGGTTCGCTCCAGGGTTCGCGTGTCGTGTGCGACGTCGCTGCGACGACGTTCGTTCCGACTTGATGCCCGGCGTTCCGGCCGGCGTCACCCGCCGGCGAGGTAGCGGCGGAACGGGCGGGGGAGGTCGTCGGTCGGAATGGCGTCGGGTGCATCCGGCTCCACGCCGCTCAGGGTGTTCCAGAATAGGCGCACCCCGTCGTTCGGCCGTGCCGCCGCGTCGAGGAAGTCGGCCGCGGCCTTCGACGTGTAGGTCGGGTCGAGGGCGACGCCGGCGGCGGCGAACGCCTCCGTGGCTGCGCCTGCCCGTGCGGTCGGGCGGCCGTACCCCTCGCCGATCTGGTCGTGACTGACCCGGACGCGGTCGAGCGCGGCCTGCGGCGGCGGCGCGGGGATCCCGGCGGCATGCAACAGTCGGACCGTCCCGGCCACGAGCCGGCGCAGCGCGCGGTCGTTCGCGATGAGGCGGCTCGTGATGCGCACCGCGCGGACGCGGGTCACGAGCCCCGCGAGCGCGCAGCCGACCGCGATCCCGGCGGCGGTGCCGAGCGTCCCCCCTGCGACGTGGATGGCCTCCGGCTCCGGCGCCTCTCCCGCTTCGACCTGCTCGGCCAGCTCGAGTGCGGCGCTCACATACCCGAGCGTGCCGACCGGGTCGGAGCCGCCCGGGGCGATGACGAAGACCCGCTCGTTCGGGTACGCGCGGCGGGCACGGAGCAACTCGAGCGGGATCAGCTCCATGCGCGGCGACCAGCGCAGCTCGGCGCCGAGCGCGTGGCCGAGGAGGAGGGTGCGGCGTACGTGATCGGTGAGCGGCTGGGGGAAGAGGACGAGGGTGACGTCGAAGCCGAGGGCGCGGCCGAAGACCGTGGTCGCGAGCGCGTGGTGCGAGCCGGTGGCGCCCGCGGTGATCAGCCGCGTCGCGCCGAGGGCGCGGGCATGGGCGAGGATGAACTCGAGCTTGCGCGGCTTGTTGCCGCCGTAGGGCAGCCCCGACTGGTCGTCGCGTTTGACCCAGAGTCGGGTACCGTCGGCGTTGGGCACGGCCAGGGCGAGCGGCTCGATCGGCGTCGGCAGCGTGCAGAGTGGCGTCCAGGGCAGTCGCCCTGCGGCGTCGGGATAGCGTCGAAAGAGCGCGCACGACTGCTCGTCACTGAACCGGACGGACTCCATCATCGCCGCACCTCCTCCGCCGCGCGCTCCGCAACGGCGGAGGCGAGCGCCATGATCGTGACCTGCGGGGGCACGCCGACCGAGGTCGGGAAGAGCGAAGCGTCGCAGACGTAGACGCCGGGTACGCCCCATAGCTCGCCGGCCGGATCGGTGGCGCCGGTGGCGGGATCGCGGCCGAGCGCGCAGCTCGCCTGCGGATGGACGGAGCTGAGCGGAGTCGTATACCGCCGCAGTCGTGCACCCGCCATCGCTTCGGCGAGCGACGCCTCGTCGACCACCGGCCTCGCGCCCGGGAAGGGGAGGTAGACGCGCTCGGCGCCGGCGGCGAGGTAGATCCGCGCCAGCGCCTCGATCCCCCGGAGCAGCGAGCGCTGGTCCCCGGCGTCGGGCCAGTAGACGGCGCGCGGGCGTCCGTCGCGTCCGACCCGCACGCGCCCCGCGCCTTCGTCGTGGAGGAGCACGGAGGCGGAGGCCAGACGCGGCAGCTCCCGCATGATCTCACGGTGCGCCTGGCCGAGCCCCGGGACGAGCGTCCCCATGAGCCCAGGCCACGTGGCTGGATTCGGGACCAGGAGGAAACCGCCGCGGCCGTCGTCGAAGAAAGAGGCGTATTCCTCGACCAGCACCGACTGCGGAAGGCCGCGCCAGGCAACGACGTCGTCTGCGAATCTCGCGAGCACCGTGGCCGCCGGGTGCAGCCGCAGCCCGTGGCCGACACGGCGGTTGCCGAGCCCGCTGCGCAGGAGTAGCGCGGGCGTCTCGAGCGCCCCCGCGCCGACGAGGACGACCTTCGCCTCGATCACCGCCCACCGCCCGGTCGGCCGGCCGTCCGCGTCGAGGAGCGTGCAGACGACGCGCCGGGCGCCCGCCCGCCCCTCGATCCGCTCGACCGCCGCATCCGCCAGGATCCGCGCGCCCGCGGCAATGGCGCGGGGAACGTACGTGAGCGCCGCGTTGTTCTTCCGGTCGTAGGCGCAGCCGAGCATGCAGTAGCCGCACCCCGAGCACTCGATTCGGTTGTGGAGCGGGATCCGCCAGCGCCAGCCGAGGCGGTCGACGCCGCGGCGGAGCGCGTCGTTGTTGGGGTTGACCCGGTCGGGTGGGATCGGCACCGCGCCGAGCGTTTCGAAAACGTCCGCGACGTGCCGCTCCAGCTCGGCATCCGTGAGGTCGAGCCCGTACTCTTGGCGCCAGCGGTCGACGATCCCTTGCGGCGGCCCGTAGACCATCCCCGTGTTGTGCAGCGTGGAACCGCCCACGCCGCGGCCCTGGAGGATCGCGATCGCCTTGTCGGCCGTGGCCCGCAGCCCGGCCTCGTGGTAGAGGAGCGGGAGCATCTCCAGCTCGCGCTGCGTGTACTCCGCTGCGGTCGGCGCGCCGCCGGCCTCGATCCCGACCGCGTCGACGCCCAGCTCCGCGAGCCGTGCCAGCGCGGCCGAGCCGCCGGCACCGAGGCCGACGACCACCGCCTCGGCGCGAAGGTGGAGGTCCGAGGGGAGAGTACGGCCGAGGGTGATGCCCGGGGTCGCGGTTGGCTTCGCCGGTTCCTTGGCGACCCGTCTGTCCGGCAGTGTGGTTGGCCGCGTGACCGGCCGGACGCCCGGCAGCGTCTGCGCCCCCCTCCCTATCACCGGAACCGCGACACGCCCCAGCCACGGCCCGTCGTAACCGACGTCCGGCCAGGCGGCGTCGCGGCCGTAGAAGGCGAGCATGGCGAGCGCCTTGAGGACCGCCGCGCCCTGGCGGCGTGCCGGGAGGCGGCTCCCCGCCCAGGAGGCGAGGTAGGCTTCGCGCGCGGCGGGTGAGAGGGAGGTGAACCGGCCCGGCCGGAGGCGGAAGAGCGGCGCGCCGTACTCCAGCCCCAGGAGCAGCGCCCGGAGCTGGAGCCGGTCCACGCGGGAGAGACGCTCGAGGAACGGCGCGACCGCGTCGGCGACGTCGTCGCCCACCGGCTCACCCGTCGCGGCGGCGACGACGGCGGCGAAGATCCGCCTCTCGACCGGGCTCCATGCGCCTGTCGTGGCCATGCCTCCGAAAGTAGTCCGGAGGCCCGCCGCCGTACAGACACACGATTCGGCCCGGGCGCGCCGCCGCCCACACGGCGCGACCCGGGCCGGATCCCTATTCTTCTATTATCCTGTCGCCCCCACCGAAGAACGCGACGGGGTCGACGTCGGCTGCTGCGCTCCACCCGCACTCTGCTCCTGCGCCCGCAGCACCGTCAGGCACCAGATCTGCGCCGCCCGATAGATCAGCTCCTCCTCGCTCCGCCCCTCGAACGTCGTCTGGATCGGCTCGGGGAACGGCGTCACGACCCGCTGCCCCGTCCCCGGCTCGACCTCCACGATCCGGTCCAGGCTGGCGTCCGCTGCAACGCCGCGGCTGCCATCCTCCAGCGAAGCCGCACGGTTCCAGTGCACGGTCCACGGCGCTTCGACCGCGTAACCGTCGGAGAACTCGATCGTCGTCGTCAGCCGGTTGCCGTCCAGGTCCGCCCTGCACGCCGGTGCATCCGGCGGCGCCTGGGCGCCCAGCCCTGCCGGCGCGAGCAGCGCCAGGGCCGTGACGGCTTTGAACAAGAATCTCATTCGTCCTCCCGCGTCGACTCCTGCTGGTGAAACGGGCGAAAAACCCGCTTCCGGCGTGATATAAAACAGCAAGAATAGGTCCTGACTGGAGTTGCGCGGACGCACTGGCGCGATTCGCGTTTCTTGTTGCGCGCGTGCGGGTTCCGTATCTTGCACGCGGGAAACGAAACGCCGCCGGAAGGACGCGGCAAAGCGAGGTGACGAGCATGATGGACGATACGATTCGGGTGCTCCGCACGAAGGAGTTCAGCCGGCTGGACGCCGGCGGCCACGTGTATCTCGATCACACGGGGAGCGCGCTGTACCCGGAGTCGCTGGTGCGGCAGCACGCGGATCGGCTGCTTTCGGGCGTGTACGGCAACCCGCACTCGAAGAGCCCGTCGTCGGAGGCGAGCACGCAGCTGGTCGAGGGTGCACGGGCACGGGTGCTGGAGTTCTTCAACGCGGATCCGGCCGAGTACGAGGCGATCTTCACGTTGAATGCGAGCGGCGGAATGAAGCTACTGGGCGAATCGTACCCCTTCGGCCCCGGCTCGATGTTCCGGCTCACTGCGGACAATCACAACTCGGTGAACGGGATCCGGGAGTACGCGTCGGCACGGGGCGGGGACGTCCGGTACGTGCCGCTGGAGAAGGATCTGCGGATCGGGGAGATCGAGTCCGCGCTCGCGGGCGCAGACCCGACGGCGTCGAACCTCTTCGCCTACCCGGCCCAGTCGAACTTCTCGGGGGTGAAGCACCCGCTGGATTGGATCGAGACGGCGCATTCGCTGGGGTACGACGTGCTGCTGGACGCCGCCGCCTACGTGCCGACCAACCGGCTCGACCTGAGCGCGGTGAAGCCGGAATTCGTGGCGATCTCGTTCTACAAGATGTTCGGCTATCCGACGGGCGTGGGGGCGCTCATCGCGCGACGAGAGGCACTGGCCAGGCTGCGGCGCCCGTGGTTCGCGGGCGGCACGGTCCGTTTCGTCTCGACGCAGAATCAGATCAGCATGCTCTACGGCGATGCGGAGGCGTTCGAGGACGGCACGCTGAACTTCCTGGACATCGCTGCGATCCCTGTGGGCCTCGACTTCCTCGACTCGATCGGGATGGAGCGGATCCATGCGCACATCCGGGAACTGACGACGTACCTGCTGGAGAGGATTCAGTCGTTGCAGCATCCGAACGGGGCGCCGCTCGTGCGGATCTACGGTCCGACGGAGACCGAAGGCCGGGGCGGCACCGTCGCCTTCAACCTGATGGACCCGAGTGGCCGGGTGATCGACTACGAGGCGGTCGAGGTCGCCGCGTCGGAGGTCGGGATCTCGCTGCGAACCGGGTGTTTCTGCAACCCCGGAGCTGCGGAGACGTCGTTCGACCTGCCTGCCGGCGAGGCGCTGCGGTGTTTCCGGGAGCTGGGCGAGAATTTCTCGATCCCCCGCTTCTCCGCCTGTCTGCGTGACAAGCCCGTCGGCGCGGTCCGCGTGTCGCTCGGGCTCTGCAACCACGAGGGCGACATCGACGCGCTCTGCGAGCTGCTCCGCCGTTGGGAAGGCGTCTCGGCTGCGAACGCCGCGGCGGTCGTCGGCGGGCAGGCCGCGACGGCGTGAGCACCGCCGTGCCCGGAGGGAACGCCCCGACCCGGTACGCGCCATGAATCAGGACGCGCGCGAGGGAGCGCTCTCGAACATCGTCGTCGTCCTCAACGAAACGCAGGACCTGGTCAACATCGCCGGCTCGGTGCGGGCGATGATGAACATGGGGCTGCGGCGCATGCGCCTCGTGCGTCCCGCGGAGTTCGACGCCTACCGCATCGCCGGGATCGCCCACGGCTCCGAGCCGATCATCGAGCGGATCGAGTTCTACGACACTCTGCGCGACGCGGTCGCGGACGCGGTCCACGTGGTCGGGACCACGGCGCGGCGGCGGACCGCGGCGTACGTCTGGCAGCACCCCCGCGAGGCGGCGCCGGAGCTGCTCCGGATTGCGGCGGAAGGGGCAGGGCCGGTCGCGCTCGTCTTCGGCAGGGAGGACAAGGGGCTCTCGAACGAGGAGCTGGACCTCTGCGATCGCGCACTCACCGTCCCGACGGACACCGAGCACTGGTCGCTCAACCTCGCGCAGGCGGTGCTGCTCGTGACCTACGAGCTGAGGATGGCCGGCCCTGGCGCGGCGGCCGCGCTCCCCACCCACCGCAAGGCGGCGCCCCGCCGCGCGAACTCCGAGGAGATGCAGCGGCTCTTCGAGGCGACGGAGGAGGCGCTGCACACGATCGAGTTCTTCAAGAAGCGCAATCCGGAAGCGATCATGCGCTCCGTACGCGCGATCGCCCGGAGAGCCGACCTCGATTCGCGGGAAGCCGGCCTGCTCCGGGCGATGGCGATCGAGGTGCGGAAGTTCTTCGATCGGGTGGTCGGGCCACGGTGAGGGAACGCACTCCCGTGCGCCCAGTGGACGGGAGCCCGACGGTCTCCCTGGCAGAAAGCGACGACGGCCGCGCAATGCGCGGCCGTCGTGCTTTGGTGAGGGCTTCGCGGCGCTAGTCGCCGGCAACCGCTTCCGTCCCCGGCGGCTCCTCCGTCGACAGCAACTGCTCCTCCTCGGAGGCCGGCTGCCAGAGCTGGACGACCGGGTAGCGCGTGGCGAACCGGACCGTCGCGCCGATGAAGAGCCCGGCGAAGGCCAGCCCGGTGCCCACCTCCTGCCACCCGAGCAGCGGCGAGTCGATGCCCTGGTAGAACGACGGATAGACCAGGATGTAGCGCTCGAGCCAGAGGCCGACCAGGACCAGCGAGGCGAAGACGGCCAGGATCTGCGGCGTGCGCTTGGGCGCTGCGCCGAGCAGCCCGAAGAACGGCGCCACGAAGATCAGGAAGAAGACCGTCATCGCGATCCCGCTGTAGGGCTGGCCCAGCCGATCGACGAAGAACGCCTGCTCCCAGGGGAGCAGCCCGTACCAGATCACCAGGTACTGCGACCAGAAGAGGTACGCCCAGAAGACGCAGAACGCGAACTGGAGCTTGCCGAGGTCGTGGAACTGCGGCGTGCGGATCACGCCGTCCAGGCCCAGGCTCTTCCTGTAGGCGACGGTGAAGAGGATCGTCGCCGAGATCCCGCCCAGGAAGCCGGCCATGAAGAAGTACGGCCCGATCAGCGTGCTGAACCAGTGCGGATCCTGTGACTGCACGAAGTCGAAGACGACCACGGAGAACGCGAACGCCCACGTCAGCGCGAGGATCGGCCCGATGACCTGGAGCCGCTTGTGAGCGCGCTCCTCTTCGGCCTCCTGCCCGAGCCACCCGCGGGTGAGCCGCGCATAGAGCCCCTTGAGCCGGGCCGGCGCCTCGTCGCGCAGCATCCCCGCATCGGGGCGAAGCGCCCAGTATGCGAAGGCGAGGGAGAGCGCGAGCAGCGCTGCGAGGAACGCGATGTTGCGCGCGGCAAGGAACGGCACGTTCAGGTACGTCGCCTTCGCGCCGTACAGCTCTTCACCGTACCACGTAAAGATCCGCTCGCTCTGGAGGAGCAGCGGGAAGAGCAGCACGAACCAGATCGGCAGGAACGCGACGAAGCCCAGCGCAATACGGCGGACCGGCCGCGCCCACAGCCCGCGCGCCAGGATCACGGCGACGGCGAGCATCACGGCGCCCTGCGCCATGGTGCCGAAGTAGAGCCAGTTGAAGAGATACGCCCGCCACGCGCGGTCCGGGTCCCCCATGAGCGCGGCGATGAATGCCACGACGCCGACCACGAGGAGGGCCAGGCTGGCGAGCAACGCCGGCTTCGGGAAGCCCTCGAACCGGCGCACCGGGAGTTCGACTTCTTCGAAGGTGTCGTGCGCCATCGTTTACCTCCCCGCCGGCGACGGCTGCTGCGCCTGCCCGGCGGTACCCGCGCCCCGCTGGAGCTGCCGAATGTAATTCACGATATGCCAGCGCTCCTCGGGCGGCACACGCCCGCCGTACGCCGGCATGAGTCCGCGGCCGTAGCCGATGATGCCGTAGTAGTACTCGTCCGAGAGGGACTCGGCCTTCGCGCCGACCACGGGGAGCGCGAAGGGGATTCGGCCGGGCCCGACGGCCGGGCCGTTGCCGCTGCCGTCCGCCCCGTGGCACACGAAGCAGAACGTCTGGTACAGCTCCTGGCCCTTCTCGATCGACTCCGGCGTGGCCGGGATCGGGTTGTCGATCCGCTGGGTCAGCGACTGCAGGAACTGCTCGGTGACGAGCCCCGGCGGCGGCTGGATCGGATCCTGGGGGTGCGGCCCTGCGAACGGGACCGCGCCCGCGGGCGCCGGACGCGGCGCCTCGTATGGATCGAACGCCGGCGACTCTTCCATGAAGCTGAAGAACGGGACTTTCGCCAGCAGATTGTCGAGCGCCGTGCACCCGCCGGCCGAGAGCGCCAGGACGGCGACGCCGGCCACCCTGACGGCGAATTGATTCCGCCTAATCAACGGTTACCTCCTCCGGCCACTCCCGGATCTGGAGCGCACCGCTCTCCTCCATGATCGACCGTGCCGCGGCCTCCGCGCCCGGCGCGGTCGGCGCGAAAATGCCGAACCGCCCGGCCGAGAACGACGGATCGTAGATCACGCGCTTGTTCACGTGCGGCAGCCGCGCGTTGATGAACAGGCCGAGCACCGTCGAAAGTGCGCCGAACAGGACCATCAGCTCGAACGACGGGACCACGAAAGCCGGGATCGAGATGATCGGCTTGCCGCCCGTGATCAGCGGCCAGTCGAGCGACGTCCACGTCGTCAGCGCGAAGCCCGCGGCCGCGCCGGTCAGCCCGCCGACCAGCGTGAACAAGCGTACGGGGCTCTCGTGCCGGTCCAGCGCCTCCTCCAGCTCGTGCCGTGGCAGCGGCGAGAAGACGACGATGTCCTCGTTGCCCGCCTCGCGCAGCCGCTCGATCGCCTGCACGGTGGCATCGACCTCGGCGAAGATGCCGAGCACTCCGGGCTCTCTATGACCGCTCATGACCAGTGCTCCTCGATGACTCGCTTCGCCCTAGCCCTTCCTAGCCCTTGCCTGGTGTCCGTCATCACGCCTCCGGGCTCTGGGGCGCATCCTGTCCGGCGGCGCTTTGGCCACGCGCTGGCCTGCGGAAGCGCAGCGGTGCGGGCAGCACCTCCTTCAGCTCCGCGATCGAGACACCCGGCAGGACGCGCAGGAAGATCAGGAACCACATGAAGAACCAGCCGAAGCTGCCGACCAGGATGGCCATCTCGACCCAGGACGGCTTGTACTCGCCCCACTGCCAGGGCTCGTACTCGCGCGTCAGGCTGGTCACGATGATCACGAAGCGCTCGAACCACATCCCGATGTTGATGAAGATCGTGATCACGAACAGCGCAGGGATGTTCGTGCGGATCTTCTTCGACCACAGGAGCTGGGGCACGACGGAGTTGCAGAACAGCATGATCACGACGGACCACCAGAACGGCCCCTGGATCGAACCGTAGATGTACTGGCCTTCAAGGTGTGACAGCTCCTCGCTGTACCACGTCAGGAAGATCTCCGAGACGTAAGCGAACGAGACGATGAGCCCGGTCAGCAGGATCAGCTTCGACATCGAGTCGAAGTGCTTGGGCGTGAAGTACGCCTCGAGGCCGAAGATCTTGCGGATCGGGATCAGGATCGTGATCACCATCGCCAGGCCGCTGAAGATGGCGCCGGCGACGAAGTACGGCGCGAAGACCGTGGAGTGCCACCCCGGCACGATCGACACGGCGAAGTCCCACGACACGACCGAGTGCACGGAGAGCACGAGCGGCGTGGCGAGGGCGGCCAGGTAGAGGTACGCGCGGGTGAAGTTCTTCCACTCGCGGTCCGTGCCGCGCCAGCCGAGTGAAAGGATCGTGTAGAGCTTCTTCCGCCACGGCACCGTCGTCGCATCACGTGCGGCGGCGATGTCGGGGATCATCCCGAGGAAGAAGAAGGTGGCGCTGACCGTGAAGTACGTGCTCACCGCGAAGACGTCCCAGACGAGCGGCGAGCGGAAGTTCGGCCAGATCTCCCGCTGGTTCGGGTACGGCAGCAGGTAGTAGAACAGCCACGGCCGGCCGAGGTGGATGATCGGGAAGAGCCCCGCGGTCATGACCGCGAAGACCGTCATCGCCTCGGCGACGCGGTAGATCGACTGCCGCCAGTGCGCCCGGAACAGCAGGAGGATCGCCGAGATCAGCGTACCGGAGTGCGCGATACCGACCCAGAAGACGAAGGTCGTGATGTATGCACCCCAGCCGACCGGGTTGCGCAGCCCCGACATCCCGATGCCGAGGTAGATCTGCACCGCCCAGGCGAAGCCGCCGAGCGCGACCAGCGCGATCGCGGCGGCCAGGAGAATGAAGTAACCCCGGCCGGGACGGCCGAGCAGCTTGAGGACGTCCCGGTTTACCTCTTCGTACGAGGTGATATCCGGGTGGGTCTCGGAGCGGATCGCAGTCGCCATGCTCGCCTACGCCTCCGACGCTTCCGTGAGAACTTTCTTGAGGTAAACGATCCCGGACTGCGTGTTCAGCTCCTCGAGGACGCGGTACCCGCGGCCGGACGCGGCGATCTTCGCCACCCGCGAGTTGGGGTCCTTGATGTTGCCGAAGACGATCGCATCGCCGGGACAGGTCTGGGCGCAGGCCGGCGTGATCCCGCCGTCCGGCACGGTGCGGCCCTCGAGCCGGGCGCTGTACTCCGCTTCACGGATCCGCTGCACGCAGAAGGTGCACTTCTCCATGACGCCCTTCTCGCGGACGGTCACGTCCGGGTTGAGCTGCCAGTTCAACGGCTCGGGCCACTCGGCGCTGAACCAGTTGAAGTAGCGGACCTTGTACGGGCAGTTGTTCGCGCAGTAGCGCGTGCCGACGCAGCGGTTGTAGACCTGTGCGTTCAGCCCGTCCGGCGTGTGGTACGCCGCGTAGACGGGGCAGACCGGCTCGCACGGCGCGTTGCCGCAGTGCTGGCAGAGCATCGGCAGGAAGCGCGTATGGTGGAGCTCCCCGTCCTCGTCGGCCTCGAAGTAGCGCTCGATGCGCAGCCAGGTCATGATGCGGTTCTTCGCGACCTCGGTGGGGCCGACGACCGCGATGTTGTTCTCCGCGTAGCAGGCGACCACACAGGCGCTGCAGCCGTTGCAGCGCTCGAGGTCGATCGCCATCGCCCAGCGCGGCTGTTCCTCGGAGTACTCGCCGTAGTACGTGCCGGGCGGCGGGTAGTCCTGCGGACCGGCTTCGACGACCGTAGGCGCGAGGCCGCCGGCCTCCTGCAGCGAGTAGACCTCCTCTTCGACCGGGAGATCCTGACGCGCGCCCGGCTCGGCCCCGGCGCCGATCGCCTCGGCCGTGCGGGCGCGGCCGGCGACGGGGATGACCCCGGCGGCCGCGGCGGTCCGGCGCGCCTCCTCGAGCGTCGTCGCACGGGCGACGTTGCGCCCCTGCTGCGTCTCGCTACCGGCCGCGTGCGGGATCTTCTCCCACTTGCCGGTCGGCCGCAGCGAGGCCCGGGTCTGGACCCAGACGACGCCGCCCGACTGCTGGTCGACGACGGGCGCGAGGAAGCGCGCGGCGTTGTAGCCGCGCCCGCGGGCGTAACGGCCGAACTCCTCGTGCCCCTGCCCGAGCTGGACCGCGATCACGTCCGGGCGCGTGCCCGGGTGGATCCAGACGGGGAGCGTCGCGGTGCCGTACGGCGTCGCGACCTCGGTGATGCTGCCGGTGTCGAGACCCAGCCGCTTGGCCGTCTGCGGGTTGACCTCGACCCAGGAGATCCAGGAAGTCTTGCTGACCGGGTCGGGCAGCTCCTGGAGCCAGGGGCGGTTCGCCGTCCGGCCGTCGTAGAAGCGGTAGGACGGGTAGGTCACGAGCAGCAGGTCGCCGTCGCCGGAGAAGTCGGGTTCGCTCAGCTCGAGCTGGGCGAGCGCGGCCGCGTTGGGCGAGACGGCCGGCGCGGCGGGCGCGTCGAGCACGACCACCCCGAGCTGGAGCGACTCGCGCCACCAGTCCTCGAAGGAAGCGCTCGCCCGGGCGCGCGGGTAGATCTCGCGGTTCCAGCGCTCGCGCAGATAATCGTAGTAGGTGGTCGCCGCCGTCGGGATCGCGACGCCGGCGCGACGCGCGACGGAAAGGAGCACGTCGCCCGTCTGCTTGGTCCGGAAGACCGGCGTCATGACCGGCTGGATCAGCGAGTGGACACCGGTGCGCGGCTCGTAGTCGCCCCAGCTCTCCAGGAAGTGGTGATCCGGCAGCAGCAAATGCGCGTGCTGGCTCGTCTCGTCCAGGTAGGGCGAGAAGGAGGCGATGAACGGCACGCGCTCCAGCGCCGCGGCGGCATCGCCGGCGAGCGGGACGCTGTACAGCGGGTTCGGCCCGTAGACGACGAGCGCGCCGACCTGCCCCGCGGCCATCGACTCGATCAGCGCGGTCAGATCGCGGTAGGTGCCGGTGTCGGCGAAGCGCTCGGTGCGGTCGAAGCGGACCGTGCGGCCGTAGTTGCCGGCCACGTAGTTGAGCAGCGCGACGGCCATGGCGACGGAGGTCGCGCGGGCGTGCGAGGTCTGCACGCCGGGGCCGACGGCGAGCGACGGCGCCGAGGCGAAGGCGCGCGCTGCGGAGCGGATCCGCTCCTCGGAGACGCCCGCCGTCCGGGCGACCTCGGCCACGTCAATGCGCTGGAGGAGCCCCGCGGCCGGGCCGGCCTGCCCCTGCCCCGCGTCGACGATGGCGCGGGCCATGGCAAGCGCGACCAGGTGCTCGGTGCCCGGGCGGACCGGCAGCCACTCGTCGGCGCTCATGTCGGTCAGCGACTGGTGGCCGGTGACCGAGATGAAGTGCCCCTTGCGACCGGTGGTCCCGTTGAAGGCGTGCGCCTGGGAGAAGCCGTGCGAGTAGTCGACCGGCGAGAGCCAGGTCTCCATGAAGTCGGCGCCGAAGGAGACGACGACCTCGGCCGCGGAGAAGTCGTGGACCGGGACCGCGTCGATCCCGAAGAGCATGCGGTTGGCCGCGCGGATCGGCTCCCAGCCGAAGGTGTCGAAGCGCACGACCTCCATCCCGAACGCCCGGGCCCACTGGTCGATGAGCGCGTCCATCGAGCCGGTGTGGGTGTGCGTCAGGAAGATCTTGCGCCCCTGGGCCTGGCCGAGCGCCGCGGCGAGCCGCTGCTCGGCGTCGTCCCAACCGATGCGGCCCCAGGAGCCGCCCTCCTCACGGACGAGTGCCTGCGGCACGCGGTCCGGGTTGTAGAGCCCGTGCAGCGACGCCTGACCGCGCGCGCAGAGACGACCGTGCGAGATCGGCGAGAGCGGGTTGCCCTCCGCCTTGATCGCGCGGCCCTCGCGCGTCTTGATGTCCATGCCGCACCCGGCGGGACACTCCCGGCAGGTGGTGCGGTACCACGTGGCGAGGCCCGGCACGATCTCGTCGACGGCCGTCATGTAGGGGATCAGCCGCTCGGCCCCCTGCGTGGAACAACCGAAGAGGCTCGCGCCGGCCCCCGCCGCGCCGAGCACCTTCAGGAAGTCTCGCCTCTCCATCCCATTCGCCATCGCTTTGCTCCTTCGGGGCGACGCCGCCTCGCGTCGATCCCCCGCGACAAGCTGGCAGTCCAGCTGGATATCAGTAGTGACAGACGAAGCAGTCGATCCGGGCCTGCCGCTCCTGGTGGCAGTCGACGCACCACCCCATGTAGAGCGGCTGCGCCAGCTCGATCTCCGCCATCGTTTCCACCGGTCCGTGGCACTGCTGGCATTCGAGCCCGGCGTTGACGTGCATCATGTGCGGGAACCGGACGTAATCCGGCAGGTCGTAGATCCGGACCCAGGGGATCGGAACGCCCTGCTCCGCGTACTGGACGAGCTTCTGCAGCTCAGGGCTGTCCTGCAGGAACAGGAGGTTGTTGCCCACGGGCGCGTGACACCCGGTGCACGTCTGCACCGGGGGGATCCCCGCGTCCCATGACTCATCCGCCGAATAGTGGCAGTACATGCAGGGGATCTGCAGCGTACCCGCGTGGGTGTCGTGCGGGAACGCGATCGGCTGCTGCGCCGTACCCCCGCCCTGCAGCGCGCCGGCTGCGAAAATACCGGATCCCGCCAGCGCCAACGCGCCGACGATGCCGAGCACGGCCCACTTCGCTCGCACCATCGAGCCTCTGGAGGTCAAGTGTTCTGTAATGGATCACCGGTCGGCCGCGCCCCGAATCCCGGTTCGGGTCGCGGGCCGCCAGCATACGCGCCTCGTGCGCGGCGCGCAAGTGATGACGCCACGCACGAGCACACGCCGTTTCGGCGGCGGCAATCTGGGCGGGAGAGTCGCGCTTCGCAACCCCCGGCGGCCCGACGGACTGCCAGCCGCCTGCGAGTGGGGGAGCGCGGCGGGAGCCGCCTCCCCCCGCCCCGCTACTCCTGGGTCACCGGCCTGTCCCGCTCCGCCGCCGCGGAGCCCCCGTTCAGCGCCGCTGCGATCCGCACCCGCGCATCCTCCAGGTGGATCCGCGTCATGCGGTCGCGGACGCCACGGGCGAGCGCGTTGGCGATCTCGCGGTCGAGGAGCGTGAGCTGGTCTCGGATCAGCGGACGGATGTCCGACTGCGAGATGTGGAGGTCCGCGTTGAGCGGCGGATCGTCCTCACGGCTCACGCGGAGGTTGCCGGAGCTCGGCGGCGTCCAGTGCTTCGACGTCGCCTCGTGGAGCAGGTAGTGCGCCTGCTCGAGGTACGCGCGCTGGAGGTTGCGCCGGAAGGTGTCGATCGGCCGGCGGTCGGCGAGCTCGCGCCAGACGATGCCGCGCACGTCGTCGAGCATGTCGGCGGGGCGGTACGTCGCATCGCCCAGGAACGCCTCGTGCTCGATCATGCGCGCGAGCCGCGCGTGGTTGAGCAGCCGCTGCACGGCCAGCTCCTGGTACGCCCGGATCCGCTCGACCGCGCCCGCGTGCTCGAGCCGCCGCAGCAGATCGTAGTCCAGCGCCCACTTCGGCGTCTGGAGCACGTGCTCGTCCAGGAAGCGCAGCGCCTTGCGCTGGTACTCCGGCTCGATCGCCCGGTAGACCGGACCCTCCTCGCCATAGCGCTTGTGGTGTGTCCAGCTCCCGCCGATCGCCGCCGAAGCGTGCTCCGCGTAGCGGTTCCACTGCGTGAGCGCCTGCAGATAGTGCGTCTCCAGCTCGTAGTAGTCGTCACCCGGCTCGAGCACCCACTTCTCCAGGTTCTCGACCATCGTCCGCAGGTTGCGCATCCCGAACTCCGCGGCGGCCACCGGGTCGTCCGAGATCCCCTCGGTCATCCGGTAGGGATCCCACTCCACGTCCATCCCGAACTGCGCCGAGGCGAAGCGGCCCCACGGCTTCCCCGCCATCTCCAGGACCCAGCGGTTCAGCGTCTCGAACTCCTCCTCCGGCGTCTTCGCGTCGAGGATCGGCGTGTACGCCCAGCGCACCGCCCACTTGTCCCACAGCCCGACCCGGCGCCGGGGATCGACGCCGTCGCCCGGCTGCGCCACGTAGTTGTAACGCGTCCGCCCGACCGACGACGCCGAGTGCCCCATCCGCTTCACGAAGTCCGGGTTGCGGATCGAGTCGATGGGGAAGACGAAGTTCGCCCGCTGGTTGTGCGGCAGCCCGACAGAGTGCGCGGTCTCGTGCGACATGACGTACCGGATCGCCTCACCCATGTCCTCCTGGGACAGCGTCTTCGTCTGGAACGCCGGGTTCGCCGCGCCGACCTGCGAGGTCAGCCACCAGCGCAGCCGCTCCAGCACGCCCTGGTACAGGTTCGTGTGCGCCCGGATCACCTCGCCCGAGCGCGGGTCGACCACGTCGCCGCCCGAGTTCGCGCTGCGCACGGGCGTGGCGACGTAGCGCACCACGGAGTAGCGCGCGTCGAGGAGCGAGAACTCCGGGTCTTCCTCCTCCGTCGGCGCGACGCGGACCTGGATCGCGTTCTTGAAGCCCGCCTCCTCGAACGCCTCGTTCCACTCGAGGATCCCCTCCTTGACATACGGGATCCACTCGGGCGGCGTGGCCGGGTCGATGTACCAGATCCATGGATTCTTCGGCTCGACGAGCTCGCCGCGACGGAACGCCTCCGGGTCCTTCGGCTCGAGGCGGTAGCGGACCGCGTAGCGCTCGGGGCGCACGCCCTGGAAGTCACGCGAGTAGTTCGTCCGCGCGATCGAGATGTAGCCGACGCGCTCGTCCCAGAGGCGCGGCATCATCGGCTCCTTCGGGAGCAGGACCATCGAGTGGTTGACCTCGAAGGAGATCGTCCCGCCCCGCGCGTTCGACGGCGGCCGGTCCGCGGCATACGTCTGGACGACGCGGATCTCGACGTTGATCGGGAAGCTCCGCGCCCACTCGAGCCAGCTCCGCTCGCGGTCGTAGCGCCGCACCGCGTGGCGGTTGCGGGTGTTCGACGGGAGCGTGAACGCCGGCACGTCGCCCAGGTAGAGGTCGGTCACGTCGACGACGGAGGTCCCGTCCCCCCGCGCCTCGATCTTCAGCGATGCGAGCACCGGCGCGAAGTTCGAGTTCTCGACCGCGATGTGGAGAGCCGACCCCTCGTCCGCCGTCGCCTGGTGCGACATCGCACGCAGGTCGATCCGATCGCCCCGACGCAGCCAGCGCACGACCATGTTCGGCGCCATCCGGTCGCCCCCGTCCGCGAGGCCGGTCTGCGCCTTGGCGTACCGGCTCATGACCGCCATGTCCCGGCCGAGGATGCTGTCCGGGATCTCGAACTTCAGCCGGTCCCCGACGCGGTGCACGGTGAAGAGCCCGTCGTCCGACACCGCCGACGCCGGGATGGCGGCCCGGTAGGCGGCCGAATTCTTCTGGGCGGCCGCGGGCGTCGGCGCGATGGCGACGGCGGCGATCGCGATGGCTGCCAGCGTTCGCGCGGTGCGACGGGCGGCCGTGGCCCGGGCGTCGGGCGTGGCTGCGGCCCTGTTGGGCGTCCACACGTGTCCTATGCGTGCACTGGACTGCGCAACGGGTTGCGGCATCGACATGGTACGTCTCCTCGCGGAGGTTGTGCGGCGGATGGGGGTGGCCCCGGTGCCGGCGGTGGTGCTGTGAGATTGCGGGAATGCGGGGGATTATGGGGTGAGGAGGGGGCGGGGGCAAGGCGGGGAGGGTTGGATACAACACCATGGCGATCAGTGCTCAGCCATCGGGCACCCGGACACCTGAACGATCATCCATCTCTAACCATGATTTCCATTTGCAATGCACTCTGCGCAGATTATACGACAAACATGCGAGATCCTGTATGATACACTGTAATTATGCAATCCGGACGTAATAAATTAGCAGATCATCATTGCTGCCGCCAACCGATCACTTCAGCTATCCGCAACTGGGAACACAACGTCACGCAGGATATCCGCATGCTCACGCAAATCACGCTTGATCTGACGTTGGCCCATCGTAACGAGGATCACTTGAACACCTTCCCGACGCGCGAACTTCATCGCGGGCACGAAGTCGCTGTCACCGGTCACGAGGATGATTCGGTCCACGATTCGCTTGCTTGCGAGCCAGGCCACATCAAGGCCGATCTTCATATCAACCCGTTTCTGGCGCAATGTGGGAACCAGGTCGTCCTCCGTCACCGGTCGGGGCCTTTGGATCAGGTCTCGTGTGGCGGTCTTACTGAGGGACCAACCGTCGAATGACAAGACACCGCGACGAAATGCAACGTGCGGCTTCAATGCAATCGCATCACAGAGGCTCTGGTTCCGACGAGCAGTGGGTGTAGCCCCGAAATCGATCTGTCGGCCGGATACCGGATTGGTTTCCTTGCGGTCGTACGGCGGGCAATCGTAGTAGTAAATCCTGAACAGCTCTTCATCCTCAGCCACACACGCAGCGGCGTAATCGCAGTAGTCATCTGCGGTGGGGTATTGCTTGTTGAGCAACCGGTACAGGTTGTACCCCACGAAGCCCGCGTCCAACATCACCGCGACAGATTTCCTCGCTGGCACTTGACTTGCTCCAGGATGAGGTATAGGTTTCGTGCTCGCGGCAGGTAACGGCCGCTGATCCTGCCCTCTCTCTACGCAATTTATTCATCGTGGGGAGAGGGTACTTTTTTGTACATCCCGGCCCTCACGGCTGCCCGAATCGTGAGTGCCCTCGCCCGTGGCCGCCGATCCATCCGCGCCCTCCTGCATCCACCGCATTTCGCTGCGAACGGGGTGGCACATCGTAGCCGAGATGGGGAGTACTCGGATCGGCAAAGCTGAAAGCTGAAAGTCCGTCGCCGGATTCCACTGAGATCGTAACTAAAGTGACAGCGGTTAATGCCGCCGGCCCGGTATGGAAGAGGGCCGGTCATCGGCTACCAGCCAGCCGCCCCATGAACCGCCGACGATCCATGAATGTACAGGTGACGAATGGAATGCAAGGAAGACACTTCGACGCCTTGAAACGTCCAGGCACCAGTGCGCTTCCGCAGCCCGCGTTGGGCTCTCACTACGGCCAGGCGACCTAGATCACCGCCCCCTTCCCACCCCCACCACCGCAACCACCAGCCGGTGGTCAGACGCC
>CAYPGK010000054.1:0-21117 GCA_964410055.1 uncultured Gemmatimonadaceae bacterium | reverse complement strand
GCGGGTGCAGCGGGTGAGCGCGAGGAAGCGCCGCGCCAGGCCGCAGACTGAGCCCATCGCCCACGGCCGGGGTTGACAAGCCCCGCCGCCTCCCGTTATCCTGCCCGCTCGACAATCGAGCCGTGGTGATTTGACGCCGCTTGCCGCCACGTTAAACAAAGTGCTAAAGAGCGACCGCCCGGCGGCACGGTCCGCCCGGGCTTTTTGCGTTTCTGGGACCACGATGATCACGTACGCAACGCTTACCCGCTTCTTCATGCACATGCACATGTGCATGTGGTCGGCTCTCCCTGCGGGAGAGGCGGGCGGCGGCGCACGTGCGAGGTTCGCGAGCGCATGACCTGACCGAGAACGAGCTCGGTCCCCGGCCCGGCCCTCTTCCGCGAGAGGGCCGGGCTTTTTTCGTACCCGTGAGAAAGGAGCGACGATGAGCACCGTAACGACGCACACGCCGCCGTTCGGCCTCGGCACGCGGGCCGTGCACGCGGCACAGGAGACGGCGGACCCCGCCACGCACGCCCGGGCCGTGCCGATCTACGCGACGACGTCCTACGTCTTCGACAACCCCGAGCACGCCGCCAACCTCTTCGGGCTCCGCGAGTTCGGCAACATCTACACGCGGATCATGAACCCGACCACGGACGTCTTCGAGCGGCGCATCGCGGACCTGGAGGGCGGCGTCGCGGCGGTGGCGACGTCGAGCGGCCAGGCGGCCGAGTTCCTCGCCATCCTCAACCTCGCCCGGGCCGGCGACTCGATCGTCGCTTCGCACTCGCTCTACGGTGGCACCTTCGCCCTCTTCCACCACACGCTCCGCCGCCTCGGGATCGAGACGCGGTTCGTCGACACCAACGACCCCGACGCCGTCGAGGCCGCCATCGACGAGACCACCCGAGCCGTCTACGTCGAGACGATCGGCAACCCGAAGCTGGACGTGCCCGACCTGCGGCGCCTGGCCGACATCGCCCATGCCGCCCGCGTCCCGCTCGTGGTCGACAACACCTTCGCCACGCCGATCCTCGCGCGTCCGATCGAGCACGGCGCAGACGTCGTCGTTCACTCGGCGACGAAGTGGATCGGCGGCCACGGCACCGCGATCGGCGGCGTCGTCGTCGATTCGGGCCGCTTCGACTGGGCCGCGTCTCCCCGGTTCCGCGAGCTGTACGTCGACCCCGAGCCGGCCTACCACGGCCTCTCCTTCGCCTCGGCATTCGGCGACGTCGGCGGCGCCAACATCGCCTACGCGATCCGGCTGCGCGTCATGCTCCTGCGGGACATCGGCGCGGCGCTCTCGCCCTTCAACGCATTCCTCTTCCTCCAGGGGCTCGAGACGCTGCACCTGCGCATGCGACGCCACTGCGACAACGCCCTCGCCGTCGCCCGCTTCCTCGAGTCGCACTCCGCGGTCGCGTGGGTGAGCTACCCGGGCCTCGAGTCGCACCCGTTCCACGAGACGGCGAAGAAGTACCTGAACGGCGGGTTCGGCGGCGTCCTCACCTTCGGCGTGAAGGGCGGCGAGGCGGCGGCGCGGAAGGTCATCGAGAACACCCGGCTGTTCTCGCTCCTGGCCAACGTCGGCGACGCCAAGAGCCTGATCATCCACCCCTGGAGCACGACGCACGAGCAGCTCGCCGAGGAGGACCGCATCGCGGCGGGCGTGACGCCGGACCTGATCCGTCTCTCGATCGGGATCGAGGACGTCGACGACCTGATCCGCGACCTCGACGACGCCCTGTGCCAGGCGGTGGGGTCATGAGGGAGACCATCGTCCTGAAGTTCGGGGGAACGTCGGTCGGCTCGGCGGCGCGGGTGCGAATCGCGGCCCGGCGCGTCCGCGCCCACGTGCGCCGCGGCCGGCGCGTGGTCGTCGTGGTCAGCGCCGCCGGCCAGGCGACGGATCGGATCCTAGCCGGATTGGAGCGCCTCGTGTCGCCAAACAGCGGCGCATGGGGCGACGCCGCCCGCGAGATCGATCGCGCCCTCGCCACGGGCGAGGACCGGTCCGCGGCGATGCTGGCGGCCGCGCTCCGCGGCATCGGCACGCCCGCCCGCTCGCTGCGCGGCGGCGAGGCCGGCGTGCTGGTCGAGGGCGACTTCGGCGCGGGGCGCATCGTCGCCGTGGACACGGAGCCGCTCCGGCGCCTGCTCGAGCGCGGCGTCGTCCCCGTGGTGAGCGGGTTCCAGGGCGTGCGCGCCGACGGCGAGACGCTCACCCTCGGGCGCGGCGGGTCCGACACCAGCGCCGTCGCCATCGCCGAGGCGCTCGGCGCGGAATGCCACATCGTGACCGATGTCGACGCCGTCTACGACCGCGATCCGCGGATCGACCCGGACGCGCGCCCCTTCGAGACGCTCGACTACGCGTCCCTCGTCGCCCTGGTCGACGCCGGCGCGAAGGTCGTCCACCCCGCGGCCGCGCGGATCGCCGCCCGATCGGGCGTGCCCCTCCGGGTCTACCACTTCCGCGCGCCGCTCGCGGCCACGGGGACCCGGATCGCCCCGGGGCTCGCCGCCGCGCCGGCGCTCGCGGCCGGGGAACCCGCACCAACCCTCGGAGGCGCCCCATGAGCGACAACCGGCTCCGTCGCCACCGGGTCGGCCGCTTCGTCCTCGAGTGCGGGCACGTCCTCGAGGACGTCGAGCAGGTCTACACCCTGACGGGCGAGCTGAACGCGGAGCGCGACAACGTCGTCGTCGTGTTCCACTCCCTGACGGCGGACGCCGATCCGCTCCGCTGGTGGGGCGACGTCGTCGGGCCCGGCCGCGCCATCGACACGGACCGTTACGCGGTGCTGTGCGCAAACCTCCTCGGCTCCTGCTACGGCACGACGCGTCCGCCGACGGGCGTTCTGGTGACCCCGCGCGACATGGTGCGCCTGGTGCGCCGCCTGGTCGACGACCTGGGCGTACGCTCCGTGGCCCTCGCGACCGGCGGCTCCCTCGGCGGGATGCTCACCCTCGAGTGGGTCGCAGAGGAGCCGTCGCTGACCCGCGCCGCCGTGGTCTTCGCCGCGCCCGCCGCGCACACCGCGCAGGCGATTGGCTTCAACCACATCCAGCGGCAGGTGGTCCGACTCCTGGGCGTCCCCGGCCTCGCCATCGCCCGCATGGCCGCGATGATGACGTACCGCACCGCCGCGGAGTTCGAGGCCCGCTTCGCCCGCGAGCGCCGCCACGACGGCCGCTTCCAAATGCAGTCGTACCTAGACCACCAGGGCGAGAAGTTCGTCCGGCGCTTCGACCCGGACGCGTACCTGACGCTGCTCGACGCCATGGACGCCCACGACGTCGGCCGGGATCGGGGCGGGGTCGAAGCCGCGCTCCGCGCCTACGAGGGCGCGCTCTTCGGCGTCGGCATCACCGGGGACCTCCTCTACGAGCCCGAGATCGTCCGCGCCTGGACCGAAGCCGCCGGCGCCGAGTACCGGCTCATCCGCTCGATCCACGGCCACGACGCGTTCCTCCTCGAGCCCGAGCAGGTCGGCCAGGTCCTGCGCGAGGCGCTCGAACGCGCGGAGGAACGGCGCCGTCGCATTGCTGCCGTGGGCCGCGTGAAGTCGCGGGCTCCGAGCTCGTGAGACGTGAACCTGATTGCAAGAGCGATGAACGAGAGCTTGCTGCTGGAGCGTCCACACACCCTCGACGCTCCGACCCCACGAACCCGCACGACCCGCATCGCGCTCGCCGGGTGTGGCACCGTCGGCGGCGCGCTGCTCCAATTGCTGCGCGAGCGCGGCGGAGCCATCCAGGCAACGCACGGCCTCCACGCCGAAGTGGTCAGCATTCTCGTACGCGACGCATCGCGGCCCCGCGCCCCGGGCGTCGCATCCGATCTCATCACCGACGACGTCGACGCCTTCCTCGCCGTCGACTGCGACATCGTGATCGAGGCGGCCGGCGGGCTGGAGCCCGCGCATCGCATCGCACGCCATGCGCTCGGCGCCGGACGCAGCTTCATCACCGCGAACAAGGCGCTCGTCGCGGCCCACGGCGACGAGCTGGAGCGGATCGCGCGTGAGCGAAACGCTTCGTTCTTCTACGAGGCGGCGGTGGCCGGCGGCGTGCCGATCGTGCGCGTGCTCCGGGACTCGCTGCTCCACACGGGAATCCGCTCGATCCGCGGGATCCTAAACGGCACCACGAACTACATCCTGACCCGGATGGCGAGCGGTGTCTCGCTCGCCGCGGCGCTCGCCGAAGCGCAAGCGCAGGGGTTCGCCGAGGCCGACCCGTCCCGCGACCTGGACGGCCGCGACGCCGCCGACAAGATCGCGATCCTCGCCTGGCAGGCGTTCGGCATACCCCCCAGCGCGCTGCAAGTCGAGCGGACGGGGTTGCTCCCCGAGCCCGAGGAGATCGTGCGCACGGCTGACGCCTTAGGCGGAATCGCGCGTCTCGTCGCCGAATGCCTCCGCACGCCCGGAGGCGTGGCCGCCTCGGTCGAGCCCGCGGTCGTCGCCCGGGACTCGGAGTTCGCGCGGACGCCCGCCGAGGAGAACCTTGTCGTCATCGACACCGAGGCGGCGGGGACGATCCGGCTCTCGGGCCCCGGCGCCGGCGGCAGCGCGACCGCCTCCGCGATCCTCGCCGACCTGCTCCACGCGGCGACCGGCTGCCCGGCTCCCGTGGGCACGGCGCCGGACCGCGCTCCGTGCTCGAGCACCCTGCGCGGCACGTCGGATCCGAGGCGCCACCGGTGGGCGATCCGAGTGGAGAGGACGAGGGACACCCGCGCCGCCGCCCAGGTCGCCGCCGAACGCGTCGGAATCGAACTGTACGAACCCGTGGAAGCGTGGCGACATGGCGCGTACCACGCCCTCACGCCGCCGATCAGCCGCACGCTCGCCCGCGCGCTCGCGCGCGCCCTCGAGGCCGCCGGCGCAAGGACGGTGATGGTGAGGTATGAGGTCGAGGGTTCGGGGCTCAGGGGGACGGGGCCGCTTACCTAATCGCTGAGCCCTGACACCTGAGCCCCGGCGGCGGCGCGGTGGGGGGGGCCTCACCTCACATGCCTATACATCAGATCGATCAACTCATCATACATCGCCTCGGCCTCGGCCGGGTCGTCCGACCGCAGCGCCGCCGTGGCGCAGTGCTTCAGGTGGTTGCGCATTAGCTCGCGCCCGACGGCCCGGAGCGCCTCGTGCACCGAGGCGATCTGCGTCATGATGTCGGCGCAGTAGCGGTCCTCCTCGACCATCCGCTGGAGACCCCGCACCTGCCCCTCGATGCGACGCAGCCGCTTCAGGTTGCGGTCCTTGATCTCGGGGTCCACGCCCACCGCGTGGCGCCCGCTGGCCTCGTCCGCGAGCGGGCCGCAGCAGACGCCGACCGAGTCCGTGTGCGCGTGCGCCTTCGTTTCCGTCGTCATCGTCGGTTCCTCCATCGTCGAGCCTAGATCCCTCCCGGGCCTGCGCCTACCCCACCCGTGCCGTCCGCAGCCGCAGGCTGTTCGTCACCACGCTCACCGAGCTGAACGCCATCGCCGCGCTCGCCAGGATCGGCGAGAGCTGCAGCCCGAACGCCGGATACAGCGCACCGGCGGCGATCGGGATCCCGAGCACATTGTAGATGAACGCCCAGAATAGGTTCTGCTTCATCGTGCGCATCGTCCGGCGCGAGAGCGCGATCGCGGAGGCGACGCCACGCAGGTCCCCGCGCATCAGCGTGATGTCGCCGGCCTGCATGGCGATGTCGGTCCCGGTTCCGATCGCGATCCCGACGTCCGCCTGGGCCAGTGCGGGCGCATCGTTGATCCCGTCGCCGACCATCGCGACCACCTTCCCCTCCCGCTGGAGCCGCCGGATCTCGGCGACCTTCCCCTCCGGGAGCACCTCGGCGACGACGCGGTCCACGCCCGCCTCGCGCGCGACCGCCTCCGCCGTGCGGCGGTTGTCGCCCGTCAGCATGACGACCTCGAGGCCCATGCGATGCAGGCGCGCGATCGCCTCGCGCGACGTCGCCTTGATCGGGTCCGCGACCGCGATCAGCCCCGCGAGCGCGCCATCGACCGCGACGTACATCGGCGTCCGCCCCTGTCCGGCGAGCCGCGCGGCCGCCTCCTCGAGCGGCGCGACCGGGACGGCGTAGTCGGCCATCAGCTTGTCGTTCCCGATCGCGACCGCGCGCCCGTCGACGACGCCCGTCACGCCGCGCCCGGTGGCCGAGGCGAAGCCTTCGACCGCGCCCAGCTCCAGCCCGCGCTCCTTCGCGCTCCGCACGATCGCGTCCGCGAGCGGGTGCTCGGAGGACGACTCGAGCGACGCGGCGAGGCGGAGGAGTTCCGCTTCCGCCAACGGGGCGGCGGCGCCAGCCACCGCGGCATGCCCGGCGCCCGCCGGATCATCGCCCGCCGCCGCGCCCCCTGGCGCGCCGGCGCCCGCCCCCAGCGACGTCGCCTCAGCCGCCGCCGGCGCCAGCACCACATCCGTCACCGCCGGCCGCCCCTCCGTGACCGTCCCCGTCTTGTCCAGCACGACGACGTCCACGCCCCGCGCCCGCTGCAGCGCCTCGCCGCCCTTGATCAGCACCCCGAGCTGCGCGCCCTTCCCCGTCGCCACCATGACCGCCGTCGGGACCGCGAGCCCCATCGCGCACGGGCAGGCGATGATCAGCACCGCGACCGCCGCCGCGAAGGCGGGGATCAGCGGCGCGTTGTCGACCGCGACGTACCAGACCACGAACGTCGCCACCGCGATCGACATCACGACCGGGACGAAGATTCCCGTCACCCGGTCCGCCAGCCGCTGGATCGGCGCGCGCGACGACTGCGCATCCCGCATCAGCTCGACGATCCGGCTCAGCACGCTGTCCTCGCCCAGCGTCGTCGCACGATAGCGGAACGCGCCCGTCCGGTTGATCGTCCCGCCGATCACGGCGGCGCCCGCCGTCTTCTCGACCGGCAGGCTCTCCCCCGTCAACATCGATTCGTCCACCGCGGACGCGCCCGAGACGACGACGCCGTCGACCGGGATCCGCTCGCCGGGACGGACCAGGATCACGTCGCCGGGGACGACCTCCTCGATCGGCAGCTCCGCCTCGACGCCGTCCCGCTCCACACGAGCCGTCTTCGGCTGCAGCTCGGCCAGCGACCGCAGCGCCTGCGACGTCTGGTACTTGGCCCGCGCCTCGAACGCGTTCCCCACCAGGATCAGCGCGATGATGAAGAGGACGGCCTCGTAGTAGACGTCCGGCGCGAGGCCACGTGAGAGGAAGAAACCCGGGAAGAACGTCGCCGCGACCGAGTAGACGAACGCCGCACCCGTCCCGACCGCGACCAGCGTGTTCATGTCAGCCGAGCGGTGCCGGAAGGCCGACCACGCTCGCGTGTAGAAGTGCCGCCCCGCCCACGCCATGACCCCGACCGTGAGTACGAAGAGCAGGCCGAGCAGCACCCGCGGGTCCGCCGCGTACAGCCACGGGAAGACGCGCGAGAGCCACGGGTCGATCACCTCCATGCTCCAGCGCATGAAGGGATCGCCCACGACCGCGTGCCCGCCCGCGCCGTGCGCCGCGCCGGACATCGCGCCCATGACCGGCATCGAGACCAGCATCCCGATCATCGCGGCGACCAGGCTCACCGCCGCCTTCAGCCGCAGCGCCCGGAACTCCGCCTCCTGCGCCCGGTCCTGCGCCTCCTGCTCCTCGAACGCCGTCCGCTCCTCGCGCGGCAGCTCCGCGCCGTACCCCACCTCCCGGATCCGCTCGACCAGACGCTCCGCGCTGATCGTCGAGGCGTCGTACGTCACCACGGCGTTCGCGAGCATCAGGTTCACGCTCGCCTCGCCCACGCCCGGCGTCTTCTCCAACGTCCGCTGCACTCGCGCCGAGCACGCCGCGCAGGTCATACCGCTCACCGGGATCGTCACCTTCGCCAGCGTCGTCGCGCCGGCAGGCACCGCGTCGCGCCCCGTTTGCGTAGACATCGCCTCCACCTTCCTCCGGCTCCTTCCGCGGATCACGCGGGGTCAACCACCGCGGCCGGCGGCGTCAATCGCGACGGCCACCGCTACCGCCGCCACCGCCCGCGCCCGACTCCCCGTCCGATGTGCCGGGCTCGGGCGCGACGCCCTCCGCGCCACGCCCGGACAGGAAGAAGTACCAGTTGATCCACACGATCGCCGCAACCCCCGCGGCCACGACGATCCAGTCCCCGACCGTCACGCCGCGCCGCCGATCGAGCGCACCGTGTACCCCTCCTCGACCACGGCCGCCTCGATCGCCTCCGGCTTCACCACCGCAGGGTCGTACGACACCACCGCCGAGCCGATCTCCACCTGCTCGACCTGCACGCCCTCGAGCCCCTTCAACGCCTGCCCCACGGCGTTCACGCAGTGGCCGCAGCTCATCCCTTCGATCTTCAACGCAATGCGCTCCATGATCCGTTCTCCTCTGGTTGGTCAGTGTGGGTCGGTCCATCGGACCGGGTCGGTGGCCCGGGTTCGGAGGTTGGTCTGGACCGGCGTATCGCCCGGGTCGGCACCTGCCGCCCGGACCGACCTATTCCGCCCAGGGCGCCACATACCCTCCGGCCCTATCACCATAGATACCCCCCACCCCTATGTCAAGATTCCGAAATTGAACGGGCGGCACGCACCCGGTGGGTTGCGCACCGCCCGTCCTCCCGACCTGCCCCGGCCGGCGCCTCAGGACGCCGCCGGCACCGCCGTTCGCTCGAGCAGCTCCGCGATCTCGGTGAGCGCAGACCGAGCCCTGTCGCGGGCGTACCACTTGCGCATCTCGCGGTAGCGGTCCTCCTTCGGCATCGCCTGCGCCTCCTCGGAAAGGAACCACGCCTGGAGCTCCTTCGGGCGCGAGCCCCACCACCCGATCTCCTCGAACGTCTCGTCGAGGACGATCACGACCGGGATCGCCCGCGAGGTCCCGGTCAGGTGCTGGTCCATGAGGTCCAGGTTCTCGTCGCGCCGCAGCACGCGCAGGTCGAGCTGCGGCACGGCCTCCGCCAGCCGCGCGACGGCGGGCACGGTGTTGAACGCGTCGCCGCACCAATCCTCGAGAAGGACCAGCAGGTACCGTGGCGACGGTAGCTTTTTCAACCGCTTGACGATCTCCTCCGGCACCTCGGCTCGCCGGTACATCGAGCGCCACATCTCCTGGTTCTTCTCCGCGGCTTCGATGAACTCCTCGAGCCGCATGGCGGCCTCGTATCGATCCTTCAACATCGTTGCCCTCTGCATTTTCGCTGATCCGCCGCGGGCCCGCACGAGCTGGCCGCGGTTCATGTCGATGAATTGCCCTGCCTCGGGGGCGATGAATCCCGTCGGGGGCGATATACCCCCGACCCCTAATCCCGATCGATGGCGGAAGGATCCCCTGGCCGTGCCATACCCCACGGCGGCTCTTCCATTCCCGCCGGGCGCGTGCGACGCCCCTGGCACGGCCCGGCCCGTTGCGCGCCCCGCCGCGAACGCGGTCGCGGCGCCTAACGTTCCGCCGCTTCGACTGCGGAGCTGGCGCGGACCGTCGGCTCGATTCGGATCGGGACGCTGCACGAGTTCGCAATGAAGCACCGCGCGTGGGCCGTCTCGTGCAGGCGCAGCGCCAGCGCTGCGTCGTCGCCCTCCGCGACCCAGACGACCGGGGCGAGTGCGACCTCGCCGAAGCGCCCGCTGCCGTCCGGTTCGAGCACGAGCGTGCCCCGCGCCGCGTCCTCGTAGGAGATGACCCGGATCCCCGACCGCGCGCACAGCCCCAGGTAGACCAGCATGTGGCACGCGGCGATCGAGGCCACGAACAGGTCCTCCGGATTGTGCAGCGACGGGTCGCCGCGGAACTTCGAGTCCGAGCTGCCGACCAGCTCCGGTTTTCCTTCCACCACGATCCGGTGCTCGCGGCTGTACGCCGCATAGCTCGCCGTCCCCTGGCCGAGATCGCCGGTCCAGACCACGCGAACGTCGTAGGCGTGCGCGTTCGTGGGTGATTCCAGATTCGTCATGTGTCGCTCCCGGGTTCGGTGGTCGCCGCAATGGCACGCCCTGCCAGCGTCCCGAGGGCGCGCCCGGTCGGGGCCCCAACGGTACGCCCGGCCGAACGCGCTCCGGCCCGCAGGCGATGCCCTTGCCGACAAGGTTACCGTCCCGAAATTTCGGTGAGCCCCGAAACGTCGCGGCGCTAACCTGAACCCATCATGGACACCGCCCCACGACCCGACCTCGCCCGTGTGGCCGCGATGATCGGAGAGCCCGCGCGCGCCGCGATGCTCGAGGCTCTGCTCAGCGGGCAGGCGCTGCCGGCAGGCGAGCTCGCCCGCCGAGCGGGCGTGCGGCCGTCCACGGCGAGCGAGCACCTCGCCCGCCTGGTCGAAAACGGCCTGGTCGTCCGCCGCGTCTCCGGCCGCCACCGCTACTACGCCCTCGCCGACGCGGATGTCGCCGCCGCCCTGGAGGCGCTGGCCAGGATCGCTCCGCCCGCCCGTCCCGGGATCGGTCCGGTCCCGGAACGGGTGAGCCGTACCGGACGCGTCGGCGAAGAAGGCAAATCACCCGCGGAGCAAGCGCTCCGCTTCGCACGCACCTGCTACGACCATCTGGCGGGCACGCTGGGCGTTCTCCTGACCGACACGCTGCTGGAGAAGGGATTCATCGCCGGAGCGGGCTTCGAGGTCACCACCGGCGGGGAAGCGTGGCTGCGGTCCCTGGACATCGACGTGGACGCGCTGCGCCGCGCGCGGCGAGCGCTATCGCGCCCGTGCCTCGACTGGTCCGAGCGCCGCGACCATCTGGCCGGCGCCGTCGGCGCAGCGATCGCCGGGGCGTTGATCGACCGGGGCTGGCTCGTCCGGATCGACGGCACCCGCGCCCTGCGCCTGACCGTCCGCGGCCGCGATGGGCTCTACCGCTCGCTCGGCCTCGAAGTCGAGCCGCCGCTCGACCTCTACGCCCGCATCGTTTCGGCCCCCGGTCGTCGTCCGACACCGCCGTGACGCCGTTGGAGGCCGTTGACGTCGTACGCGGCCACAACCGTGTGCGATCGGGACGCACGTGTCCCGACGTGGCATACGCGTTGCCCCGACCATCCCTCCAGGGGTGAGTCGGGAACCGAAGGAGCCATGCCCATGCAGCGTTGGACCGCCATTGCGATCGCCGCTGGCCTCTATCTGTCCACGACGGCGTGCGGGGAAGATCGGGCGGGTGATACGATTCGCGAGGATCAGGTCGAAGCCGCGGAAGAGCGCCGAAGGGAGCGGGAGGAGATCCTCGAGGATCACCGGGACCTGCACGAGCGGATGCGGCAGCTGCCCCCTGAAGAACGCCAGCGGCTCCACGAGGAGATGCACCGCGAGATGCAGCGCGAGATGGGCGGCGCTCCAGGTCATGGCGGCATGCGGCCCCACCAGCCTCCGGGCCCGCAGCACCCGCACGGTCCGGGGCAGGGGATGGGCGGGGCCCCGGGCGCCGCACCCGACACGACGTCGTAGAGCCGGAGCGCCACCGGGCGAATCGCCGGCTCACGCCTCCCGGAGCAGCGCCTCCGCCACCGCCGGAAGCACCTCCCCCACCCGCCCCTCCACCTTGGCGGCGGCCATCTCGTCCGCGCGCGTCGGCCCCAGGTTGACCACGGCGATCGGCACGCCCGTCTCCCGTGCCCTGTAGACGAACCGGCGCCCCGAGTAGACGGTGAGCGACGAGCCGACGACGAGGAGCACGTCGCCTTCCTCGAAGAGGCGCCACGCCTCGTCGACCCGCTCGCGCGGCACGTTCTCGCCGAAGAAGACGACGTCGGGCTTCATCACGCCGCCGCACGCCTCGCACGCCGGGACGCGGAAGCCCTCGAGCGCGTGGTCGGGGATCTCGGCGTCGCCGTCCGGCGCGGAGGCGACGTCACGGTTCTCCGCCAGCCGTGCGAGCCGCTCCGCCCACGCCTCGTTCAGCTCGACGAGCCGCTCCTGGAACTCCGCCCTCGGCTGACGCCACCCGCAGGCGAGGCAGCGAACGCGAGCGAGCGCGCCGTGGAGCTCGACCACGCGTCGGCTCCCGGCAGCGTGGTGCAGCCCGTCCACGTTCTGCGTGATGATACCGCGCACCACACCGCCTTCCTCGAGGCGGGCCAGCGCGTAATGCGCGGGGTTCGGCCGCGCCGTCGCCATTCGCCGCCACCCGACGGCGCTCCGTGCCCAGTAGCGGACACGGGCGGCGTCGCTCCCGACGAACTCCTGGTACGTCATCGGCTTGCGCGGCGGCTGCGGCGCCGTGGGACCCCGGTAGTCCGGGATCCCCGACTCCGTGCTGCACCCCGCGCCCGCCAGTACGACGATGCGCCGGCCGCGCAGCAGACCCAGGAGCGCGCTCCCGGCCTCACGCACGGCCGGATCGAACGTCGTCGCCATTCCCCTTCCGTGTTACTCGCGCGATGGGCGCGCCGAGGCGCCGGTCGCCTCTGCCTCCCCGGCCGACCCGGCCGACGCGGCCTCCTCCGACACGATGCCGGCCGGTCCACCCGCGCTCGCCGTCACCTCACCCCGCTCGCCCTTCACGTACCGGTCGAGCCAGTCGATGAAGCGCGCCCACATGTCCATCTTCGTCTCGATCGCCCGCGGCGTGTGCGACTCGTACGGGTACTCGTAGAGCACCGCCGTCTTCCCGAGCGCCGTGAGCGCCTCGATCAGCCGGCGGCTCTGGATCGGGTACGTGCCGCTGTTGTCGTCGTCGCCGCCATGGTACAGCAGCAGCGGCGTGTTGATCCGGTCCGCCCTGAAGAACGGCGACATCTCGACGTACACGTGCGGTGCCTCCCAGAGCGACCGTCGCTCGGACTGGAAGCCCATCGGCGTGAGCGTGCGGTTGTACGCGCCGTCGCCGGCGATCCCGGCCTTGAAGAATGGCGCGTTGGCCAGGATGTTCGCCGTCGTGAACGCGCCGTAGCTGTGCCCGCCGTGCGCGATCCGGTCGATGTCGATGACGCCGAGCGAGTCCACGGCACGGATCGCGCCGTACATCGCGTCGACCAGGTGGCTGATGTACTGGTCGTTGTAGTTCTCGCCGATGATCGGGATGTCCGGATAGACCAGCGCGTACCCAGCCGCGAGCCAGATGTCCGACCAGCGCAGCCAGCTCATGTGCGTGAACGCGTTGTGGTTGCGCGAGCGGATCGCCGCCGACCGGTACGCGTCGGCGGTCCGGTACTCGCGCGGGTAGGTCCAGAAGATCGCGGGGACCGGCCCGTCGCCCGGCTTCCAGCCCACCGGCATCGAGACGCGCCCCTGGACCTCGACGCCGTCGCGGCGAGTGAACGAGAAGTCGATCCGTTCGACGGCCGTGATCTCCGGGAACGGGTCGCGGTTGTGCGTCAGGTTCTCCAGCCCGCCGTCCCGCGTCCAGAGATAGCTGTCCGGGAAGTCGCGCACGCCCTCGCGGCTCACGATCATCCGCTCCAGATCCGGATCCAGCGCGAGGAGCGGACGGTCGTAGCTGTCGCGCGAGCCCTCGAACAGCCGCTCCGTCGCGCCGTCCGCCAGGGAGACGCGATCCACGAACGGCTGCGGCCGGAAGTCCGCCCTGTACCCCGCGCCGACCAGGTACGCGGAGCCGCCGTCGCTCGAGACGACGGCGTAGTCGATGCCGTTCGCCGTCTGCCGCTTCATCAGCTCGCCCGGCAGCTCGAGCGGGTCGTCCGTCGAGTGGAACGGCACGACGATGCGCCGCTCCGGATTCGCCTCCCCGAGATTCCAGTAGGCCAGCCCCGTGCGGCCGCCCTTCGTGACCCCGGCGAACAGGTGCTTCCCGTCCAGCGAGAATGCGACGTCGCGGATCGGGTCCTCGCTCTCGACCACGACCTGCGCCTCCGCCGTGTCCCACGGCGCGGTCAGCAGGTAGACGCGGTCCGGGCGCGGCGCGTCGGCGCCGGCAGCCGCATCGCGTGGCGCGCGCTTCACGAAGACGAGCCCCGCGCCGTCGGGGCGCCAGCCGAGGTTCCGGGCGGCGGCACCACCGCCGCCCATCCCGCCCTCACGGAGCGG
Organism: uncultured Gemmatimonadaceae bacterium; assembly: GCA_964410055.1. Lineage (GTDB taxonomy): Bacteria > Gemmatimonadota > Gemmatimonadetes > Longimicrobiales > RSA9 > CALBZE01. The sequence goes on along the minus strand of CAYPGK010000054.1, from coordinate 7,142 downwards.
CTGGAACGCGACCGTCGCCAGCTCCCGGCCCTGACGGTCCAGGACCACCGTCCGATGTGGGAAGCCGTTGTAATACACGCGGTACGAGAACGGCCGCTCGATCCGCGTGGCCAGGATGTGCCGCCCGTCGGGGCTGAGCGAGATCGATCGGTAGATCCCCGGCTCGCCCAGCAGCCGCGGCCGCTTCCCCGGCGCGAGCTCCGCGATCTGACTCCGAGTGTAGTGCTCGAAGAGCCGCTCGTCGTGCTCGTCCTCCAGCAGGAACGGCAGCGTCCGCGACGGCATCGGCCGCGGGCGCGTGCGCCGCACGATCGGCGACGACGGCACCCGGTTCCGAACCGGCTCGCGACCCCGGTCCGACGGGACCAGCAGCGTGATCACCGTCCCCTCCGGCGTCCACTGCAGCATCCGCGACGGCCGCGTGCCCTGGCCCTGCGAACTCGTCCCCAGCGTCGCCATGACCCGAGCGTCGCTCAGACGCCGGGCCCGACCCGTCGCGGCCTCCGCCGTCCACACCTCCGTCCGATCCGGACGGTGCGCCAGGAACGCGATCGTCGAACCGTCCGGCGACCACGTGAAGTCGCTGAAGAACGACTTCTCCGGCAGCTTCACGTCGATGTAGGCGCGCTTCTCCAGCGAGTAGAAGCGGAAGCCGTCCACCCCCCACGTGTCCAGATGCCACGGCCGGTCCGTCTGCGGACGCAGCTCCAGCCCCGCGAGCCGGTACGTCTCCCGGGACATCAACTCGAGCGTCGACAGCTCCGTCACGTGCGGGATCAGGAAGTGCCTCCCGTCCGGACTCGCGTACGACAGCTCCGCGTAGTTCTTGTCCGTCCGCAGGATCTCCTGGATCCGCTCGGGAGGCAGGATGTAGCGGTCGTGGTCCGGGTTCTCGGCAACCGCCGCGCCGCCCTGCGCATGGAGCGCGGAGGGATGAACCGCCGGGAGCGCCGCCGTCGACAGCAGGACCGCAAGGAACAGCGTGCGGGAGCGTCCCGCTCGGGACCGGATCTCGGGGAGCACCGTCACCTCCGGGTTGGGTCCGACGTCACAGAAAGTGTGCAGATCCCCCAAGATGCGACGCGGCGCGGGCGTACGCCAGGCGCCGCGGTGCGAGCACGTGCTTCCGCCACGGTCCCCGTCCCCGGACCACCCCCTTGACGAATTTATCGTTTTTCGATATATCCATATCGTAATTCGATAACGCATGACCACGCCTGACGAGGGGGAATGCCGATGCAATCGACGATGCCCGGCCGGCGCGTGACGCGGGTCGCGAAGGTCCTGGTGGACGTCGCATGGTGGGGGGTCCTGGCGCTCATCGCCGTCATCCTGGCCCTGCTGGCCTGGCTGGCGCTGTTCGAACGGGGGACCGCGCCGTTGACGGGCGTGCACGTCACGATCCCGGACGAGGCGGCGCGCGAGCTGTTGCCTCTCGCGTCCGCGGACACCGTGGTGGCGGGGAGCCCCGTGTTGACGAGTGTCGAGGGGATGCTGGAGATCCGCACGTCGTGGTGGGTGATCGCGCTCGCCTCGACGGTGGGCGTGCCGACGCTGGTGGCGGTGCTGATCGGCCTGCGCCTGATCCGCGCGTTCCTGAACGACGTGCTGGCGGAGCAGGTGTTCACGGATGCGAACGCCCGTCGGCTCGCCCACCTGGGGTGGCTCGTCGTGGGGGCGGGGGCGGCGCTGCCGGTCCTGGAGTACTGGTATTCGCGGATCGTCCTCTGGCAGGCCGGGCTATCGGGGATCACGCTGGGGACGCGGTTCGACTTCCCCGAGATCGTGCTCGCGGGGGTCCTGCTCCTGGTGGTCGCGGCGGCGTGGCGCTACGGCGTGCAGTTGCAGCGGGACCACGACCTGACGGTGTGAGGCGGCGATGGCGATCCGAGTGAACCTCGACCTGCTGCTCCTGCGCCGGGACATGACGCTCTCCGAGCTCGCGGAGCGGGTGGGGATCACGCTGCCGAACCTGTCGATCCTGAAGACGAACAAGGCCCGGGCGATCCGGTTCAGCACGCTGGACGCGATCTGCCGCGAGCTGAGGTGCCAGCCGGGCGACCTGCTGGAGTACGTGGAAGACGACGCCACGGAGCCGACGGAGGACTGAAGCGGCGCCTGAGGACACGGCACGAAAAAAGGCCGGCCCCGCGGCAGGGGGCCGGCCTCGACGTTTCGTGCAGACCGCGCGATGCAGGTCCGCCCGGGACGCCGTGGCAGGATCAGCGCGTCACGGGAGCCGCGTCGGCCGCGGTCGCGCGGACCCTCTCCTCCTGCGACATCGCCGCGAGCTCGGCGACCCGCGCCACGTCCAGCCCCAGCCCCTCGGCGACGCGCGTGCCGTACTCCGGGTCGCACTTGTAGAAGAGCGCGGCCTGGCGGTACTGGATCCTCTCGATCGCGCCGCTCATGTGGGCGACGAGGTTGCCGACCAGTCGCGCCCGCTCCTCCTCGTTCATGACCTGGCGGTAGAGCGCGCCGGCCTGCACGAAGTCGTCGTTCGGGTGCACGTACTTCTGCCGCGCGGCCTCGCCCTCGACTTCGAAGGGCGGCTCCGCCACCTCCGGCCGGGGCTCGGGCCCGCCGAAGCTGTTCGGCCAGTAGTTCGGCCCGTCGCCGCCGTTGTCGTCGAAGCGCATGAAGCCGTCCCGCTGGTAGCTGTGCACCTCCGTGCCCCGCGGACGATTGACCGGCAGGAGCTGGTAGTTCGCGCCCAGCCGGTGGCGGTGCGTGTCGTGGTAGCTGAAGAGCCGGCCCTGCAGCATCTTGTCCGGCGAGGGCGCGATCCCGGGGACCAGGTTGCCCGGAGAGAACGCCGCCTGCTCGACCTCCGCGAAGTAGTTGCGCGGGTTGCGGTTCAGCACCATCCGGCCGACCGGGATGAGCGGGAAGTCCGCGTGCGGCCAGACCTTCGTGATGTCGAAGATGTCGAACCGGTAGTCCCGCGCCTGTTCCGGCGTCATGATCTGCGCGTACACCGTCCACGCCGGGTGCTCGCCGCGCTCGATCGCCTCGTACAGGTCCCGCGTCGCAAAGTCCGGATCCTCACCCGCCAGGCGCACCGCCTCCTCACGCGTCAGGTTCCGGATCCCCTGCTCCGTCTTGAAGTGCAGCTTCACCCAGAAGTATTCGCCCTTCTCGTTGTACCACTTGAAGGTGTGGCCGCTGTACCCGTTCATGTGACGGTACCCGTACGGCGTGCCGCGGTCCGAGAAGAGGATCGTGACCTGGTGCACCGACTCCGGCGTCAGCGACAGGAAGTCCCAGAACATGTTCGGGTCCTTCAGGTTCGTGCCGGGGTGCCGCTTCTGCGTGTGGATGAAGTCCGGGAACTTCAGCGGGTCGCGGATGAAGAAGATCGGCGTGTTGTTCCCCACCATGTCATAGTTGCCTTCCTCGGTGAAGAACTTCACGGCGAAGCCCCGCGGATCCCGCTCCGTGTCCGCCGACCCCTTCTCGCCGCCCACCGTCGAGAAACGGACGAACACCTCCGTCCGCTTGCCGACCTCCGAGAGGAACTTCGCGCGGGTGTACTTCGTCACGTCGTGCGTCACCTCGAAGTACCCCCACGCGCCCGCGCCCTTCGCGTGCACCACCCGCTCCGGGATCCGCTCCCGGTCGAAGTGCGCCAGCTTCTCGATCAGGTGGATATCCTGCAGCAGCGCCGGGCCGCGGGCCCCCGCCGTCAACGTGTTCTGGTCGTCGTCGACCGGCGTGCCGTTCGCCGTGGTCAGCGTCTTCTTCTCCGCCATGTATCCCTCCGATTCGGTTCCTTCTCGAGGCATCTGCCCCGTACCCGGCTGAACCTACCCCGGCCCCCGGTATCGATCAAATCGAAGTTGACAATCCTTCGATCGAAGGATTCTATATGGGCGGTGCGCCAGCGAAGGACGAAGCCCTGCACCGGGTGCGGGCGGCGCCCCTGCACCGCGCCCGGACAACTTCATTACGCACACGCGAAGAGTCTTCAGAACCGCGCACACGACGCCCCTGACCGAACCCGGAATCGTGACATGACGCTCTTGCAGCTTTCCTACGTCGTGGCGGTCGACACGCATCGGCACTTCGTGCGTGCCGCCGAGCACTGCGGGATCACGCAGCCCACGTTGAGCATGCAGATCCGCAAGCTGGAACGTGAGCTCGGCGTCGAGATCTTCGACCGGAGCAAGCAGCCCGTGGAGCCGACGGACGTGGGCCGTGAGATCATCGCGCAGGCGCGTGTGGTGCTGCGGGAGGCGGAGCGAATCCGGGAGCTGATCGGTGGGTTGGGGGGCGAGGTGGCGGGGGAGCTGCGGGTCGGGATCATCCCCACCCTGTCGCCGTATCTCGTTCCGCTCTTCGTCGGCGGGCTGGCGGAGCGGTACCCGGGCCTCCTCTTGCGCGTGGAGGAGCTGCTCACGGAGCAGGTGGTCGAGGGGATCCGGACGGATCGTCTGGACGTCGGACTCGTCGCGTCGGAGACGGCGGTCGCGGGGGTGCTGGAGCGGCCGCTCTTCGAGGAGCCGTTCGTGGCGTACGTCTCGGAGCGGCACCGACTCTACGCCGCGTCGGAGATCGCGGTGGAAGAGCTCGGTCTGAGCGACGTCTGGCTCCTGACCGAAGGGCACTGCTTCCGCGACCAGGTCCTCCAGCTATGTCGGGAAGTGGACGGCGCGGCGCCGCCCGGGCGGACGCTGCACTTCGAGAGCGGCAACCTGGCCACGCTGAAGCGCCTGGTCGAATCGAGCGGCGGGATGACGCTCCTTCCCTACCTCGCCGTTCTGCACCTGACGGAGGCGGAACGGGCGCGCGTCCGCCCGTTCGCGTCCCCGCAGCCCACGCGCCGGATCCGGCTGATTCGGGGGAAGACGTACCTGAAGCGGGCGCTCATCGAGGCGTTCACCGTCGAGCTGCTCAGGGCGATCCCCGAGGAGTTGACCGCGGGCATCGGCGCCGGCTCGCCGCTCCGGCGGTAAATCGCCCGGCGGAGCGGGTCGGTTGAACGTCGTCGCCGGCACGCTCCGCAGCGTCGCCTCGCACGTTCCTCAGCCTCGCGGCCGTGAATCCCCCGGATCCGCTCACCTGAACCCGAAAAGCGGCGGGAAGAGGTAGGCGACCACCGCCGCCCACGCGGCGAGGACGTAGAGGTAGGTCATCTGCCAGTCCCATAGCCGCTGCACCGCGCCGCCGCCCCTCAGGAAGCGGACGTAGAGGACGGCCGAGCCCGCCAGGTTCACCAGCAGCACCACGTTCATCCCCAGCGCCGCCGTCCGGTTCGGGGTGAAGCCGAAGTCCGAGATCCTGCTCCCGATCGCCCACAGCGCCAATGCGTCCACGAGCAGGGCGACCGCGACCAGCGCGAGCTGGAGCCAGTCGAACGGCCCCGGCGCCGCGAAGGGGTCCCGGGCCGAGATCGAGTACAGGAGCAGCCCGAAGACCACGACCAGCAGCAGGTCGGCCACGATCAGGATCTCCCGCTCGATGTCGATCCATCGCCCCGTCGCGGCCATGGTCACGACGAAGACGACGAGCGTCAGCGTGAAGAGCGGGACGAAGACCCGGGCCAGGACCGGCGCCATGTTCTCGATGACGCTCTGCTTCGCCTCCACGAGCCAGGTCACGACCACGAGCGCGCCCGCGACGCCGCACGGCACGATCCAGTTCCCGATCACCGGCTCGATGTCGAAACCGATCGCATCGAACAGACCGACGGTCAGCGCGATCAGCACGCCGCCGCCCAGCGCGATCAGGACGAAGTAGATGAAGAACTCGCCCGTGAAGCGAAGGAAGTCCATCCGCCTGTCGTTCCCGCGCCAGCGGCCGCCCACGTAGGCCACGCCCACGGCGAGCCACAGGACGATCGGCTGGTGGAGCGCGGTCAGGCCCATCGTGTCCGGGACCCGCGAGCCAGGGGTCCACGCGGGGAACGGGAAGGCGTTCACGACGACGGCCGCGAGCGCGAACACCGCGGCCACACCCAACCGGCTCGCGGCAGGCAGCGACCGCTCCCACGCGAAGTACGCCGCCACGAACGGCAGCGTCAGGAAGCCGATGTTGAGCGGGTAGAAATAGCTCTCCCCCTCGGCCTCGAACCCGACCCCGAAGAGCTCCGGGAGCTTGATCGCCACCGCCGCCGCCACCGCCAGCGCGAGCGCCACCCACATCCGCCGCGCGCCCGCACCGGTCAGCGACTCCGCATCGCCCAGCCCGCCATCGCCGGAAAGGACGAGCTGCTTCCACAGTCGCTCCGAATGCTCGCGCGCGAACTCCCGCGTCAGCGCGTCGATCGATCCCAGACGCTTCACGGCCACGAGGAACGCTTCGTCCTCCGAGAGCCCATCCGCACCCAGCGTCGCGATCTGCTCCCTCAGGTGATCTTCCAGCTCCTCCGCATCCCGGTCCGTGATCGTGCGGCTCCGCCGCAAATGCGTCCGCCACGCATCGATCTGACTCTCCAGGGAGTACTTCTCCGGGTCTTCCAGGCGATTCGGGTCCATGGGCTCACACTTTCTCTCGAATGAACTTCGACGTGTTCAGGATCGACGACCGGTCACCCCCTGTACTCCCTCACCCCGGACGGGGCTGCAGGACGGGACCTCCAGGACCGCTCACGGACTCGGCCAGGGCCGACCAGATGTTCCGCAGCGCCCGATCGACGGTCTTCCACTGGCGCCGCTCGTCCGCCAACTGCTCGCGCCCGGCCTTCGTGATCCGGTAGTACTTCCGCCGCCGCCCCGACTCCGATTGCTCCCACCGGGATTCGATGAGCCCCGAACGCTCCAGGCGATGGAGGACCGGATAGAGCATCCCGTCCGTCCACTCCAGCTCGCCGCCGGACAGCTCGCGCACCCTCTTCAGGATGGCGTAGCCGTAACTGTCTCCCTCGGCCAGGATGGCCAGAACCAGCGGCGTCGACGACGCCGCGACGAGGTCCTTGTTGATGCTCATCGGATCGCTCTCCTCCGCTCCCTGGACGGGCGCCCGCACGTTCGCGGCGCGCCTTCGTCCAACCGCAACCGTCCCGTTCGGTCGGAATGGCGAGGCTCCGCGGCGCCCAAGGCGCCGCCCCCTCGAGCGCCAATGCCTAGAACCACTATACATAACAGTGTTAGGTATAGCAAGTGGAGAGGTGGACGGGGGTGGCGGCGGTGGGCGGTGGGGTG
>CAYPGK010000053.1:16311-21364 GCA_964410055.1 uncultured Gemmatimonadaceae bacterium | reverse complement strand
CCGCACCGCCGGGCGCCGCACCGCCGCCGGGCACCCTGCCCCGCGGCGGCTTCGCCGCCGCTGCTCCCGCCCGTGGGCGGCGCGACAGCGCCGCCCACGGGCATACACCCGGCAAGCCCCGGGCCGCTAGCCCCGCAGTTCCGCCGTCGCGGCGCGGATGTGCGCCGTCGCCTCTCCAACGCGCCGCGCCAGCTCCTCCGCCTCGCGGCGCACGCGGTCGCGGTCGCCGGCGCGGATCGCCTCGGCAATGCCCGGCAGCGCGATCGTCGCGTAGCCGTTCCTGTTGTCGGACGCGAAGATCAGGTTGCGGAACCAGGGACGTCCGACGAGCCCTTCGGGCCGCGTCAGCGACCGCTCGACCCGCATCAGGTGCCGGTTGGCCGCATCGAAGGCGCTCTCGTCCCCGTTCGCGGCGGCCTTGGTCCCCGCGGCGAGCGCCGCGTCCCGGGCGGCGGCGAACTCGGTGGCCGCTTCGGCCATGAGGGCGAGGGCGCGGTCGAGGGCGGCGAGCCCGACGTCGCCGAGCCGGCGTTCGCCCGCCTGGATCGCGAGCCGCGAGACGACGCCACGCAGCTCCTGCGCGTACTCGACGTAGTCGAAGGGGAGCACCTCGGCGTTGGCCAGACGCAGCGCGGCGACGGCGGTCAGCTCGGCCGTCGTCGCATGGTAGCGGAAGCCCGGGTCGGCGTGCCGCGACATCCACGCGTACGTATCGAACGCGCCGTGGTACTGCGTGCCGTTCCCGCCGAAGCCCCACCCGGCGCTCGGGATGCCGAGATGGTTGTAGAAGGGCGCGAAGTCGCTGCCGCCGCCCAGGTTGCCGAGCGGGACCTCGGCAGTGTCCGGCGGCGCCGCCCGCTCGCGCCAGCGCTCGTACACCGTGCCGCCCGCCGGGTCGGGGACCACCCGGGCGACGTCGCGGACCAACGCCTTCAGCGACGGCGACGCGCTCGCGCCGAAATGCGGCCCGCCCGCCACGCCGTCCTGGTTCAGGTAGGCGACGGCCTTCGCCCCCAGCTCCTCGGCCAGCTCCTCGACCCATTCGACCGAGCCGATCAGCCCCCACTCCTCGGCGTCCCACGTCGCGAAGACGATCGTCCGCCGCGGCGGCATCCCCGCCTTCGCGAGCTCCGCGACGGCCCGCGCCGCCGCCAGCACCGACGCCGTGCCGCTCACGTTGTCGGACGCGCCCGCGTTCCACGCATCGCGATGCCCGCCGACGATCACCCACTCGTCCGGCCGCTCGGCGCCCGGCACCCAGGAGACGGTGTTCCAGATCTCCTTGTACGGGTTCGTCTCCCTGTCGTCCGCGACCTTCATCCTGACCCGCGTCGGCCCCGGACCGACGTGGTATCGGAACGGAAGCGCCCCCTGCCACCCCTGCTCCGGCAGCTCCGCGCCGCGCAGCGCGCGCAGGATCGGCTCGGCGACGGACGCCGAGACCGTGAGCACCGGGATCGACGGCAGATCGAACCCTTCCGTGCTCCCCGGCTCGACTCGCCACGCGTCCTCGGTGCTCGCCCACCCCGGCGTCGTCGGGTCGCCCGAGCCGTTCATTACGCTCCCCCGCTGCGCCGACGTCGGGTGCCGCCACGGCCCCTCCGGGTAGACGTCGCCGCGGAACCAGCCGTCGTCGAACGGGTCGGTGTAGATCACGATCCCGATCGCTCCGTGCTGCTCGGCCAGCCGCGACTTGATCCCGCGGTACGACCGGCCGAAGCGCGCGATCACGATCTTCCCCTCCACGCTCACGCCGATCGACTCGAGCGCCGCGTAGTCCTCGTGCAGCCCGTAGTTCACGTAGACGACGTCGCCCTCGACCTCACCCGTCCCGGAATACCCGAGCACCCACGGGTACTGCGGCAGCGCGCTCTCCGGATCGTCGTCGACCACTTCCTCCGAGAGCGTGAAGCGATGCGGCGACGGCGCCGTCATCTCGAGCGCCGCCTCCGTCGGCCAGGGCATGTAGACGTGGTAGGCCTTCGCCTCACTCTCCAGCCCCCACGACCGCGTCTGCTCGAGGACCCAGTCCCTCGTGCGCGCCTGCGCCGGCGATCCGGCCACGTGCGGCTCCCGCGTCAGCGCGAAGCTCATCGAGTCCATCATCGCCGGCTCGATCATCTCGATGACCCGCCGCTCCAGCGCGTGCTGCCGCGCGGCCGCGCCGGAAGAGAAGCCCGTGGCCGCGGGCCCGGCTTGCTCGCTGGAAGGCGCGCCATTCGCCTGCCGCGCGAGAGCCGGCGCCGGCGCGCCGGCCAGCACCGCCACGCCGACCAGCACCGGCGCGACGAGGGCGAGGGTGAGGACGGGACGCTGTCGGCGCGGAACCGGACCGCCGATCGGGCGAAGTTCTTCGGACACGTCGGATGCGACACATACCCGGGCCCGCCCGGCCCTCGCGGACCGGTGCGCCCGAGCCGATGTGGATGGGCTGCGCTCCATGGCTTTTCTCGATCGTCGGAAACGGCGGTGGGAACGGGAGCTACATTACGGTGAGGCTGGCCTGCGTGCAAGCGGAACGAGCGCCGGCGGCGGCGAACGCCGACGGGGCGACGCTGACCGGCATGCGTGCGAGCGGAACGAGGTCTCCGGGCCGCGGGTGAAGCCGGTTCGGGCCGCGGGTGAAGCCGGTTCGAGCCGCCACAACGTGCCGGGACGGATCCGCCGCCGGGGGCGCATCACCACCGACCATTGGCCGAACCCGCTCCAGGCAATATCTTCCCCCTCGATCCAGCGAATTGCGAGGTGCGGGTCACGGCGCCCGACGCTGCATCAGCCCGGCTGCCCGGCACAGCGGCCAGCACGGCGCCTGGTGCTATGGCCGGCGTGGCGCCTGGTGCTGCGGCCAGCACGGCGCCTGGTGCTGCGCCCGGCACGGCGCCCCGCACAGGGCGTCAATGCGTACGCAGCCCCGCACTTCCGTAGACCGAGTCCGGCCGCAATCGAATCCATGCCCCAGACGATCGTCCAGGTCGACGCGTTCACCGACCGCGCCTTCGCCGGCAACCCCGCCGCGGTTTGTGTGCTGCCCGCCCCTCGCGAAGAATCGTGGATGCAGGCCGTCGCACGGGAGATGAACCTCTCCGAGACCGCGTTCCTGTACCCTGAAGCGGACGGCTATCGCCTGCGCTGGTTCACGCCCGCCGTCGAGGTCGAGCTGTGCGGCCACGCGACGCTGGCCAGCGCCCACGTCCTCTGGGAGGCCGGACACCTCGCCGACGACGACGTCGCCCGCTTCCATACGCTGAGCGGGCCCCTGACCGCGCGCCGCGACGGCGACTGGATCGTCCTCGACTTCCCCGCCATGCCCGAGGCCGAGGTCGATGCGCCCGCGAACCTGGCCCGCGCCCTCGGCGCCGAGCCCCGCTACGTCGGACGCAGCCGCTTCGACCTCCTCGTCGAGCTGGACGACGAGGCCGCCGTGCGCTCGCTCGAGCCCGACCTCACGCTCCTGCGACGCATCGATGCACGGGGCATCATCGTGACCGCGCGGGCCGACGGCGAGGAATTCGACTTCGTCTCCCGCTTCTTCGCCCCGCGCGTCGGTGTCGACGAAGACCCGGTCACCGGCTCCGCGCACTGCGTGCTCGGCCCGTTCTGGCAGAAGCTCCTGGGACGCAACGAGTTTTGCGCCTACCAGGCATCCCCGCGTGGGGGGATCGTACGCGTCACCATCCACGGCGACCGCGTCCACCTCGGCGGCCGCGCCGTCACGGTACTGCGCGGCGAGCTCCTCGACTGATATCTTACCGGGATCGAGACCACCGGCCACAAAGGAGAGATCCGATGCGTGCCCACAATACCTCCACCGCCGCGGCGATCGCGACGGCGCGCCGGGCAACGTTGCCGACGGCGCTTCGAGCAGCGCTTCCGACGGCGTTCGTCGCGGTGCTCTTCAGCGCCTGCGCCGCCGGCGCCGGTGACGACCAGGCGGCCTTCGTCACCCGCCTCGGCGACGACACCGTCGCCGTCGAACGCTTCACGCGCACGGCAAGCGGGATGCGCGCCGAGGTCGTCCTACGTGTGCCGCGCACGAGCCTGCGCGTCTACGACGTGAGCTTCGATGACGCCGGCAAGCCCACGTCGATGGTCGTGGAGACCTACGACCCGGCGGCCGGGCTCGGCGCCGAGCCGACCGAGAGCGAGGAGCTCTCCCTCGCCGACGGGTCCGGGATCCCCTTCATCGACTACGTGCACTGGCCGTTCGAGCTCATGGTCGCGCGTGCGCACGCCGCGGAGAGCGACACCGTGACGCTCGATCTGGTCACCCGGCGGCGCCCGCTCCCCTTCGTCATGGCGCGCGTCGGCCCCGGCCGCTTCACCGCAACGCACCCCACCCGCGGCACCATGGAGATCGAGGCCGACCGCCAGGGCCGCCTCACCATGCTCGACGCGTCCAACACCACGCGCGCGCTCCGCGTCGAACGCCAGCGCACGGTCGACATCGACGGCATCGCCCGGTCCTTCGCCGCCCGCGACGCCGAAGGAAAGGCCATGGGCGAGCTCTCGGGCCGCGGTGAATCGACCACCACCGTCCACGGCGCCGTGATCTCCCTCGACTGGGGCCGCCCCCTCAAGCGTGGTCGCGAGATCTTCGGCGCCCTCGTCCCCTGGGACCAGGTCTGGCGCACCGGCGCCAACCAGGCCACGCACATCACGACCAACAGGGACCTCCTGGTCGGCGACGCGGTGATCCCCGCGGGCACCTACACGCTCTTCTCCATCCCGCGCCCCGACCGCTGGACGCTGATGGTCAACAAGCGCACCCAGATCAACGGGCAGTCGTACGACCCCGAGCACGACCTGGTGCGGCTCGAGATGCAGACCCGCACCCTGGACGAGGTCGTCGAGCCGTTCACCATCCTGGTCACGGAAACACCCGAAGGCGGCGAACTGCGCCTGCAGTGGGACCGGACGGAAGCCTACCTCCCGTTCCGCGTGCGGCGCTGAGCACACCGTCCTCCCACCCAACGCCATCGGCGGCCGCGCCCGATTTCGGGTGCGGCCGCCGACACATTGGGCGCAGCCGCCGGCACATTGGGCGCAGCCGCCG
>CAYPGK010000053.1:12077-16211 GCA_964410055.1 uncultured Gemmatimonadaceae bacterium | reverse complement strand
GGTGCGGCCGCCGACACATTGGGCGCAGCCGCCGGCACATTGGGCGCAGCCGCCGGCACATTGGGCGCAGCCGCCGACACATTGGGCGCGGCCGCCGACACATTGGGTGTGGACGCCGACACATCTGGATCCACGTCCATCGACTCGCCGACCGCGACCATACACCCCTCCAGCATAGCCCGACGCACCGGCCGCGACATCCATTTCTGAATCGGCCACAGTCCCCAGTCCGAAGCCGATCGCGGGCGCCCCGACCCCCACCTTGTCCCCGACGGACCCATAGCGCTCTGTCTGCAGGAATTGTTGGTGTGGCGACGCCCCCGGTATCGATACGTGCCATTGCTGATCAACACCTCCACGCCCTGCCCGGGTGACGCTACGCTGCACTCCCCTATCCACCCTCCCACGCTTCCCTCAGACCCATGCCGTCATACTCGCCACGGCCCCATGCCGTCATGCCCTCCTCAGCCGCATGCCGTCATGCTCTCCTCAGACCCATGCCATCATGCTCTCTCAGACTCATACCGTCATACTCTCCTCAGACCCATGCCGTCATACGCTCCCCAGACCCATGGCGTAATACTCTCCCCGACCGCCGACGCTACCGCGCCTCCGGCCCACACGATCACCGACCCCCGCGCCACTCCACCCCCGGCCGCGCGGTCGACCCCACTCGTTTCAACGTTACGGAAAGCGGCCCACCATCACGTGATCGCGCAATCGCGCAGGCGACCGGGGAGGGTCCACCAGGCGGAACCAGAGGAGGTAGTGCGGGAGGTAGCGCGTGGCGACGCCACGGAATCGGTTCAGCGAATTCCTGAGGCGCCAGACGTACACCGCGCCTGGATCGACGGGTGAGCCCCACGGCGCGTCCGGATCGCAGCCGGGTCGGACGCGGCCACGCTCCCGGAACGTGATCGTGATCCGGTCGCTTGCGCTCCGCCTGCGCCAGGCGACGCCATTGGCCCGAGCGAAGCGGGCTACTGCGGACGCCGGCCCCTCACGGCTCGTGAGCACAGCGTCGTCGGCGAGCCGGCCTTCGAGCAAGGCTGCGACATTGCCTGAATGCGGGCGATTCGCACCCACCACCGCCCCGGCCGCCGTTCGGCGTGGATCCACGGCCACCAGCACCCGGGCGACGGCGGGTTGCTGGAACGCAAGGCCGCGCACCCCGCGACGTCGCGGCGGCCGCCGAAGTCGCCGGCTCCCCTTCTCCGAGTGGGCGAACCAGGTCTCCTCAGTGACGACGACGCCCCGTAACAGCCCGTGTTCGTCCGCCAGGAGCGCGGCCAGGAGACGGTGCCGCCAGCGGAACGCGGTGTCCTTGTGGATTCCGAGCTGCCGGGCGGTATGACGAACGCTGGTGCCGCGGATGAGGCAGGCGCAGAAGTCGGCCCAGCAATCGAGTCGCTTCAGGTACGCGAGCGGGGTGCCCGTCAGGTCGCTGAACGTGCGACCGCACGCGCGGCACCGGTGACGACGTCGCCCGCGGTATCTGCCCCATCGCTGGGTGTGCACGCCACCGCAGTGCGGGCACGTCACGCCCGGTGCGTTTCGATGGGCCCGGGAGTGAGCGGGCATTCTCGCCATGCGACGCGTCTCGTCTCGCGCGCCGGAGCGGGGTGCGACGGCGCGCGCGTGCGATGATCTCGCGGCCGTATGTCCAGGACGGGCGAGGATCCGGTCAGCGTGGATGTGGAGAGACACCGGACCGGTTCGAACTCCTGGATCGCTGGACGAATGCGACGGCTCGGTCATCGGGCGCATGGCGGTGAACGGTGGTCCGTAGGAAGCTCAGCGCCACAGGATCAACTGGCAGGCGGGGCGATGCCATAGCGGGATGGTCCGTTTTGTCAGAGAGGCGCGGTTGGACTGGCGACGCGGCAGCGGCCGGGCACTGGAACGAGCTCGGCGGGCAGGGATCGTCCGGGCCGCGTGGGCCCCTCGACCAACAACTCCTGCAGACAGAGCGCTACGGTTTGGGAGGGAAGGGGTACGGAACCCCGAAAAAAGTGGCGGCGCTCGCCCGGACCTCGCGCGAAAACCGCGATATTACGCGATTTCTCCGGTGTCGACGCGCCGGACGGGATTGTTGCCGGGCCCCGCACCGGGGGCCCGGCGTCAAAGGCGCGATTCTCAGCTCGCGCCCGGCACCTCGTCGTGGGGCGTGGGTCCGGAGGCCTTCGCGGCCCGCTCGGCATCCTCACCGAAGACCAGCCCGGAGCCGGCGGCCTGAGCGGCGAGGAGTGCGCGCATGCGTTCGATTTCTTCGTCGGAGCGGCCGGCGGCGCGAAGCTTCCGGTCCATCTCCACGCGCTGGACGGCGGCCTTGAGCGTTCCGAGCGCGAGGGTCGCGCACCTCGGCCGCGAGCCAACGATGTCGCGGCCGAGGACGTTGATCATGTCCTCGTAGGACAGTGCGCGGACCTCGTCGAACGTCGCGCGGCGCTTGTTGATCCGCTCGGCGAGGATCGAGGCGGCGGCCTGGCTGATCGTGCAGCCCGAGCCTTCGAAGCTGACCTCCTGGATCCGGTCCGACTCTGGATCCGCCTTGAGGTGGATCGTCACGACGTCGCCGCAGCCGGGATTCCCGCCCGGCATCCGCGCGTCGGCGTCCTCGAGGGGCCCGTAGTGCCGGGGCCGCTTGGCGTGGTCGACCAGCATTGCCACGCGCGTCTGTCTGTCCATCTCATCACCTCCAAGCCGCGTCTCGTCCCGGGCGCGGACCGGTCTCCTACTTCTGCGAGTCTCCTACTTCTGCGAGTCTCCTACTCCTGCGAGTCTGCTACTTCTCGATCGGCGCGCGGACCAGGTTGCCCCATTCGGTCCAGGAGCCGTCGTAATTACGCACCCGGTCGAAGCCCAGCAGCTCCGTCAACACGAACCAGGTGTGGCTCGAGCGCTCGCCGATGCGGCAGTAGACGACGACGTCGTCATCGCGACGGAGCCCCTGCTCGGCCTCGTAGATGGCGCGCAGCTCGTCGGCCGGGAGGAAGGTGTGAGTCTCCGGGTCGACGACCCGCGCCCACGGTACGTTGCGGGCTCCGGGGATGTGGCCGCCACGCATCGCGCCCTCGTTCGGGTAGGCGGGCATGTGCAGCCGCTCGCCACTGTACTCCTCCGGGCTGCGGACATCGACGAGCGGCCGGCCGGCGGCGATGTGGGCGAAGACGTCGTCGCGGAAGGCGCGGATCGCCTCGTCGTCGCGGCCTTCGATCCTGATGTTCCCCTCGGGGTACGACGGCACCTCCGTCGTCATCGGGCGACCCTCCTGCTCCCACCGCGCCCGGCCGCCGTCCATCAGCTTCAGGTTCTTCACACCGAAGAGACGGAACACCCAGAAGGCGTACGCGGCCCACCAGTTGTTGTTGTCGCCGTAGAAGACGATCGTCGTGTCCTCGTCGATGCCGTGCGAGCGGAGCAGCTTCTCGAAGCTCGCCGCGTCGATGTAGTCGCGCGTGACCGGGTCGTTCAGGTCCGCGACCCAATCGATCTTCACGGCGCCAGGGATGTGCCCGATCTCGTAGAGGAGCACGTCCTCGTCGGATTCGACCAGCCGCACCTTCGGGTCGTCCAGGTGCGCCGCGACCCACTCCGTCGATACCAGCGCGTCGGGGTTCGCGTAGCCGCGCTCCTCGATCGGAGTGACCTCGGGTGCATCCGTCCTGTGTTCCATCTTTCTCTCCCTCCCGCTCGACGCTCAGGCCTGGCTGGGCACGTTCACGTTCACAAGAAGAGCGGCCGGTCGCTGCCTCCATCTCGAGGCGTGCGGCCGGCCGCGGCGATCCCGGTCCCGTTGGACCTACATCGATCGCACACCCGGGCCTCGCCCCGACGGAGCGGCCGCCGCACAACGACAGCGACACCGACACGCGTCCGGCACCGCGCCGTGCGCACGGGTCCTCCGCTCGAAGCTGATCACCGGCCGCTCCATGCGTCGCATTGTCTCCCGTTAGGTTAGCGATCGACGCGTCCGCCACTCACGATCGCCGGGTCGCCACTCACGATCGCCGGGTCGCCACTCACGACCACGGGCCCGCCACCCCGGCCCACCGCCCCAACACGGCGTGGCCTTCGGCCGGTTCCCGGGCGCGAACTCCCATCGATTTGGGTACCCCGTTGCAGGGGCTCGGG
>CAYPGK010000053.1:0-11977 GCA_964410055.1 uncultured Gemmatimonadaceae bacterium | reverse complement strand
CGGTTCCCGGGCGCGAACTCCCATCGATTTGGGTACCCCGTTGCAGGGGCTCGGGTCCGAGCTCCGAGGGTGAATTCCAGCCCCGGCCGCCCGTGCCGCACTCGGCCGCGCGCGAAACCGCTCTACCCCACCCGCCCCGCCACCCCCCGGAACGCCGCGGCCGCCTCCTCGTCCAGCACGTGCCGCCGCGCCACCAACCGCCGCACCCCGCCCACCCACACGTCCGCCACCACATCGGGCGGCGCCGACAACGTCAGGACCGCCGCCAGCGTCTCCGGCGACCACCCCGCGACCGCGGGGTGGTCGAGGTCGATGGCGATGAGGTCGGCCAGCCGGCCGGGCTCGAGCGCTCCGGCATCGATCCCGAGCGACCGCGCGCCCGCCTCCGTCCCGAGCTCCAGCAGCAGCGGCGCGACCTCGAGCCGGCCGGCGGCACCGGGGACCGCGAGGACGACGCGTCGCAGCCGCCGCAGTCGCTCGTGGTACTCGACCAGCCGCATCTCCTCGAAGGGGTCGATCACGGTGTGGCTGTCGCTGCCGAGGGCGATCCTCACGTCGGCGTCCAGCAGCTCGGCGCCCGGGAGGAAGCCGTCGCCCAGGTCGCGCTCGGTCGTGGGGCACGCGCACACGGTCGCGCCGGCGTCGCCGAGGAGGGCGATCTCCTCCGGCGTCAGGTGCGTCGCGTGGACCGCCGTGAAGCGTTCGTCCAGCACGTCCTCCGCACCGAGCAGCTCGACCGGCCGCATTCCGTACGCGGCGACGCACTCCTCGACCTCGCGCGGCTGCTCGCTCACGTGCATGTGCACGACCATCTCCCGCGACGCCGCCCAGCCGTGCAGCTCGCGCAACCACTCGCGCGGTACGGCGCGTACGCTGTGCGGCGCGACGCCGACCGTCACGAGCGCGTCGTCGCGATGGCGATCCTGCAGCTCCGCCGTGTCGCGCAGGTAGACGTCCAGCTCCGGCGTCGCGAAGCGACGCTGCTCGGATGCGAGCGGGCGGCCGATCCCGCCCGTCGCATAGCACACGTTCAGCAGCGCGATCCGGATCCCGACCTCCGCCGCCGCGTCCAGGACCCGGTGCGCCAGCTCGTTCGGCTCCAGATAGCGCCGGCCCTCGACGTCCCTGTGCAGGTAGTGGAACTCGCCTACCGACGTGATCCCCGCCCGCAACATCTCCAGGAAGCAGAAGCGCGAGACCAGGAACACGTCCTCGGGGTGCATCCCGAGCGCAGCCGCGTACATCGCCTCGCGCCAGCTCCAGAAGTCCGCGCGCGGCGCCGTCGCAGGCCGCCACTGCATGCGCCCGCGGATCAGCCGCTGGAACGCGTGCGAGTGCGCGTTCACGAAGCCGGGGAGCAGCGCCCGGCCGGGGAGGCGCTCGACGATCGCCGCCGCGGACGAACCCGACACGCCGGCCGCGGTGCCCCCCGCGTCCTCAGCGGCCCGTGGCGCCACACTCACGCCCCCCGCCCCCGACAGCTCCTCCGTCGGCCCGATCCGCACGATCCGCCCGATCGCCTCGTCGATCTCCACCGCGAGCCCGCTCTCGAACCGGCCCGCGACGTAAACCAGATCCGGTACCAGGATCCTCATCTCCGCCCCTCGACCTCGCCGGCGCCCCCGACAGCGTTACCGCGCCAGGGACCAGCGATCTATGTAAGTGGTTACTGGAACACGTTTTGCACCAAATGACCACAGACCCAGACCCGGGAGGCAGTATGCGAGGTCCCAGGTACAGGCTTCAACTCGCCCTCTTCCTCGTCGCCGTGCCGATCGCAATCGCGGCGCTCCTGTTCAGATTCGACTTCGGCGGCCTCTTCGGCACAGATCAGGAAGGCATGAGCCTCAAGGTCGACCTGTCGGAGCGCAAGATGTACGTGCTCGAGGGCGGCGAGGTCGTGCAAACGTATGGCGTCGCCGTGGGCAAGCCGAGCAACCCCACGCCGACGGGGCGATTCCGCACGGGGCGCATCATCTGGAACCCGTCGTGGAACCCGCCCAACACCCCGTGGGCGCGTGGCCAGAAGCCGCGCCAGCCGGGCGACCCGAAGAACCCGATGCGAGGCGTCAAGATCTTCTTCCGTGAACCGACCTACTACATCCACGGAACGAACGACCCGGCCTCGATCGGCGAAGCCGCATCCCACGGCTGTATCCGGATGACGGAGGAAGACGCCGTCGCCCTGGCCCGGCGTATCGAAAAGGCCGGCGGCAGTGTCCCGCTCGTGATCCAGAAGTGAAGTCCGGGTGCGGGGGTGCGATGGGGCCGGCGCACCCCCGCCACCCACCCCGCCGACGATCGCGTTCCCACCTGAAGGCGACAGACGACTAATCGAGTTCGATCCCCGGCCGCCAGCCGCTCGCGGCCAGGAACGCCTTGGCATCCGTCAACCCCAGGATGTCACGTAGCGCCTGGCGCTTGTCAACGGCGTGCTGGTAGTATGCCTTGGCGATGCGGTAGCCGACCCAGTAACCGAGATCTCCGGGCTGCTCGGCCGTGGTGTTGTAGACCCAATCCGAGAGATCCGTCTTGTCCTGATCGCCGACGAACGCGGTCTCGATCTCCATCTCGCGACCCGCCACGATGGAGCGGAGATGCGAATAGGCGACGTCGCCGGAGATCAGCTCGCCGACGAACTCGGCCACACCCTCCATGAGCGACACTTCGAGCACGGTCTGGTTCGAGCCGTCGGCAAGAGCCGAATCCTGCTGCACGTGGACGAACTCGTGTGCGATCACGTGCACGAACCGGTCTTCGACGTTCGGGTTGAGAAAGTCCGTCGCGCACAGGGCCTCGAGCCCGATCTGCACACCGGTCGTGGGGTGCCCTATGCCGACCGGCCTGCCCCGTCCAACCGCAATGGTTACGGGCGGAAACGTCGCCTCCGGATAGAGGCGGCTCAACTCCTGTAGCGCGGCCTCCAACCGCTGCCGCACCCTGGGCAGGACCTCCATGCAGCGCTTGGCGTCCACAAAGATCTCCGGCCGAGCGGCGATCGCATCCGCGATCCTCGCGCCCGTCGTGTTCCGCTGTTCGGCGAAAATGCGCAGCCCGGCTGACCCGGCATCGAGATAGTCGACCTGGAGCTGAGCGGCCGTCGGCCGCCCGGCCGCAGCATCGAAGATTTCGTAGAATCGGTAGACGTCGTCGACCTCGATGGTCGGGCCCCCCGCCGGGATTCCCGCCATCGGCGGCGCATTTTCGTGAGCCTCGCGCATCTCGCACCCTGGACCGGCAACGGACGCAAGGGCGAGGAGCGCATGAACCAGGCGACGACGGTTGGCGTACACGATCGAGCCTCGATTTCGTGTTGGGTTTCGTCCGCTCGGCAGGCGCCGCGGTAGCGCGCGATCCCGCAAGCACGTGACGCGACACGCCCCTCGGCCCTATCCCGCCCCGCAGTATGACCGCCGCCCGGGCCGGGGGCAAGGACCCTTGCCCCCGATTCGGCGGCCTATCTTGCGACCGCCTCCCCCCGCGCCAGCACGACCGCCGAATACGACGCCATTTCATCGAAGTAGCGCAGGAAGCGCTGCGGCTCGAACGCTTCGTAAGGACGGAGGTTCTGCGCCCAGCGGAAGGAGATCGGCTGGTACCAGAGCGCCGCGACGACGCGGAACGGCCCGCGCGCGCCCCCGAGCGCGATGCGGTAGCGGACGCGGTCGGCCCCGCCAACGAAATCCGGGTCCCCGAGCGCTCGGCCGTGGACCTCGACATCCCGGTAGGCGCTCCGCTTGTCGAAGCCGCGAGGGAGCAGCCGGTTGTCCTTGATGTAGCGGATCCCGCTGGTCAGCCCCGTCGTCACCGCGCCGTCCGGCGTGACCAGGACCGGCTCGTAGATCTGCACCTGGTCGGGCGCGGTGATCTCCTGGTAGTGCGGTTCGTAGGACGCGGGGTCGGCATCGTTGTCGTTGCCGACGATCGAGCCGTCCGGGCGGAGCACGCCGGACTCGAAGACGACGTCGCCCGCGCCATCGAGCACGGCCACATTCAGCCACACGCGCCGCGAAGGGTACGCGGTCGGAAGTTTGTGCCCGGCAAGGTTCTCGACGACGACGACGGCCTCGAGCCGGTCGCCGGTAATCTCCGCACGCTCGACCGTGACTCGGGCCGTCTCGGTTCGGAGGAACTCGACCGTGCGCTCGATCGCCTCATCCAGCTCGTGGGGGAGCGCCTCGACGCCCAGCTCATCCCGGTAGCGGCTCAGCATCCGCAGCACGAAGAAATTTCCCCCGATGAACCAGTGGCGGGACACGTCCGGTCGCGGTTGGCCCAGGACGCTCGAGATCGGCACACCGTCCGGGATCGTCCGCATGTGGCAGTCCTGGCAGCTCTGCACGCCCCGGTAATCGCTCGCCAGCCACTCGAGATAGGGCGTCTGCTCGGGATGCAGTGCGATGACCCGGTCGTTCTCGTCGTAGATCTCGCGGAAGAGCGTGTGGCACGTGGCGCACAGCTCGGACGTCCGGATGTGCGCGGACTCGCTCGGATGGAACGTCGATGCCGACCGCATGACCGTCGCCCGCCCGAGGTCCACCTCGTACGGGCCGAAGACCCGGCCGTGCCCGTCGACCTTCGTCGAGTCGATGACGTAGCCCCCGGTGAAGCTGTCGCGCGTGCCGAGTCGCTCCGCCGAGATCCTGTGGCACAACGCGCACGAGACGCCATCGGCGGCGAGCGAGTCGAGCCGCGTTTCCATGTCCCGGACGGGCAGGTGGTCGAACACCTGCGGCCGCTCGCCCCGCCCGACCCGCTCCACGTACAGCATCGGCATGTGGCAGCGCGTGCAGTCCGCCTGGATCTCCGAGGCGACGCCGGGATGGTCCATCATTTCCCGCCGGACCGCCGCCTGCCAGTACGGGTCGCGCGCCGCGTTCGCCATGATCGACGCTCGCCAGTCGCTCCCGATCGATACGTCCGCGCCCGACGGTGAGACCAGCGAGTTGTGGCACGACACGCAGTTGTCCGCAGTGAGCATGCGGAGGGCGGTGTCGGCGAGCGTACCGACCGCACCACGGCCTCCCGGCGAGTCGGCCGCTCCCGGGCCGGACATGCGCCGCGGTAATGTCTTGCTCCCGCCCGCCGTCGTCGGGCGCAAATCGCCCGACGACGACGGGCGCCCGACGGCGCTCGCTGTGTCCCACCCGCCCCGGGCGGTGTACCCCGCCGCGGCGCAGACCAACAGCCACGCCGGGAGCGTGATGACCCGTGCCGTGCGCATCGCCCTTACCACCCCTCGAAGAAGGGGCCGTCGAACCAGTCCCAGAGCAGGTACGCCATGAATGCGGTCCGGCGGAACTCCCGGTCGTTGAGCGGGACGCGCACACCGAACGCGACCATGACATGCTGGCGGCGGTTCAGCGTGACCTGTATCTGAGGGAGCAGGTCCCAGCGCGACGTCGCCCCGGATACGAGCTCACGCTCGCCCAGGACCTCGAGCATCGGCGACCAGACTCGACCCCAGCGCCCCTCGGTGAAGCTCTTCCCCACCACGCCGCGCCAGAACGCCTCGTTTTCCGCCTCGTCCGTGTCGAACGGTAGCCCGACACCGCCCTGGAACTGCAGAAACGCATCGGCCGGCAGGAGCTGCCCGATGGCGACGAACGGCTCGAAGACCGTGGTCCCGCCGCTCAACGCGTCGTCCCCCGTCGGCAGGATCACCTCACCTGCTATGCTCAGGATCGTGCCGCTCGCGAGACTGTGGAAGAGCACGTGCTTGAGCCCCACGGCGACGTCGCCGAGCCCGCCGTCCCAGCCGCCGCCGCGCTCTTCCGCCGCGCCGAAGGGCACCGATACCTCGACCTGACTGCGCGGGCCGAACCGCTTCTCGAAGACGAACTCGCCCAGCACGATCCCCGGATCGTCCACGCCGACCGTCGCGGTGAAGACGGCCTCGTCCTCGGGGTACGCCTTCTCCGTGACCAGCGCGCGCGGTAGGTTCAACTCGCCGCGCGGCCACTCGTCCGCCTCTTCGCACAGCGTTCGAATGTAGTCCAGCGTGCGCTGGATCTCCTCGTCTGTGAGCGCTTCGCCGAACGCGGGCATCATCCGGTGGAATCCACGCACGCCTCCGCCTTCGTGCACCACGGCGAACCAGTCCGCGTCGGGTTCGCGCGTCGCGAAGCTGCAATCGGTGAAGTCCGGGAGCGGCAGGTCGAAGCCGACCACGGACCGGGGCTGGCCCGTCCCATCCACGCCGTGGCAAGCCGCGCATGCATCGCGGTAGAGTTCCGCACCGCTCCGCGCTGCCGGCGCAGTGGACGCATCGTGCGCCACCTGCTGGGCACGGGCGTCCAGGCTCGCCACGTGGCAGATGGGGATCACGACCGACAGTGCGACAAGACGGGCACGCGTGATGGTCACCGAGCGGGCGCGCGGGAGCGCCGGCGGGCGAGCGCGCGTACGTGCCATACGGACGAGTGCACCCGGGGCTGGGAGTGCGTCCACGGCCCGCTCCGTTCTGGACCGCGCATGCGCGGGAGTGGGTGGTCGGCCAGGTGGACCGGGGATGGGCCTCCGCGGGCAAGCCCTGTGCCAGGAAGCGCACGGAGCAGCCGGCGGAGGTTGCCGGTCGCGGTGGGGCTCCTCCGTGCCGCATCCGTGTGTGGGATCGTGTCCGCTCGAACGCCGTGGGCGGGGAGGCATCCGGGACGATGACCGCGATGCTCCCGGTATCGCGTCCGGGTCAACCTCCGGGCTCGTGCTCCTTCGCCGCGAGTGCCTCCTTCAGTATGCGAATGGCCCTCGGCCCGACGCCGTGCAGGGCCAGCAGCTCCGCCTCCGTCCGTTCGGCGACCTGCGCGAGCGTCGTGATGCCGGCGCCGACGAGCGCCCGCGTGGCGGGCCCGCCGATCGCCCTGGGCAGGTCGCCGACCGCCCCGGCGACCGCGGTATCCGCGGCGGCCACCTGCTCGGCGAGGCGTTTTGGCGCGTGCGAGAGCCAGGCCCGACGGAGCCAGTGGTTGAGCTGCTGGCCGTTCATGTCGCCGAGCGGAACACGCACGCCGCCACCGGCCAGCGGCTCCGCGGTGGGGTGCCTGTCGAGCACCCGGGCTGCGTCCTCGGCCTGGAGATGGAGCTCCACGAAATCGTCCCTGGCCAGGGCGAAGCGTCGTTCGGCCGTCGTGTACTCGATCGCGCCCGAGTCCAGCGCCCGCTCGGCGGTCTCGGGCAGGGACAGCGCTGTCTTTCGCAGGTGGGCTCGCGTCGTCATTGGCTACTCCTCGCATCGTGTACGTCGTACTCCAGAAGCACCATCCCCGCCGGGTAGACCGTGTGGCTCCGCAGCTCGAGTGCGACGCGGTCCGCCGGCGCGGGGAGGAACGGCACGCCGCCGCCGAGCAGGATCGGCAGCACCGCGGGCTCGACCGTGTCGACGAGCCGCGCGCGCAGCATCGCGCGAAACAACTCACCGCCGCCGTAAAGCCAGATGTCCTTGCCGGGCTCCTCCTTGAGCGCCCGGACGCGCGCCTCGGCATCGGAGGCGACGATCTCGACCTCGGGGTGCTCCTCCTGCCGCAGCGTCCGCGACAGCACCACCACCCGCTTGTCCCGGAACATGTCCCGGAAGTCACGGACCGCCTCGTACGTCAGCCGCCCCATGAGCAGGGTGTCGAACTGCGAGTAGAGCGCATCGAAATCGAACGTCGGCTCCTCGGGGATCCAGTCGAACTCGCCCGCCGGCCCGGCGATGTAGCCGTCCAGGCTGCAGGCCACCTGATAACGCAGTCGTCGCATCGCTCACCCTCACCCGCCGGCCGCCGCCGGCTCCCGCACCACGACGGCGCGACGGGATTCGGACCGCGCGTCCAGCGAGAAGCGCCCCGCACCGTGGAACAGGAAGAAGACCGAGCCGAAGAACATCGCCAGCGGCGAGATGTTCGCGTCGAACGGCAGCCCGACGTGCACCATGGCGAGCGCGACCAGGAAGTTCACACACATGACCAGCGCGGCAAGGCGCGTGTAGAGGCCGAGGGCGAGCAGGATCCCGCAGATGAACTGGCCGTACGCCGACACGTGCGCCGAGAGCAGCGGGTACGGGAAGCCGTTCCGGTCGAGGAAATCCCGGAACTCGATCATCCGCTCCCAACTGAATACGTTGTCCTGGGTGCCGTAGATCAGCACGAAGGCGATGAACAGGCGAAGGATCGGCGCACCGAGTGCGGCGTGCCGCTCGAAGTACTCCAGCCGGACCAGAGCACGAACCATGGAGCCTCCCGTGTCATGGTTGAGGGGGACACCGTCTCGCACGCAACGAATCACGGCAAGGACGGCGCTGAGACAACGGTGAAGCAATGCGCCGCCTCGGGCGCACCGTCAGGATGTCCGGCACACGGCCGCACCGCAACCCCCGCACACGACGACGATTTCGTTGTATCTTGGTGCGCAACCGAGGCACGACCATCACCCGAGCGACGGGAGAGAGGCCATGACGACGTCGACGATCTTGCAGGAAACTGCGGCCGGTGCGGCCATCGAGAAGAAGAACGAAATCGCGGCACCTCGTGTGACGCGTTTCTTCGCCGGACTCATCATGCTCGGCGTGCTCCTCCAGGCGACGCTCGCCGGCGGCTACCTCGCCGGTCGCGTTTCGATCGAGCTGCACGGCTACATCGGCGAATCCCTCGCCCTCGTCGGCCTGATCGTCCTGGTGGCCGGGATCGTCGGCCGGCGCTCCGTACGCGAGCCCGGCGCCACGCTCGCCTCACGAATCGGCCTCTTCCTGGCCATCGTCGCTGCCATCGGCCTGGGCGAGATGGCGAACCACGGCATGCGCGACTTGCTCATGCTCCACATCCCCGTCGCCCTCATCATCCTGGGGCTCGCCGACGGGCTCCGCAGAGCCGCGCGACGGATGGACTGAGCGGATGCCACCGCCCTTGCCGGAAAGGGTTGCCGAAAACACGAG
Organism: uncultured Gemmatimonadaceae bacterium; assembly: GCA_964410055.1. Classification (GTDB taxonomy): domain Bacteria; phylum Gemmatimonadota; class Gemmatimonadetes; order Longimicrobiales; family RSA9; genus CALBZE01. The sequence continues at coordinate 3,066 of CAYPGK010000053.1, read as the reverse complement.
CGGGCGACGCGTCATGTTCGCGTCACCCGCTCTCCATTCTTCCGCCTTCACCCGGTGCACGGCCGGCGGTGCCGATCGCCTGGCCCGGCGCCGTCTTCCGAAGCCATGGCGGGGGCACCCGATTCGGATGCCCCGCGGTCCGTCCTCCTCAGCTACCGGAATCGCACCAACTGCACGTCCTGCCCGCCCCGGTGCCGGACCTCGATCGTCACTTTCTCGCCCCGCCGCAGCCGACCGAGGCGCCGCCCGAGGTCGCGGTTCGACGACGGGACCCGCACCACCACCACCCGCGACGAGCCGCGATCCAACGTGAAGTAGTTCCGCCGCGCATCCACGACCACGACCCGCCCCGACCACCGATCCGTCCGCCACACGTCGGCGTGACGGCCGTTGTTCCAAGGGCCACGGTCCGACCAACCCCGGCCTCGCCGCAGATCCACCCGGTCCGCCCACGCCCGGCCCCGACGATCGTACTCCACCCGGATCCGGACATCGTCACCCCGACGCAGCGCCGAAACCGGGTACGACCTCCGCCCATCGTACACGCGTGTGCGACGATCGTAATGCACCGTGTACGTCCGCCCACGCCCTCCGCGCCCCTCACTTACGTAGATGCGGTCACGGCGCGTGTCCACGCCCCGGACCTCACCGTGGATCGTTGCCGAGCGCCCCCACACCCCACCGGGCCGGCCCGGCGTCCCCGCCACCGTCGTGCACGCCGGCGCAACGCCCAGCGTACCCACCAGCAGCAATAGCCCGACCCGTACGGTTCCCGACTTCAGGATCATGACAACCTCCGTCGTACTGCGACACGCATGCGTGTTCATTGCAATATGCAACGGCCGGACCAGGACGTAAATCGTTGCATTTACGCCACTTACCACCCCTTCTCCGGCGCCCGGGTGTCCTCTGGAGTAGACAGATGTTTACCGGAGGGATAGACAACGGTGGGACGCGACGGCCTCTGGACGACGGCATTGCCACGCTCCGCTGGCTCGACTAACCTGCCTCGAGACCGCATGGCCGCGGTGCCCCCTCGAGGCAACCGGAAGGGTGTGGATGGAGGACCACGTGGAGCAGGAGACCGCCTTCGAGCAGAGTGCGCGTGACGCGCATCCGACGACGTCGCGTGCCGTCGACGCCGCACCGCGACTGATCGACCTCAGCCACACGATCGAGGCGGGGATGGTCACGTACAGGGGGCTCCCCGCACCCTTCATCTGCGACTACCTGAGCCGAGAGGCGTCGAGGGAGCGGTACGCGCCGGGCACGGAGTTCCACATCGGCCGGATCGACATGGTGGCGAATACCGGCACGTACCTGGACAGCCCGTTCCATCGGTTCGCCGACGGGCCGGACGTGTCCGAGCTGGACCTGGCGTCGCTGACGGATCTACCGGGTGTGGTCGTCCGGGTGGAAGGGCGGGAGGGGCGCGCGATCGGACCCGAGGCGCTCACGGCGCACGAGGTACGCAGCCGGGCGGTCCTGGTCCACACCGGCTGGGCGGCGCACTGGCGCACGGACCGCTACTTCGAGGGGCACCCGTTCCTGACCGAGGATGCGGCCGTCTTCCTGCGCGATCACGGCGCCGTGCTGGTCGGGATCGACTCCTACAACATCGACGACACGGAGGACCTGCGCCGGCCCGTACACACGATCCTCCTCGGCGCCGGGATCCCGATCGTGGAGCACATGCGCGGCCTGGAGCAGCTCCCGGACGTGGGATTCCGCTTCTCGGCCGTCCCGGCGAAGGTGAAGGGGCTGGGCAGCTTTCCGGTGCGGGCGTACGCGCGTGTGGAACGCGACCAACAATTCCTGCAGACAGAGCGCTAGGGAGCGCAGGGGCGATGTATGGAGCCGCCGAGCGGCGATCGAACCCGAAACGCCGTCTCGACTGACCCAAATAAACATTGACCGCCCGGCGGCCCGCCCTCCGCCTCACCCCTCCAGCATCGGCAGCCGGATCCCCTGCTCGCGCGCCGTCTCGATCGCCAGCTCGTAACCCGCGTCCGCGTGGCGCGCCACGCCGATCCCGGGATCGTTCGTGAGCACCCGTTCGATGCGCTCGCGCATCTCGGGCGTGCCATCGGCGACGATCACCTGCCCGGCGTGGAGCGAGTTGCCGATCCCGACGCCGCCGCCGTGGTGGAAGCTGACCCAGCTCGCGCCCGACGCCGTGTTGAGGAGCGCGTTCAGGATCGCCCAGTCGGCGATGGCGTCGCTGCCATCTTTCATCCCCTCGGTCTCGCGGAACGGGCTCGCGACCGAGCCGGTGTCGAGGTGGTCGCGCCCGATCACGATCGGCGCCTTCAACTCCCCCCGGGCGACGAGGTCGTTCAGCGCGACACCGAAGCGCGCGCGCTCGCCCTGGCCGAGCCAGCAGATGCGGGCCGGGAGCCCCTGGAATTCGACCTTCTCGCGCGCCATCGTGATCCAGCGCCGCAGGTGCTCGTCCTCGGGGAAGAGCTCGAGGACGAGGTCGTCCGTACGGTGGATGTCCGCCGGATCGCCCGAGAGCGCGGCCCAGCGGAACGGGCCCTTCCCCTGGCAGAAGAGCGGGCGGATGTACGCCGGGACGAAGCCGGGGAAGGCGAAGGCGTCCTCGAAGCCGGCGTCCTTCGCCTGGCCGCGGAGGTTGTTCCCGTAGTCGAAGGTGACGGCGCCGCGTCGCATGAGCGCGACCATCGCCTCGCAGTGGACGCGCATCGACTCCATCGAGCGACGCACGTACTCGGTGGGATCGCTCGCGCGCAGCTCCGCGGCGGCTTCGAGGGAGAGCCCGGCCGGGATGTAGCCGTTCAGCTCGTCGTGAGCCGAGGTCTGGTCCGTCAGCACGTCCGGGGTGACGCCGCGGCGCACCAGCTCCGGCAGCACCTCGGCGCAGTTGCCCACCAGCCCCACCGAGAGCGCCTCGCCCCGCTCCTTCGCATCCAGCACCCACTCGAGAGCGGTGTCGAGGTCGTCGGTCATGCGGTCGCAGTAGCGCGTCTGGACCCGGCGCTCGATCCGCTTCGGGTCGACCTCGACCACCAGGATCGCGCCCTCGTTCATCGTCGCGGCGAGCGG
>CAYPGK010000052.1:0-21575 GCA_964410055.1 uncultured Gemmatimonadaceae bacterium | reverse complement strand
TCTGCGTTCCACGCCTATCGGACCTCGCTCGGCGGCGTGCCAGCCGGCGTTGCCGGGCCGCTCACCGTCTCCGCATCGGAAGACGCGCTGCCCGGCTCGCACACGGTGCGCGTCCTCGGCCTCGCGGCCGCGGAGAAGTTGAGCGGGGCCGTCGTCGCGTCGCGGACCGAGGCGCTCGGCCTGTCGGGCGAGTTCCTGGTCGGCGGCGTGCGTGTCGAGGTCTCCGGGACCGATTCGCTCAACGACATCGTCGCCCGCATCAACCGGGCGAACACCGGCAGCCGTGCGTCGGGCGTGACCGCGTCGATCCTCTCGACCGGTCCGGGCGAGCACCGCCTGATCCTTACCTCGGACCGGAGCGGCGCCGCCGGGATCGATCTCGTGGACGGCGCGAGTGGCGTCCTGCGCTCGCTCGGGCTCCTCGATGATACGACGTCGCTCAAGCACGGCACGTCGAATGGCGCGCGGAGCGATGCCTTCTCCGATGCCTCCACGGCCGTCGCCACGCTGCGCGGGCTGTCCCAGCCGCCGGCCGTGGGCGCGGTCGAGTTCGGCGCCGGCGCCGCGCGCTTCTCCGTCGCGATCGACCTCTCGACGATGTCGCTCGACGACATCGCCGCCGCGATCAACTCTGCCGCGGCCGATGCGGGCAGCGGCGTGCACGCGGCCGTCGTCACCGAGGAGGTCGACGGAGAGGCGCTGTACCGCCTCGACATCCGCGGCACGACGTCCTTCGTCGATGCGAACCGGATCCTCGAGTCGCTCGGCGTCCTCGAGGGCGGGCGCGGCGCGATCGCGCAGCGGCTCGAGGGCGGCCGGCTCACCGCGGGCGATGCCTCGACCGCGGCCGGCGCCGACACGCGACTCGCCGATCTGTGGGTGAACGGCGGGCACGCCGGCGTCCAGGTCGGAGACACCATCACCATCTCGGGGACCCGCGGCGATGGCACCAGGGTCGAAATCGACTTCACCGTCGAGGCCGACTCCACGCTCCAGGACCTGCTCGACCGACTGAACGACTCCATCGACGGCTTCGGCGCGGGCGCTCGCACCGCGACCGCCTCCATCTCCACCGACGGCCGCCTCGTCCTCACCGACGACCAGGGCGGCGACAGCCGGCTCTCGCTCTCGATCGTCGCCCACAACGAGGGCGGCGGTACGCTCGATTTCGGCGAGATGGCCGTCGTCCAGGCGGGCCGCGCCCGGCAGATCACCCGGGGGGCCGACGCTGAGGTCGAGATCGATGGGACCTACGTGCGCAGCTCGACGAACACCATCGCCGACGCGCTTCCCGGACTCTCGCTGAACCTGACCGCGGCGCTCCCTGACACCACGCTCACCGTCACGGTCGAGCGGGATGTCGCGGGCGCCGTCGCGGCCGTCAAGTCGGTCGTCGACGCGTACAACGCGATCGCCGACTTCATCCAGAGCCAGACGCCTTCGGGGATCGAGGGCGCCGCGCGCCCGCCGCTCGCGGGCGACAACGTGCTGCGAAACATGCAGACAATGATCCGCCAGGCGCTCGAGACTCGCCTTGCGCCCGATGTCGCCGGCGCGTACGCCCGGCTCGCGGACATCGGCGTGGAAATCGATCGGAACGGCCGCTATACCCTCGATGCGGCGGCGCTCGAGGCGGCGCTCCGCACCGACGCCGACGCCGTCGCGCGCCTCTTCGGCGTGCAGGCCAGCGCGTCCGGCCCGGGGATCCAGTACGTGACCCACCGCTCGGAAACGGCCTCCGGCACCTACGCCATCGAGATCACCCGGGCCGCCGCCCGGGGCGCGGTGACCGGCGTCGGATTCGGCGGCACGTACATCGACGACGGCACGCCGGACACAATGGTCGTACGCGACCGTGCGACCGGTAAGGCCTACGCCATCGAGCTGTCGAACGGGATGTCGCTCGGCGACATCGTCGCCGCGCTGAACGCGGAGTTCTCCACCGCGACCCGCCACGTGCTGGCCGCGGCAGCGCCGCTCTATCGCGCGGCAGATGGCTCGACCGTGGCCGATGAGGCCACGTCGCTCGCCGAACTGTACCACGGCGACGGCACGAACGCGTCGATCGCGGACGGTACGGTCTTCACCTTCTCCGGCCGGCGCGCGAACGGATCGACGTTCCTGTCGACCTTCGTCGTCGAGGACGCGAGCACGCAGACGCTCGGCGACCTCGCCCGGGCGATCCAGGCAGAGCTCGGCGATGACGCCGTCGTCCGCATCGAGGACGGCGTGCTGACCGTGACGGCGGCCGAGGAGGGCGCGAGCCGGCTCGAGCTCGCCGTGAGCACGGACGTCCCCGGGAACCCGTCGCCTTTCGGCTCCCTGGACGTGCGGGTCGAAGGCCGGGGGACTGCCCGGATCATCGCCAGTGTCGAGGGCGGACAGCTCCGCATCGCCCATGAGGAGTACGGATCAGCGGAAGGGTTCGACATTGAATTCATCGCCGGCGGCGCGGACGGCACCGCGTCGCTCGGCATCCCGGCGGGGAGCTACGCCGGGCAAGACGTCGAGGGCACGATCGGCGGGCACGCCGCAACCGGCACGGGCCAGATCCTGACCGGGGCGGCCGGGTCCCCGGTCGACGGTCTCGCCCTCCGCTACGATGGCACCGACACCGGCGCGGTCGGCGAGATCGCCTTCAGCCAGGGCATCGCCGGCGAACTCGACCGGGTCGTCCAGCGCCTGACCGGGCGCGGGGATGGCTCGATCGGCGCCATCGTGGACCGCCTCGGCTCGACGGTGCGGGCCATGAACGACCGCATCGATCGGTTGGAGGATCGTCTCGAGCAGCGCAGAGAGAATCTGATCCGCCGCTTCATGGCCATGGAACAGGCGCTCGCCCAGGCGATGGCGCAGTCCCAGTGGCTGATGGCCCAGCTAGGGTCGCTGAACGGCGGTCGGTGAGCCGATACCCGCGAAACCAGGATCGGGAAACGGTAGGCAGCCATGAACCCCTACGGCAGCAATATCGCGGCGTACCAGCAGGTGCGCGTGCTCAGCAGCAACCCCGAGGAGCTGGTCCCGCTGATGTACGAGCGGCTCCTCTACCATCTGCGCCGGGCATCGGCCCAGATCGAGGCACGCGACCTCGAGGGTAAGGCGACGAGCCTCGCCCACGCATCCGAGATCGTCTACGAGCTCCTCTCCTCCCTCGACTTCGAGGCGGGCGGCGAGGTCGCCTCGCGCCTGGCGGCGCTCTACGGCTACTTCTCGCGTGAGATCATGGCCGTCGGGCGGGACCTCGACAGGGAACGGCTCGGCAGGACCATCGAGATGGTGGCCTCGCTCCACGAGGCCTGGGCGCAGGCGGGCGCGATGGCGCGCGGCGCGCCGGGCGAGCCGGCCCCGACGCCCGAGGTGGCCCGGTGATCCATCCAATCGGCGCGCTCAGGCGCCGCCGCGCCGGCTACGCCCGTTACGCCGACCTGATCGTTGCGCAGATCGAGGCGTTGCAGGCCGAGGACCTCGAGCGGTACCGCTCGCTCGCCGAGGAGCGCGACGAACTCGCGCGGCAGATCGATGCGGTGCAGGGCCCGGAGGTGGACGGGGCGGAAGACGAGGACCGGGTCGACCCGGACGAGATCGACCGGCTCATGGGCGAGGTGCGGCTCCTGCTGGAGCGGTGCCGCGAGCACGACGCGCGGCTACGCGATCAGATCACGCGCATGCGCGATGAGGCACGCGATGCGCTCGGGCAACTCGAGCGCCGCCGGCCCCACGTCGAGGCCTACGTGCGGGCGCCCGACCCGGCCACACGCTTCGACGTCCGGTTCTGATCAGGCCTCACCCGCGCGTCGCCCACGCCGCGATCCGCGCTTCGCTCTCCCGGTACGCCGCTTCGGCGCTCTCCTCCCACCACGTCGCGTTCTCGCGGTACCAGGCGACGGTCTCCTCGAGCCCGTCTTCGAACGTACGCATCGGCGTCCAGCCCAGCTCCCGCTCGGCCTTCGCGTAGCTGACGGAGTAGCGTCGGTCGTGCCCCGGCCGGTCGGCCACGTAGCGGATCAGCTCGTCTCCCGCGCCGACCAGCGCGAGCACCTGCCGCACGACGTCGATGTTCTCCCGCTCCGCGCCGCCGCCCAGGTTGTAGACCTCGCCCGCGCGACCCGCCTCCAGCGCACGCAGCACGCCGCGGCAGTGGTCCTCGACGTGGATCCAGTCCCGGCGCTGGCGGCCGTCGCCGTAGACCGGGAGCGGGCGGCCCCGCAGCGCCGAGGTCACCATGAGCGGGATCAGCTTTTCCGGGTTCTGGTACGGGCCGTAGTTGTTCGAGCACCGTGTCACGACGACGTCGAGGCCGTGCGTGTGGTGAAAGGCGAGCGCCATCTGGTCGGCCGCCGCCTTGCTCGCGCTGTACGGCGAGCGCGGCGCGAGCGGCGTGGTTTCCGTGAACGGCGGGTCGTCCAGCGAGAGCGTGCCGTATACCTCGTCGGTGCCCATCTGGAGGTGCCGCACGCCGCCCGCCTCCAGCGCGGCCTCGAGCAGGACCAGCGTCCCCTCGACGTTCGTGCGCAGGAAGCGCGCGCCGTCCGTGATCGAACGGTCGACGTGCGTCTCGGCAGCGCAGTGGATCACGGCGTCGAAGCGCTCCTCGCGGAACAGCTCCGCCACTAACCTGCGATCGGCGACGTCGCCACGGACGAACCGGTAGCGAGCGCCCTCCTCGACGTCGGCCAGGTTCGCGGGGTTCGCTGCGTAGGTGACCAGGTCCAGGTTGACGACGCGCCAATCCGGGCGCTCCGAGAGGATCAGACGGACCAGATTGCTTCCGATGAAGCCCAGCCCGCCGGTCACGAGAAGGTTCACGCGAAGACCAGCTCCTCGAGCTCCGCTAGTCGCGGTTGCGCTCGGTCCTTGGGCGAGAGGAACGCCTCGGCTTCGGAGACCGGCCACTCGATCCCGAGCGCCGGGTCGTTCCAGAGCAAGCCACGCTCGAGCTCCGGCGCGTAGACGTCGGAGAGCTTGTAGATCACCTCGGTGTCCGGCTCCAGCGTGCAGAAGCCGTGGGCGAAGCCGACGGGGACGTAGAGCTGCTTCCAGTTCGCTGCGCTCAGCTCCACGGCAACGTGCTTGCCGAACGTCGGCGAGTCGACGCGCAGGTCGACGGCCACGTCCAGGACCGCGCCTCTCGACACGCGCACCAGCTTCGCCTGCGCTCGCGGCGGGAGCTGGAAGTGCAGCCCCCGCACCGTGCCGGGCCGCGCCGAGAACGAGTGGTTCTCCTGGACGAATTCGATGTCGAGCCCGGCCGCCGCGAATGCGCCGCGCTCGTAGGTTTCAGAGAGAAAACCGCGTTCGTCGCCGTAACGCGCCGGCACGATCACCTTCACGTCGGCGATCGCGGTGTCGTGGACTTCCAGCCTCATCGGGACCGAGATATCGCTTCGACCGATTCCTTGGCGTGCGCCGGCGCGACTGTCGACGCCGCATCGGCGCCGGCCGCCGTCGCGCTCGCGCCGCCACTTGCCGCGGCGCCCTGTCGCACCAGCGTGCTCGCACGGTACAGGCTCTCGATCGTGCCTGCATCCGTCCACCAGCCGTCGAGCAACTCGTACGTCAACGCGCCCCACTCGATATAGCGGTTGTTGACGTCCGTGATCTCCAGTTCGCCGCGGGCGCTCGGCTCGAGCGTCTTCACGATGTCGAAGACTCGCGCATCGTACATGTAGACGCCCGTCACTGCGTAGCGCGAGGGCGGGTTCTTCGGCTTCTCGATGATCCGCACCACGCGGTCCCCGTCCAGCTCCGCCACGCCGAAGCGCTCCGGGTCGTGGACCTCCTTCAGCAGGATCTTCGCGCCCTCGCCCTGGTGCCGGAAACGGCGGATCGGCTCGGCGAGCGAGTCCTCGAAGAGGTTGTCGCCCAGGATCACGACGACCGGCTCGCCGTCCGCGAAGTGCTCGGCCAGCCCCAGCGCCTCGGCGATCCCGCCCTCGCCTTCCTGGTACGTGTAGTTCAGGTGCTTGAGACCGAATTGCCGGCCATTCCCGAGAAGGCGCAGGAACTCACCCGCGTGGTTGCCGCCCGTCACGATCAGGATGTCCTCGATCCCCGCTTCGACCAGCTTCTCGATCGGGTAGAAGATCATCGGCCGGTCGTAGACCGGGAGCAGGTGCTTGTTCGTCACGAGGGTCAGCGGCCGCAGACGCGTGCCGAGACCTCCGGCCAGGATGACGCCCTTCATTCCACTCTCCTCGTGGACGGCCCCGGTCGCCGTCGCCCGGACCCGGCCGAGGCGACGCCGCCGATCTCGTCGGAACGTATGCGCGGCCAACATTACGAGCAAGATCGCGCGACGCACTAAAGTTTTTCCGACGGCTGCCGAAGCTGTGCTTGGGACCCGTAGAGGGAGGCGCCATCATGAGCATCGATGACATCAGATCCGGCATCCACCGACCCGTCGGCGGCGGTGCGATCGAGCGGCACATCGCCGGCAAGAGCCGGCCCGCGGCGGGGAAGGGCGGCGCCGGCCGAGGCGACCGCATCGAGATCTCCGACGAGGCGCGTGCCCTCGCCCGTGCCCGAATGGCGGAAGCGGTCGAGGAAGCTGCGCTCACCCCGGAGCGCATCGCCGAGATTCGGCACCGGATCGAAACGGCATTCTACGACACACCCGAAATCGTTCACCGCGTCGCCCGCGCGATCCTCGCAAGCGGCGACCTTTGAGCCCATCGCGGCGGGAGAAGGTTGCATCCGATGAAATTCCTGGTCGTCGACGACTCCGTGACCATGAGGCGCATCATCATCAACTCGCTTCAGCGGATCGGCTACGAGGACTGCGTTGAGGCCGGTGACGGTTCGGAGGCGCTCGAACGGTTCGACGCATCGATCGGTTGCATCATCACGGATTGGAACATGCCGGTGATGGGCGGGCTGGATTTCGTCCGGCAGCTTCGCCAGCGCGAAGACGGCCGGCACGTGCCGGTCCTCATGGTGACGACGCGCAGCGCTCGCGATGACATCGTCGCCGCCGCCCAGGCGGGCGTCAACAACTACGTCGTCAAGCCCTTCACGCCGCAGGTCCTCAAGGAAAAGATCGACCAGGTCCTTGCCGCAGCGGCGAAAGCGAGCTGAACAACGTGGAGAACAGATATTATCCCCGTGACGTGCTGAACGAGTCCGAAGCCGCGCTTCGGATGATGGACGCGATCGTCGCGGAGTTGCAGGGGGGCGACGATCAGAGCTCCGGCTCGTCGGACGCCGACGTCGCCATGGTCATGGAGCGACTGGAGGCGGCGTCGACCGAATCGGCCGACCTGTCCGCGCTCGTCATGCACGTCTACCTCGACGTGATCGACACGCTCCGGGTCCTGCGCCGCACGCGCTCCGCACTCGAGCGCACGACCGTCGAACAGGTCCAGGCCACGCAGGAGAAGCTGCGCGAGGTCTCTTCGACGACCGAAATCGCGGCGACCGACATGCTCGACGGGCTGGATCGTGCGATCGGCATGATCGATCAGCTCGACGCCGTGGTCGCCGAGGGGAAGGACGAGGCCGAGGCCGCCAGGATCCGCGGCGATCTGCGCGAGGAGCTCTATCGCCTGATCGTCGTGCTCCAGTTCCAGGACATCGCGGCGCAGCAACTCAGCCACGCCGCGAGCGTGCTGCGCAACGTCGAAAAGCGCCTGGAGCGCGTCGTCGGACTCCTGGACGAACCGGGCCAGCTCCCGGAGAAGAGCCCGGAGCAGGAAGGCGACCCGCACCACGCCGCGCACGAGTCCGCGCCCGGCTTCGACCCCGCCGCCTCCATGCACGACGCAGGGGACCGGCAGGCGCTCGCCGACGAGATCTTCACCCCCGCCTCCGACGGCTGAGCGGTCAGGGCGTCGCGATCCGCCCCGCGACGCGAACCCCGCCGTCACGCCCGATCCCGACACGGATCTGCGGCGGTACGTACGGCACGTTAGGAGGCGGGCCCCCATCACGCAGATCCAGGATGAACAACGCAAGCGTGGCCGCCACGCCGATCTGTGTGGCGAGGAGCCCCGTACGCGCCCGCTCGTCCAGCTTCCTCGCATCCCGGTCCAACCGGGCGACTTCCGGGTCGGCGTAACCGCCCTCCGGCAGCACGTCGCAGCGGCCGGCATCCAGGCCACAGATCGCAGCGATGTCGTCGTACAATCCGTCCGCCTCGAGCGACGCGGATAGCCCATACACCGCCGCTACGGCCGTCAACCCGAGCATCCCCCACTTCGCGATCGACAGCGGGCGCCACCCTTCGGCGCGGAACGCCGGGGCCGGATCGGCCAGGGCGCCCGCGGCACCCATGGCCAGACCACGGACACACGGCGCCGGCATGCATTGCTCTTGCTCGCGCGGATTCGATGCTCCCGCCCGGTCCTGCCCCGCCGCCGCCGCCGGCCACCCCACTGCGCCCACAAGCACGATCACCGCCACGAATCGCCCTCTCATCGTCTCACCTCCACCCGGGTGACGGTGCCGCGCCGCAGTGCGGCGAGGACACCGCTGCCGTCCACCGCCGCCGGCGCGACGATCGAGTCTCCGAGGCGAGTCTGCCAGAGGATCGTCCCGTCGAGCGTGAGTCCGTAGAGCGTGCCATCGAGCCGGCCCACGATGAGCCGGTCGCCCGCAAGCGTCAGCGCGCCGACCGCCGCGCCGCCTAGCTCTGCGATCCGCTCGGCCGCGCCGGTCCCGGCAGGGATCCGCCACACCGCCGCCTCTTCCGTGAGCACGTACGCGTCGCCTCGGGGCGTGACCACGGGTGCGGCGAGCGACGGCGCACCGACCCCGGCGCGCCATCGGACCACTCGCGCCGCAGGGTCGTACCCGACCACCGCCCCGGAGTAAAGCGGGATGAGTACCCCGTCGCTTCGGACGACGGGGGGTGCCGACACTCCCGCCGGGAGCGGCGTCCGCCCGACGACCGCGCCACTCGTCGGCTCCAGGTGATAGAGCGTGTCCGTCCGCGTGGCGACCAGCACCGCGCCCCCCGCCGCAACCGGCTGCGCAGCGACGTCGCCGGCGAGCCGCGCCTGCCACCGGACCGCACCCGTCGTCGCATCCAGCGCGGTGACCCTGCCGCTGTCCGTTGCGACGATCACCGCACCGTCCGCGAGGATCGGGCCGTGCGCCGCCGCGCCGACATCCCGGCTCCAGAGCTCGCGGCCGTCGGCCAGCGCCAGCACCGCGAGCCGCCCTCCCTTGCGGTCCGTCGCGACGTACACCCGGCCACCCTCCACCACGAGTCCCCGGACCGGGCCGCCCACCCCGCGCCGCCAAACCCGTCCGCCCGTGCGCGGCGATAGCGCGACGACGTCGCCTTTCCCCGTCGCCACGACGGCGATGCCGTCCACGACCCACGGCGCCGCGAAGACGCTCGGCCCCACGTCCTGCCGCCACACCACCTCCGCCGCCGCGGCCGGCGCCCCTGCATCCGCTGCCCCCAGCGGACCGTGGGCGGCCAACGGTGCATGCCCCGCGCGGCCGCACCCGCCTCCCACCGCACCGCCCACCGCGGCGGAGAGCGCGGTGAGCGCCGCGACCGCGGTCCGGGAACCCGGCCGCCCCGATCCGGCCTCGCCGCCGGAGCGACGCGCCGCGACTGGGGCCCGGGTACCCGTCGGAACGCGGCCGCAGCCCCGGGCGGCGCGACGTGTCGCATACGTGCACGCACGCGCCCGCCTGCGCGAATTGACACCCCTCCCGCGCATTTCTACCTTTCGACTTTCGGCGATATTCGGCGCGGCAAACGCCGCCATGGCGCGAGGAGGCCGGGTAACGGCATGGCAGTGATCAGCGAGATTCGGGATCTGGGTCGCCACGAGGGTGAGGTCGTCACCGTACGCGGCTGGGTGGAGACCACTCGTTCGCATGGTAAGGTCGCGTTCGTCGTGGTCCGCGACGGGACCGGGATCGTGCAGGGCGTGATCCTGCAAAAACAGGTCCCCGCATCGGTTTGGGAGGATTTCGAAAAGCTCACGCAGGAGTCCAGCGTGGCGGTCACCGGCGCGGTCCGCGAGGACGCACGTGCACCCGGCGGCTACGAGCTGACCGTTGAGGCGCTCGAGATCGTCCAGATCGCAGAACCGTACCCGATCCAGCCCAAGGAGCACGGGATCGAGTTCCTCCTCGACCACCGGCACCTGTGGCTGCGGTCGAGCCAGCAGCGCGCGATCATGCGCGTGCGCAACGAGGTCGAGAAGGCGATCGTCGACTTCTACTACGAGCGCGGCTACGTCCGGATCGACTCGCCGATCCTGACCGGCGCGATCGGCGAGGGCGCGTCCGCGCTCTTCGAGACAGACTACTTCGGTGAGAAGGCCTACCTCGCCCAGACCGGCCAGCTCTACATCGAGGCCGCCGCCGCCGCGCTCGGCAAGGTCTACTGCTTCGGCCCCACCTTCCGGGCCGAGAAGTCCAAGACCCGCCGCCACCTGACAGAGTTCTGGATGGTCGAGGCCGAGGTCGCGTGGTACGATTCGGACGACAACATGCGGCTCCAGGAGGAGTTCGTCTCCTATATCGTCGCACGCGCGCTAGACCGCTGCGGCGAGGAACTCAATGTCCTCGAGCGCGATACCTCGCTGCTCGAGAACGTCGTCGCGCCGTTCCCGCGCATCTCCTACACGGAAGCGATCGAGCGGCTACAGGCCAAGGGGAGCGACATCCAGTGGGGGATGGACCTCGGCGCGCCCGACGAGACGATGATCGCCGAGGACTTCGACCGGCCGGTCTTCATCTACGACTATCCGAAGGAGGCGAAGGCCTTCTACATGAAGGAGAACCCCGAGGACCCACGCACCGTCCGCTGTGACGACCTCATTGCGCCCGAGGGGTACGGTGAGATCATCGGCGGCAGCCAGCGCGAGGACGATCACGACCGCCTCCTCGCCCGGATCCGCGAAGAGGGGCTCCCGGAAGAGGCCTACGGCTGGTACCTCGACCTGCGGAAGTACGGTACCTTCCCGCACTCCGGCTTCGGGCTCGGCCTCGAGCGGACCGTCGCCTGGATCACCGGCAGGCCGCACATCCGCGAGATGATCCCGTTCCCCCGGATGATCAACCGGCTCCACCCGTAAGGTGCCTGCCGCCGGGCCGGACGAACGAAGGAGAGCGGCGCGACCCGTGGGTCGCGCCGCCCTACTTTCCCGTCTCCGCTTGCTTCACCTCGTCCCAGAGCCGGTCCAGCTCTTCGAGCGATGCCTCGCCCAGGGCGACGCCACGCTCCGCGGCCAGCCGTTCCAGCGCCTCGAAGCGGGCGGTGAACTTGCGGTTCGCGCTTTGCAGTGCGCCCAGCGCGTGGGCACCGGCCAGGCGGGCGAGGTTCACGACGGCGAACAGGAGGTCGCCGAGCTCTTCCTCCAGCGCGGGCGACGGCTCGGCTTCCAGCGCCTGCCGTACCTCCTCCAGCTCCTCGGCCACCTTCTCGAACGCGCCGCGCGCGTCGGCCCAGTCGAAGCCGACCGCACTCACGCGCTCCTGGATCCGGTGCGCCCGGGAAAGGGGGTCGAGCCCACGGGGGAGGTCCGCGAGGATCGAGGCGCGCGGCCCGCGCTCACGCGCCTTCAGCGCTTCCCACGCCTCCGCTTCGCCCTCCCCGTAGATCTGAGGATGGCGACGTCGCATCTTCTCTTCGAGGCGGCGCACGACCGACTCCGCGTCGAAGGCGCCGCGCTCTTCCGCGAGCACGATCTGGAACGCCAGATTGAGGAGCAGGTCGCCGAGTTCGCCGCGCAATGCCTCGTCATCGCCGTCGCCCACGGCTTCGGCGACCTCGTGCGCCTCCTCGAGGAGGTAGGGGAGGAGTGACCGCGGCGTCTGTGCAGCGTCCCAGGGACAGTGGATTCGGAGGAAACGGACCAGGTCGAGGGCCCGGTCGAGGTGCGGCCCGGACGGGCCGCCCGAGGGCGTTTCTTCGTTGGAAATCGGTGCTTCTCCCGACCGTGTGAACTTGCGCTAACCTCAAGAATGATCTATACTACGCCCTCTTTGTCGCCTATGTCAATCGGCCCGGAAGTACGCGCATGGGTGGAGGTCGACATCGACGCCCTGCGCGAGAATTTCAGAGCGATCCGTGAGGCCGTCGGGCCCGGCGTCGCCGTGATCGCAATGGTCAAGGCCGACGGCTACGGACTCGGCACGGAGCACGTCGTGCGCGCTTTCGAGCCGCTCGAGCCGTGGGCCTACGGGGTCGCGACTGCGGAGGAGGGCGTCGCGCTGCGCCGGCTCGGGGTGACGCGGCCGATCCTGGTGCTCAGCCCCCTGCCGGCGGAAGCGTATGCGGAGGCCGCCGAGGCGCACCTGACCCCGGCGGTCTCGGACCTGGAGGGCCTCGACCGTTGGGCGGCGGTGACGGCGACCGTCCCCGGCGGCGGCGAATTCCACGTCGAGATCGACACGGGGATGGGGCGTTGCGGCTTCGACTGGCGTGACACCGCGCGCTGGGCGGCCGCGATCCGCTCGCGACTCTCGCCCTCGCTGCGCTGGACCGGCGTCTTTACGCACTTCCACGGCGCGGACGCGCCGGACAAGGTGTACACGCTCACGCAGTGGGCGCGTTTCAAGGACGCGCTGGATCAGCTCCCGGTCTCGCGGGAGGATCTGGTCGTGCACGCCGCGAACAGTGCGGCGACCCTCCGATTCCGCGAGTTCGTCACCGATGCCGTTCGCCCCGGGATCTTCCTCTACGGCGGCGACCCGGCGCCCGGACTCGGACTGCCGCGCCCGCGGCCGGTCGTCGCCGTGCGGGCTCGCATCGTGCTGATCCGCGACGTCGCACCCGGGACGACGGTCGGCTACGGCGCAACGCACGTCGCAAGGCGCTGGGAGCGCTGGGGCACGCTCGCCATCGGATACGGCGATGGATTGCGCCGTGCGCTCAGCAACAACGGCGATGTGATCGTCCACGGACGGCGGGTCCCCGTGGTCGGACGGATCTCCATGGACCTGACGGTGGTAAACCTGACCGACGTGCCGGATGCGCGTGTCGGAGATGTGGCCACTCTGATCGGCCGGGATGGCGACGCGGAGATCACGCTGGAAGAGGTGGCCGCGCACGCGGATACGATCAGCTACGAGATCCTGACGGGGCTGACGCCCAGACTGCCGCGCGTGGAACGTGGACACGACATCGATGGATGAGCTGGTCCGGGCAGCCGAAACGGCCCGCGCCCGGGCCTATGCGCCCTACTCGCAATTCCGTGTGGGGTGCGCGCTGGAGGCCGAGGATGGGACCGTCTTTCTCGGCTGCAACATCGAGAATGCGTCGTACCCGGCGACGATCTGTGCCGAGCGCGTGGCGCTGGGCGCGGCCGTGGCCGCGGGGCGGCGAGCCTTCCGACGGCTGGTCCTCCTGACGGATGCGCCGGAGCCGGCCAGCCCATGCGGCGTGTGCCGGCAGACGCTGGCCGAGTTCGCGCCCGAGCTGGAGATCGTGTCGCTGGGTGCCGAGCGGGGTGTCGTGCGCTGGTCGCTCGCAGAGCTGCTCCCGGCTCGGTTCGACCTGGAATCGGGAACGACCGCCGCGCGCGCGGCGGGAGAGTGAAGGATTGCGGATGCTGAAACGTTGGCCACTGGCGTGCCTGGCCGCGGTCGTCCTGGCCGGCTGCGCCGATGAAGGGCCGGTCGGACTCGACCCGCTCGTCCCGCCCGGGGTGGTTCGCAGCTTCGAGGTCATCCTCGATGCCGACCGCTTCCTGGTTATGGACACCTCGATCACGGGCTTCACCAAGCCCTCCGGCAGCGGCTACGGCGCCGTCGCCCGGGCGCACGGCGGCGTGCTGGACGCGCATACGCTGGCGCGTTTTGCGCTCCCGCTGCGCAGCGTCACGTACAAGGACACGGCCGGCGTAACGCGCACCGACAATGCACCGATCGTCATTGGCGCGGAGCTGATCCTCGGGATCGATACGCTCCAGGGGCGGCCCTCCGAGCCGGTCTCGCTCGCGCTCTACAGGACCGGCCAGCCCTGGAGCCCGACCTCGGCGACCTGGACGCACGCCGTAGACGATGACGACGAGACCACTCCCTGGGCAGAGCCGGGCGGCACCCGTGGCGAGCGGGTATCTACGGCGCAGCTCCTCCCCGATACCACGAAGCTCGGCTTCGCCGTCGACTCGGCGACGCTCGCGGCCTGGTCGGACACGCTCGACGCCTCGCGCGGCGCGTTGATTGTCTCCGAGACGCCCGGGACGCGACTGCGCTTCAACTCTTTCCAGCTCGTGGTCCAGGCCCGGCCGTCCGCTCGGCCCGACACGGTCGTCGTGGACACGGTCGGGTTGGCAGGGCTGACCTTCGTCTACGATCCGCCGCCGGTGAGGGACGGCTCGATCTTCGTCGGCGGGACTCCGGCTTGGCGCTCATATGTGCAGCTCCGTCCGCGCCTGGACACGCTCACGATCCAGGCGCCCTGCCCGGACGGCGGGGAGTGCAGCTACCGGCTGGGTGAGGCCGACATCAACTACGCGGGCCTGGTCTTCACGCCCGTCGCTCCGCCGGCCGGATTCGCGCCCGACGACACCGCGCGCATCGATCTGCACCGCGTGCTGGGCGGCGGCGCGGTCCCGCTCTCCCGCGCGCCGATGAACAGCTCGTTCGCGCGGCTCCTCGTGCCGCCGGGATCGTTCGCCTCCGGCGATGCGGCCGAGGTCGCCATCACGCCCATGTTCCGCGGTTTCCTGAACGCGATGGCCGGCAGTGGCGACGACGACCCGCCCATCACGCTGGCTCTGATCGATGCGACCGGAGGCATGAAGTTCGGCATCGCCTCCTTCGCGCCGATCGGCGCGGGCGCCGACGCGCCCAGGCTCAAACTCATCATTTCCGTGGTCAATCAGGATCAGGTCCGATGAAGCGCAGTCTTCCGTTCGTTGTCGCCCTCGCGCTGGCCGGCGTCCAACCGGTTGCGGCGCAGTCCATCTTCGCCAGCAAGGGCCTGGGGGTGCCCGTGCCGGCGGCGGATGCGCGCACGCGTGCCATGGGCGGCGTCGGGATCGGACTCCAGGGGCACAGCCCGTCGCTGCTCAGCCCCGCGGAGGCCGCCGACTACGGGTTCCGCGGCCTGATCGCGTCGCTCCAGTCGGCGAACCATTCGGTCGACCTGGACGGCGCCCAAAGCGACTTCGGTGCGAACCGCTTCCCGATGCTCCAGTTCATCTACCCCGTCGGTGAGCGGTACGTCTTCACGGCCGGCTACGGCGGCTTCCTCGACCAGACCTGGGCAGCGTTCGCCGACCGCACCGAGATCATCGGCGGCAAAGAGGTCGATGTCCGCGACCTCATCAAGTCGGACGGCTCCATTGCCCAGGTCCAGCTCGGCGCCGCGTATCGGCTCACGCCCGGAGTGGCCGTCGGGCTCGCCGGCGGCTTCTATTCGGGCGGCCTCGACCGCAGGGTGACCCGGACGTTCACCGGCTCAGAGCGTGCCGTCGTCGACTCGTTCACGACGGCGCTCACGTGGAGTCAGCGCGCTCCTTTCGCCTCCGTCGGTATCCGGTGGGACGTCCCGGCGCTGCTGCGTCTTGCCGGGAGCGTGACCTGGGCCGGGACGCTCAAGGGGCGGGCCGAAAACGCGCTTGCGGATGACTTCGAGGTCGACATGCCGCTCCAGGTCGCCGCGGGCGCCAGCGCCTACCTCTCGCCCCGACTCCTGGCCGCCGCCTCCGGCCGTTGGTCCGGTTGGAGCTCGGCCACCAGCGACGCGGCGCCGTTCGGTGCAGCCACGGACACGTGGGAGGTCGGCGGGGGCCTCGAATGGGAGCTCTTCCGGGTCGGCGCACGCGCCTTTCCGCTTCGCCTCGGCTATCACTACAGCCAGTACCCGTTCGGGGGAGATGGCTCGACGCCGACGGAGAAGGCCTTTGCCTTCGGCGGCGGGTTGCGCTTCAATCCGAGCCCGGCGGGACCCCGCGCCGCTTTGGACGCCGCAGTCGAGCGCGGCACCCGCGACGGCTCATTCACCGAGGACTTCTGGCGATTCACCGTGTCGCTCTCCGTCTACGGCCAGTGATCCTCGCGGCGAGTGCGGGGTAGCACCCGTGCCGATTCGTCACGATTGCCCATGGAAACGCCCCGGCAGATGAAGCAGCGTACCCAAGAGCGCAAGAAAGCGTACGTCGAGACCTACGGCTGCCAGATGAACATCAGCGACGGCGAGCTGATGCAGGGGATCCTGGCCGCCCAGGGCTACGACCTCGCCGCCACGCCCGACGAGGCCGACGTCATCCTGGTCAACACCTGCGCGATCCGGGAGCACGCCGAGCAGCGCGTGCTCGGCCGTGTCGCGCAGCTCAACAAGCTGAAGCTCGAGCGCCCCGGCGTGGTGCTCGGCGTGACCGGGTGCATGGCGCAGCGTATGGGGCACTCGCTCCTCGAGAAGGCGCCGTACGTCGACCTGGTCATGGGGCCAGACGGCTACCGCCGTCTCCCCGAGGCGCTGGCGGAGATCGGCTCGGGGCAGGGAGGCGCCTCCCCCGCCGCAGGCGAAAACGCCGCGCCGACCGAGACCCGATCGGACCCCGTCGCGACTGCGGCGCCCGCGCCGGCGACGTCGTCCTCGTCCGCGCCCGGCCGGCGCGCGCTCCGTGCGCTCCCGGTCCTCGGCGCCGGATCGGGCGCCGACGCGCCGCGCACCGGCGACGGCCGCCTCGCCGTCCTCGACTTCGAGGCGAGCGAGAACTACGAGGGGATCGAGGTCCGGCGCGGCTCGAAGGTCTCCGCGTGGGTCCCGATCCAGCGCGGGTGCGACCACCGCTGCACGTACTGCATCGTGCCGTACGTGCGTGGGCCGGAGAAGAACCGGGCGCCGGAGCAGATCCTCGCCGAGGTGCGCGACATCGTCGCCCAGGGGATCCCCGAGGTCGTGCTCCTCGGCCAGACCGTCAACTCGTACCGGCATGGCGATTGGGACTTCCCCAGGCTGCTGCGCGCCGTCGCGCGGGTCGACGGGATCCGGCGCGTCCGCTTCACCT
The DNA here is from genome assembly GCA_964410055.1 of uncultured Gemmatimonadaceae bacterium. Taxonomy (GTDB): domain Bacteria; phylum Gemmatimonadota; class Gemmatimonadetes; order Longimicrobiales; family RSA9; genus CALBZE01. Next base: position 4,647 of record CAYPGK010000052.1, on the reverse strand, counting down.
CGCCGCACCCGAACGACGTCACGCCCGAGCTGGTCGAGGTCATGGCCGAGGAGCCGACGGTCTGCAAGCAGCTCCACCTCCCGGTCCAGTCCGGGCACAACCGCACGCTCAAGCGGATGCTGCGGCGCTACACCGTCGAGTCGTTCCTCGACAAGGTTCGGCTGGTCCGGGAGTCGATCCCGGACATCGCGCTCTCGACCGACGTCATCGTCGCCTTCCCGGGCGAGACGGACGAAGAGTACGAGGCGACGCTGGACCTCATGCGCGCCGTGCGTTTCGACGACGCGTACCTCTACAAGTACTCCGCGCGCGACGGCACGCCGGCCACGCGTCTGCCGGCCGAGCAGTTCATCCCGGAGGACGTGGCCCAGGCGCGGCTCGCCCGCATCATCGAGATCCAGCGTGCCATCCAGGCCGAGATCAACGCCTCCGAGGTCGGCCGCGTCGAGGAAGTCCTCGTCGAGCGCATGGCCCGGAGCGAAGGCGACGTCCTCGGCCGCACGGACCGCAACAAGATGGTCGCGTTCCCGGGCGATCCGTCGCTCATCGGCCGCTTCGTCGAGGTCGAGCTCACCGGGACGACCGGCGCGACCTTCACCGGGCACCGGGTGGGCGAGGCGGCGCTGCTGCAGACCGCCTGAGTCCAGGGGGGCGGCGTGGTCCGCCCCCTGACCCGGGTCGCACTGGTCTTCGGCGCGACGCTCGCCGCCGGACTCCGCGCGCCCGAAGCCGTCCCGGCCTCGCTCCTCCTCGTCGTCGCTGCTGCCGCGAGCGCCCTCCTCGCGGGCTTCAGCCCTCGCGCGCTCGGCGCCCTCCTCGGCCTTACCGGCGCATTTCTCGGCACCCTCACCGCCGGATCCATTCGCGGCGACTGCCTGACCCGCATCCCGGACGGCGCACGGATCGAGGTCCACGGCATCCTCGCCACGCACCCGGACCCCGACGGCGCCGCCGAAGTCCGAGCGTCCTCGCTCCTCGTGGTCGGCGCCGCCGAAGTCCGAGCGTCTTCGCTCCTCGTGGCCGGCGCGCCGAGGCGCTGCGCCTCCACGCTCCGGGTCCGCGCGGGCGAGGACGACTGGCGCGATGCTGGCGGCGGCGCGCAGGTCCGTCTCATCGGGCGCTGGCTCGCGTTCCCGGCCGATCGCGGCTCGCTCCGCAGGCCAGAGTGGGCGGGGACGCTGGTCGCCGACTCGGTCGCGGTGCAGCGCGCCCCGTCCCTTCCGCGCCACCCCGCGGCGACGGTGCGAGGACGTGCGCAGGAGAAGATCCGCGCCATCTTCCCGGATCACGCCGGGCTCGTCGAGGCGCTCGTCCTCGCGAGGCGCGGCGGGATCGACCCCGCGGTGCGCGACCGGTTCGCACGCTCCGGGCTCGCCCACCTCCTCGCGATCTCCGGATTGCACGTCGGCATCATCGCCGGCGTGCTGATCCTCCTGGGCCGCGTCGCCCGGCTCGGCGCCCGCACGACCGCTGTGGTCGCGTTCATCTGCACGCTCGGCTACGTGCTCTTCCTCGGCGCGCCCCATGCGGCGATGCGAGCGGCGCTCCAGCTCGGGCTCGTCACGGCGGCGCGGCGGCTACAGCGGCCATCGGATCCGTACACCCCGCTCGCAGCCGTCGCGCTCTTCCTCGTCGCGCTCGACCCGCTCGCGATTCTGGAGCCCGGCTTCCAGTTGTCGTTCGCCGGCGTCGCGGGGATCCTCGCCCTGCGCAGGCGGCTCATGGCCGCGCTCCCCTTCGGCCGGGTCCGATTCCTACAGGACTCGCTCGCCACCAGCATTGCCGCGACCGCCGCGACCGCGCCGATCACCGCACTGCACTTCGGCACCGTCGCACCGATCGGGATCGCGGCCAACATTGTCGCGATCCCGCTGGTCGGGGTGGCGGTCCCGGCCGTCGCCGTCGCGCTCGCAGTCGGCTCCCTCAACGAGGGGGCGGGCCGTTTCCTGGCCGGCGGCGCCACGCTCCTCCTGGACGCGCTCGGCTGGACCGCCGCCCGGGCCGCGGAGGTGCCCGGCGGCAGCGTCTGGGTGCCCCGCGACGCCGTGGCGGCCTGGGCGCTCGCCGCGGCCGTCGCCGCCCTGGTCGCGGCAAGGCTGCGGCGTGAGGCGGCGGGGCGGGGAGGGATCCGGATCGGGCCCGCCGTCCGCCGCTGGGTCGCCGCCGGGTGCGCTGCCGCGCTCCTCGTCGCCTGGCCGGCCGCCGTGCGTCGAGGGGGCGGCGCGCTCGAGATCCACGCGATCGACGTCGGCCAGGGCGACGCCTACGCGATCCATACGCCGGACGGCCGCTGGATCCTGGTCGACGCAGGGCCGCGGACCGACCGCTTCGACGCCGGCCGTGCCCGCGTGGTGCCCTTCTTGCTCGCGCACGGCGTCCGCCGCCTCGACGCCATGGTCCTCACACACCCGGATATGGACCACATCGGCGGTGCATCCGCAGTGCTGGAGGCATTCGACGTAGGGACCGTCGTCGACCCCGGCCTCGCGGCCGGAAAGGAGATCTACCTGGGCCTGCTCGGCCAGGCGCGTCGCGGCGATGTGCGCTGGATCGCCGCGCGCCGAGGCCACGTCGTCCGCATCGGAGAGATCGCGTTGCACTTCCTCTACCCGGACTCCGCTTCGCTTGACGGAACCTTCGATGCGAACCAAGTTTCCGTCGCGTTCAGGCTGGAGTACCGCAAGTTCCGCGGTCTCTTCCTCGGCGACCTCCCGGCGGAGGTCGAGCGCGAGCTCGCCCGTGCCGGCGCCGACGACCTGCGCGCCGAGTTCCTGAAAGTCGCCCACCACGGCAGCAGGACCTCGACGAGCGAAGCGCTGCTGACGGCCGCGACGCCCAGCGTCGCCGTGATCTCCGTCGGCCGCCGCAATCGCTACGGCCACCCGGACCCCGCCGTCCTCGAGCGGCTTAGGAGCCGGGACGTCCGGATCCTCCGCACCGACCGCGATGGCAACGTCCGGGTCCGGGTCCACGCGGATGGGCGGATGGAGGTGTCGACCGCCCGATGATCGACTGGATGGTCCGCACGCTGGCACGACGACCCGTCGTGCCGCCGGAGCCGCTACCGCCGGGCGTCGCCGTACGGAGCGGGACGTGGATCCCGCGCCTCGGCGGGTTGCTCGCCCGCATGGGCCGGCCCGCCGCGGCGGTCACGCTCGGAAGGACGATCGTCGTACACCCGGACGCGGAGTTGACGCCGCGGCTGCTGCGTCACGAACTGGCGCATGTGAGACAGTGGCAGCGTGATCGGCTCGGGTTCGTGTTCCGGTACGTATGGTACCACCTGCGATACGGATACCGGGACAATCCCTACGAGATCGAAGCACGCCGCGCGGAATGAACCTTTGCCAAACGAATGATCGCGGCGCCGCATGCCCTGCCCGGGCAGGTCGGAGCTCGCCGCAGAGAATCGAACGTCTTACACGGGGGATATCATGGCTAGCTCCGTGATCACGATCGAGCGCCACATCATCGAGCAGGAGCGGAAGTATCCTGAGGCGACCGGCGCTTTCAGCGACATCCTCTACGACATCGCCCTCGCCGCCAAGATCATCAGCTACGAGGTCAACAAGGCCGGGCTCCTCGACATCCTCGGCGCGACCGACGAGACCAACGTCCACGGCGAGCGCGTCCGCAAGCTCGACGTCTTCGCCGACGAAGTCATATTCAAGGCCCTCGACCACGGCGGACACCTATGCTGCATGGCGTCTGAGGAGAACGAGGAGATCCTGCCGATCCCCGAGAAGTTCCCGACCGGCAACTACGTCCTCCTCTACGACCCCCTCGACGGCTCCTCCAACATCGACGCGAACGTCTCGATCGGCACCATCTTCTCGCTCCACCGCAAGGTATCGTCCGCGCCGCGCGGCTCGCTCGAGGACTGCCTCCAGGTCGGCCGCAAGCAGGTCGCCGCGGGGTACGTCGTCTACGGCTCGTCGACGATGCTCGTCTACACCACCGGCACCGGCGTCCACGGCTTCACGCTCGACCCCGCCATCGGCGAGTTCGTCCTCAGTCACCCGTACATCCAGATCCCGAGCCCCGGCCAGCGGATCTACAGTTGCAACGAGGGGAACTACGCGCGCTGGAGCCCCGCGCAGCGTCGCCTGATCGACCACTTCAAGGGGCTCGACGGCCAGAACGACAAGCCGTTCAGCTCCCGCTACATCGGCTCGCTCGTCGCCGACTTCCACCGCACGCTCCTCTACGGCGGCATCTTCATGTACCCCGCCGATTCGAAGAGCCCGAACGGCAAGCTCCGGCTCCTCTACGAAGCTGCGCCGATCGCCATGATCTGCGAGCAGGCCGGCGGCCGCGCCACCGACGGGCACCGCGACATCCTCGACATCGTGCCCACCGAGCTGCACCAGCGTGTGCCGCTCTACGTCGGCTCGAAGGAGTACGTCGAACTCGCCGGCCAGTACCTCGCGAGTGAGGCGAGCGAGGTCGAGGCGGCGGTGGCGAACTGAGGGGAGCCGCGACCTGGCCGCCCACTATCGCACAGCTGACACTCTGTTCGCGATGACGCGGTGGCCGCCCCCTATCGCACAAACAACGCTCTCCGTGCGACACTTGATCGTTTGGGGTGAATAATTCACCCCAAACGATCAATCGAATCGCACGTCCGCAACGATGGTGCGATTGGGG
>CAYPGK010000051.1:12597-21786 GCA_964410055.1 uncultured Gemmatimonadaceae bacterium | reverse complement strand
CACATCCGCCACATCCGCCACATCCGCCACATCCGCCACATCCGCCACATCCGCCTCATCCGCCTCATCCGCCTCATCCGCCTCATCCGCCACATCCACCTCGGCCGCTCCCGACGCCCCCAGCCCTCCCGCCCGGCCCCCCGGATCCACGCGCCGAGCCGGCCCGGCGAGGGAATGCATTGCCGAAGCCTACCCCTCCCCCACCCCCGCCTCGACGGCCGTCTCCGCCTCCGCCACCTCCAATCCAGCCTCCGCCACCTCCTGCGCGAAGAACTCCATCCCCTCGCTCCTGGTCACGATGAGCGAGGTCAGCAGGTCGCCGGTGACGTTGGGGACGGTGCGGGACATGTCGAGGATGCGGTCGATGCCGAGGATCAGGGCGATCCCCTCGCCGGGCACGCCGACCATCTCGAGGACCATGACGAGGAGCGGGATCGAGCCGCCCGGCACGCCGGCGGCGCCGATGGCGGTGATCACCGACATGACGACCACGATGAGCTGCATCGGCAGCGAGAGCTCGACGCCGAAGACCTGGGCGAGGAAGAGCACGGTCATCCCCTCGAAGAGGGCCGTGCCGTTCATGTTCATGGTCGCGCCGAGGGGGATCACGAAGCCGGCGACCTGCCTGGGGACGCCGAACTCCTCCTGCGCGGTCCGGATCGTGGTCGGCAGCGTCGCGTTCGAGCTGGAGGTGGAGAACGCGGTGACCATGACGGCGCGCAGGCGACGGAGGAACTCGAGCGGCGGCACGCCGACCAGCGTCCGCGCCAGCGTCGGGAGGACGATGAACTGGTGCAGCGCGAGGCCGCACAGCACCATGACGGCGTAGAGGCCGAGCGAGCCGAGCACGTCGAAGCCGAAGCGTGCGGTCACGGCGAAGATCAACCCGGCGACGCCGACCGGCGCGAGCTTCATCGCAAAGCCGATCATGATCGAGACGGCCTCGCCTATCCCTTCGATCACCCGCAGGACGGGCTTCGACAGATTCTCGGGCAACTGGGTCAGCGCGATGCCGAAGACGATCGTGAAGAAGATCAGCCCAAGCATGTCGCCGCTCGCCGCCGCATCGAGCGGGTTGCGCGGGACGATGTTCACGAAGGTGTTAATGCCGAACCCGGACGCCTCGGCGGCGCCGACCTTCTCGGCGGCCTCGCCGGCGTACGCCTCGAGGAGCGCGGAGCGCACCTCGGGGTCGAGCGAGCTGCCGGGCCTCATGACGTTGGCGAGGGTCAGGCCGATGGTTACGGCGAATGTCGTCGTGAAGACGAAGATGCCGAGCGTCTTTCCGCCGATCCGCCCGATGCGCCGGACGTCGCCGATCCCGGCAACGCCCAGCGTGAGCGAGGTGAAGACCAGCGGAACGACGACCATGAAGAGCATGCGCAGGAACACCTGCCCGACCGGCTGGGCCAGGTTGTCGACGATCCAGGCGAGCGCGGGCGCGTCGCTCCAGAGCGCGTTGGAGACCACGCCGGCGACCGCGCCCAGGACCAGGCCGAGCAGGATCTTGGTGTGAAGGGCCATGCCGCGGCGCTCCCCGCCGCTGGATTCACTCATCGCCATCCTCTCACTCTCCGGATCCGGTTGCGACCGCGGCACGGCGACGCAGCACGCTGTGCTTCCTTCCGTAGGCGAAGTAGATCAGCAGCCCGAATGCGAGCCAGACCACGAGCCGCAGCCAGGTGTCGCCGGGCAGGCCGAGCATCATCGCGAAGCAGACGACGATCCCCATGATCGGCACGAAGGGCACGAGCGGAGTGCGGAACGGCCGCTCGCGCTCGGGCTCTTTGTAGCGCAGGTAGAGCACGCCGGAGCAGACGATCACGAAGGCGAGTAGCGTCCCGATCGAGACCAGCTCGCCCAGCATGTGGATCGGCAGCGCGCCGGCCAGGATCACGCAGCCGATGCCGGTCAGGATCGTCCCGACGTGGGGCGTGCGGAAGCGCGGGTGCAGCCGGCCGAAGGCCGGCGGCAGCAGCCCGTCCCGCGACATGGCGTAGAAGATCCGCGGCTGCGCCATGAGCAGGACGAGCATGACCGAGGTCAGCCCCGCGATCGCGCCGATCTTCACGAGATCGGAGAGGATCGTGTACCCCGTCGCTCCGATCCCGATCGCGATCGGCTCCGGCACGTTGAGCTGCGGGTACGGGACGAGCCCCGTCAGGATCGCGGAGACGAGGATGTAGAGGATCGTACAGACGAGCAGCGAGCCGAGGATCCCGATCGGCATGTCGCGCTGCGGGTTGCGCGCCTCCTGCGCCACGGTCGAGACCGCGTCGAAGCCGATGTAGGCGAAGAAGATCACGCCCGCCGCGCGCAGCACGCCGCTCCATCCGTACTCGCCGAACGTCCCCGTGTTCGGCGGGATGAACGGCGACCAGTTCTCCGCCGCTACCTCGGGGTTGCGAAAGAGGAAGTAGCCGCCCGCCAGGACGAAGGCGATGATGACTGCGAGCTTGATGAAGACGATCGCGTTGTTGAAGCGAGCCGATTCCTTGATCCCGAGGACGAGGAGCAGAGAGATCAACCCGACCGCGACCGCGGCGACGACGTTGAAGATCCCCGTCGTCTGGGGGAGCGAGGCGATGTCGATCCCCTGCTCCGCGAGCTGCGCCTGGAGCTGCGCGGTGAGCGCGACCCAGTTCTCGGTCCCCGGGAGCTGGACGAGCTGCGTCCCGGTCGCCGTCGCCCACTCGGGCGGGATTATGATTCCCAGATCACGCAGGAACGAGACGACGTACCCCGACCAGCCGACGGCCACCGTGGAAGCCGAGAACAGGTACTCGAGGATCAGGTCCCAGCCGATGATCCAGGCGAACAGCTCGCCGAGCGTCGCATAACCGTACGTGTACGCGGACCCGGCGATCGGGATCATGGACGCGAACTCCGCGTAGCAGAGCCCCGCGAATGCGCAGCCGATCCCGGCCAGGAGGAAGGAGAGGACGAGCGCGGGCCCCGCGTACTGGGCCGCCGCCGTCCCGGTCAGCACGAAGATCCCGGTGCCGATGATGGCGCCGATCCCGATCGAAACGAGGTTGAAAGGACCGAGCGCGCGCGTGAGCGAGTGCTCCCCGTCGGCGAACGCCTCGGCGCGCAGGTCGTCAATGGATTTGCGTGCGAAAAGACCCATGGAATCGTCTCCCTCGAACAGGCGAGCATCGGTCGGGCCCCGTCCCGGCGCGGACCACGAACGTCACGAAGAGGTCGTCCACGACCGGGAGCGGCCCCGCTATCCGATGAACCTCGCTTTGGATCCAGTACTTACGTCGAAAACGGATCAGCCGAGGGAGGGGGGAGGGGGTGCGGTACTTCGGGAAACGACGACTCCCGCACGAGCGCGGGCGAGGTCCACGGCAAAATCGAGCGAAGTACGGGCGACCTGGCGGGCCCGGCTCGCAGCCTGAGCCTGTGCCTCGACCGCGGCGGCACCCGTGAGGCCGGGCCGAGTGCCCTGCGAGCCGATGCGTCGCTTGGCTCCGCCGGTGTCCCCGCGCCCGTGGTCCAGCACCGGCGCGGGCCGCGAAACCAGCGCCTCGACGGTGTGGTGGCCGGTCCCCGCCATGCTCTCCCCGGGCGCGGCGCTCACGACGCCGCAGTCTGCGCACGCGTACGACGCCGCGTACGCACCGGTCCCATTCAGACCGGCGAACCCGAGTATGACGGGGAGGATCAGTCCGAAGAAGCGCAGGCCGAGCCGCAAGGGTTCACGTTCGACACGGGAAGAAAACACTGCGCCGGCAACGAGATACCGGCGGTCAGGGAAACGACGCAGGCTAACCCGGCCGGGCGAGGTTGTCAAGGTTGGACGCCGGAAACGGGGCCCGTTACGACGCATCCGTCCGGGCCACCGGCTCGGGGAGCTTGTCCGGGTTGAGCACGATGAAGATGCGACGGATGCGACCATCTTCGACTTCGATGCTCGCCACGTTGTACAGCCGCCCGTCGACGAAGGTCAGCAGACGGGGGAGCCCGTTGACCCGGCCGATCCGGATCGCGACCCGGATGTCGGCCGGCGCTCCCCGGACGATCCCGGCGATGAAGGCAGCGACGTGATCGGCGCCGATGATCGGCCGGCGCGCCGCGAGTCGGCGCCCGGCGCTACCTGCAGCAGAGCGTCGTGTGGGTCGTGAAATCAGAGGGGCGCGCCGCGCCGTACGACGAGGACACGCTGGCGGACGTAGTCGGAGCACCGCCGCCGCGCCACGTCCCGCTCTGGCTGGCCCGACTCCTCGCCGGCAAGCACGTGGTCGAGTCGCTCACGACGCCGATGAACACCACGAACGCGCGCATCCGCCGCGACCTCGGGTGGGCGCCGCGGTACCCTTCCGTGCGCGAGGGGCTCGAGGCAACGGCCGAGGTGTGGCGCCGCGAAGGGTTTCCGCCGAACACGGCGCGGGCTGGTGCGGGGCGCAACGGGGCGGCCGCGCGGTCCGGGTCCGGGGCACCGGTCGGGTGAGGCGGGGTGGGGCGGTGCTCCGGACCCCTTGTGGCGGAAGTCCGAATGCCGGGGACTCACGCCATCCCCGCCCTCTCGAGCTCCAACAGGTACCGCTTGCGCCAAAGCCCGCCCCCGTAGCCGGTCAGCTTGCCGTCGCTGCCGATCACGCGGTGGCACGGGATGACGATGGCGATGCGGTTGTCCCCGTTCGCCCGTGCGACGGCGCGCACCGCGTTCGGCTCGCCGATCGCGCGCGCCTGGTCCGCATAGCTGCGCGTCTCGCCGTAGGGGATCCGGCGCAGCGCCTCCCAGACGCGCTGCTGGAACGGCGTGCCGGCGGTGTCGAGCGGGGTCTCGAAATTCCGCAGCTTTCCCGCGAAGTACGCCTCGAGCTCGGCCTCGAGCTGGCGACCGAAGTCGTTCGTGCCGGGGACGAAGACACATTGGAAGCGGCGGGCGATGCGCTGGAGCTGCGTTTCGAGCATGCGCCGGTCGATGAACTCCAGCAGGCAGACGCCCTGGTCGGTCGCGCCGAGGAGCATCGGCCCGAGCGGGGTGAGGACGCGGGTGAGGTGGACCGTCCGCACGTCGCGGCTGCGCGAGGGCGAACGCCCCGTGATCCGCCGCAGCGCCTCCTGGAACCCGCTCAGCGAGTCGTAGCCGCTGCCAAACGCCGCGCCGGTGATCGACTCGCCCCGCACCAGCTCGCCGATCGCGCTCCCCACGCGCAGCGCCCGCTGATACGCCTGGAACGTCATCCCGTGGTGTCGCTTGAACCAGCGCCGGACCGCGGCCGGGTCGAGCCCGCGTTCGCGCAGGTCGCCGTCACGGAATCGGCGCGAGGGGTCGCGCTCGAGCTCGGCGAGGAGCTCGCGGATCGGCTCCGGCGTCTGGCCCGGCCACTCGAGCGGCCGGCAGCGCTTGCAGGGGCGGTACCCCATGGCGAGCGCCTCCTTCGCCGTCGCATAGAACTCGACGTTTTCGCGCCGGGGCTTCTTCGCGGTGCACGACGGCCGGCAGAAGATCCCGGTCGTGCGGACCGCGGTGAAGAAGATCCCGTCGTAGCGCGTGTCTCGCTCCATGTACGCGCGGTGCATCTCCGCTTCGGGCGGGAGCGCGCGGCGGCCATCTGCGCCGGCCGGCCCGAGCCCGACCAGCTCGAGCTGCCCGACCGCCGCGGCGCCCCGCCCTCCAACCGCATCCCCGCGAGTGGTGTCCGCCGCCCCACCTTTCATCGTGCCGTATGCCTCGGCGCCCGGATGCACATGCATAGCGAAGCCCCGCGTTCGTGTGATCGAATGAAAAGCTGCAACCACGCCGAAAGATAGGAGACGGGCGACGGCCGTATCTACCGGAAAATGGACGTCGAATTCCTGCGGGGAATGGACGTCGAAGACCCGGCGCGCGGGCGCCCGTCTCAGATCGACAAACGCGCGAGGCGGTCCCGGTAGCGACGGCTCATGATCAGCTCGGTCCCGTCGCGGAGCACGACGAGCTGATCGCCGTGGGACCAGGGGTGGATCTCGCGGATTCGCTCGGCGTTCACGATCCGCGAGCGGTGGATGCGGATGAAGCGGGCGGGGTCGAGCCGCGCCTCGAGCGCCGTGATCGTGCCGCGCACCAGGTGCGACGCGCCGTCGGCGTGCAGCCGGACGTGGTTGCGATCGGCCTCGATCCAGTCGATACGCGCCACGTCGAGGAGGAGGGAGCGCTCGCCGTCGCGGACGAGGAGCCGCTCGAGGTACGGCGGCCGAGCCGGCGCGGCGGCGAGAAGGTCGCGCAGGCGGCGGTCGAGATCGTCGCCCCGGCCGCGGAGCCGGTCCTTGAGGCGCTCCAGCGCCTGTGCGAACCGGTCCGGACCGACCGGCTTGAGGAGGTAGTCGACGGCGTGGACCTCGAAGGCGCGCACCGCGTACGCGTCGTAGGCGGTCACGAAGACGACGTGCGGCAGCGGCGCGCCGTCGTCGAGCGCGGCGACCACGCCGAAGCCGTCCAGCCCGGGCATCTGCACGTCGAGGAAGACGACGTCGGGCTCGAGCCGGGCGACGGCCTCGACCGCCTCCGTCCCGCTCCCCGCCTCGCCCACGACCTCGAACTCCGGGTCCCCGACCAGGTAGCGGCGCACCTTGGCGCGCGCGGGCGGCTCGTCGTCCACGATCAGGACGCGGATCCGGTCCATGCCGCCTCCTGCGCCGCCGCGGTTGCGCGCGGGTGTGGTCCAGCCGGGCGCGGGTGTTCGTGATACGGGATCCGGATCGCGACGAGTACGCCGCCGAGCCGACCCGCGCCGAGCGTCATCGACTGCGCCGCGCCGTAGAGCGCGCGCAGCCGCTCTGCCGTGTTGTTGAGCCCGACGCCCTGCCCCGCCCCGCGCGCCGGCGGGAAGCCTCCCCACGACGCCGTGCCCCCGGCCACTTCCCCCCCGGCCACTTCCCCCCCGGCCACCTCCCCCGAGGCCGCATCACCCGCGACCGTCCCACCCGCGCGCGCGTCCGCCGCACCCCCGGGTGCAACTTCCACCGTCGACGGATCCGTGAGCCCGGGCCCGTTGTCCTCCACCTCGACGAGCACCGCGTCGCCGTCGCGGCGCACGCGCACCTCGATCCGGGCCGGTCCGGGCGGCGGCGGCGCGCCGTGGCGCACCGCGTTCTCGACCAGCGGCTGGAGGAGCAGCGTCGGGACGAGCGCGGCGCCGAGGCCGGGGGCGACGTCGACGGCGACCTGGAGCCGGTCGCCGAAGCGGGCCCGCATGAGCTCCACGTACGCGTCCAGCACCTCCAGCTCCTCGGTGAGCGTGACCTCCTGCCTGTGCGACGCGTGCAGCGCGCGCCGCAGCAGTTCCGAAAGCCCGGCGATCATCCGGTCGGCCCGGACCACGTCCTCGTACATGACCGAGGAGATCGTGTTGAGCGTGTTGAAGACGAAGTGCGGGTTGAGCTGCGCCTGGAGGTTCTCGAGCTGCGCGCGGGCGAGGCGCGCCTCGAGATCGCGGGCGCGGACCTCGGCGTCGCGTGCGGAGCGATAGCGCTCGAAGAGGGCGACCATCGCGAAGACCAGTGCGTAGATCGAGATGTCCTTCGGCAGCTCCATCGCGTAGCGCGCGGGCAGGGCGCCGTAGTCGTAGTCACCGAGGCCGAAGAGGGGGAAGAGCGCCTCGCGGCTCAACCAGTTGAGCGTGGTGTGCAGCGCCGAGTAGACGACGATCGCCGCCCCGTGCCAGGCGAGCCGCGCCGGCCAGCACCACCCGGGCAGCCCGATCCGCCGCGACCACAGCACCATCGGGATGAGGAGCAGCGCGCCGCCGAGGTGCCCCGTCAGCTCCTCGAGGAGCGGCACCAACGCGGGCTGCGTCACACCGGCTGCGACGTAGTCCAGGTACTTGTAGGCGAAGGTGAGGAGCGCCATCCCCAACGTGACGGCAAGGCCCCACCCCACGAGTTGTCTCCTCGTGGGCGACGACAGCACGGCCTTCTCCCGCTGCGCGGGTCTTTCCATCACGTCCGTCCCCTGGTCGTCCCGTGGTCGCGCCTCCGCAACTTCGCTCTATCCGCGGAGATGGGCAACGGGGGAGACGGGACCGGCTTCATCCCGAACAGGTAGCGCAGCGCGGGGACCGGCCGCACCAGCAGGTCGTAGATCGCCCAGCTCACGAGGAGCGAGATCGTGCTCACGAAGAGGTACTTGGCCAGGATACTCTCCTCGATCTGCACCGCGTAGAAGCCGATCACAACGATGACCGTCTGGTGCAGGATGTAGAACGGATAGATCCCCTCGTTCAGCCGCGTGAGCACTCGCGACGGCCGGTTCAGGTACCGCTTGCCGTACCCCAGGAAGGCGAGGACCCAGCACCACGCGTTGAAGCCCTGGAGCAGGTAGTAGAGCGTGTTCGGCAGAGTAAAGGCGAATTCGGGCGTCGCGCCGTTCCAGCGCAGCGAATCGATCGTCACGATCGAGAGGAACGCCAGCGTGAGCGACGTGCGGCGCCGCGCCTCGATCCAGCCCCACGCCCCCTCCGCGACCGAGAGCACGTAGCCGTAGAGGAAGAAGAGGAAATAGTAGAGCAGGTGCGCGACGTCGCTGACGATGTTCTGCGGGCCGGGGAAGCGCACGATGAGCGCCGCCAACACGGCGCCGAGCGGGAGTGCCAGGGCGTACAGCCCGGGCCCGCGCACCACGCGCTCGACCGCACGGGCGACCCTCTCCCCCGCCCCGCCCCGGAGGTAAAGGAAGAGCGGCAGCGCCGCCGCCGAGTAGAGGAACAGGTACAGGACGAACCAGAGGTGGTGGTAGCTCAGGTTCCCCCCGGGGTACGGCCCCGTCGTCAGGACGGTGGGGTAGAAGTCCAGGAACGACGCGTACGCCGCACCGTCCGCGATCCGCTCGAAGTAGATCTGCGGCGGCACGATCACCAGCATCCCGAAGACCAGGGGGACGAGCAGCCGTCGGGCGCGCTCGCCCAGGTACGCGCCCGCCGTGCGACGGCGCAGCGCGAAGCTCGTCCCGATCCCCGAGATCAGGAAGAGCAGCGCCATCCGCCAGCGCGACATGAAGTAGTTGACCTCCAGGACCAGGTAGCTCGTCTCCGGATTCTTGATGTGCCACCCCCACTCGGCCGCGAAGAGCATCCCCGTGTGGAAGTAGACGAGCAGGAGGATCGCGATCACCCGCAGCCAGTCCAGTTCGTGGCGCCGCGCGGGCGTCTGGGTCCGCGCGGCCGGGGTCTGCTCGGCCGGCGTCATTGGCGCCGGGGT
>CAYPGK010000051.1:0-12497 GCA_964410055.1 uncultured Gemmatimonadaceae bacterium | reverse complement strand
GCGCCACCGGGGAAACGTGAGTGTCCATGGTCCGCTCCGCTCGAGGTCGCTCGCCGGCCCGCCTCTGGCCGGTCGCCCTCAATCTCACGCGCTGGACGGGGCGGGGTGAAACGTCGCGGGACGAGCGGAGCGGCGGCGGGACGAACGGGACGGGGGCGGGATGGGCGGGTCAGATCACCCGCCGCACCCGGACCAGCCGCTCCCGGTACCAGCGCCCCTCGGGCCCCTGGAGGTTGTCGTAGCGCACGTGCGTGCTGCGATTCGGCGCGTGGAGGATGCGCCCGTCGCCGGCGTAGATGGCGACGTGGTCGATGGTGCGGCCGTTGCTCGCGAAGAAGAGGAGGTCGCCGGGGCGGAAGGCGTCGTAGTCGAGAGGCACGTCGGTCCCCGCCCGCGCCTGGTCGCGGGTGACGCGGGGGAGGCGGATCCCGGCGCGGCCGAAGACGTAGCGTACGTACCCGGAGCAGTCGAAGCCGGTCCTGGGGTCGGAGCCGCCCCACACGTAGCGGGTGCCGATGTACCGCTCGGCCTCGGCCAGGACGTCGGCGGCGCGGACGCGGGGTGCGGGGGCGGCCGAGCCGGCGAACGTTGCCGGTGCGCGCGACGTCGTATTGCCGCCCCTCAGGCGCAAGCCGATGCCGCCGCGCAGCTCCCACTCCCCCTCCCGATTCCGTCCCTCTCCGTAGAGCGCGAGCGTCCGGCCGATCAGCGGCACCCGAACACCAAAGCCCCAGGAGAGCGAGGTGTCCCAGGAGCTGCCATCGCGGTCGAAGTCCTCCTCGCGGCGCGCACCCGCGCCGGCGAAGAGGTACGGCTCGGCGTCGAGCGGCGGCAGCGCGCGCAGGAGCGGGTGCACGTTCAGCGGCGAGAGCTTGAGGTCCACGTCCCCGAGCCAGAACTGCGGGGCTCCAGGGAGGTCGAGCGCGCCCATGCGACCGGCGAAGCGGAGCTGGGTGACGCTGCGGCCGTAGGCCAGCTCGCCGCCGAAGCCGGCGGGCACCGCAACCGCGGATGCGCCTTCGTAGAAGGCGCCGAGGTCGAGCACGGTCTGGGCGCTCGCCGTCGCGGGCGCGACGGAGAGGATCACGAGCGAACTGCAGGCGATGGATCGGAACATCGTCATCGGTCGGGTACGGGTCGGAGGCGACGGGTGATGACGCGGCCCGCGCGGTCCGTGGCACGCGGGTTCGGTCGGAGAATCCCGTGGAGACGGCGCACGGGATCGGGTCATGTAAAATAGGGACGATTCAGGGATCGTCGAGGCCACATCCGGCCGGGCGGCGGGCATGGCGCTGCGGAGCGTCGCAAAACCTGCCGCGGTTGCCCTGCCCCAAGCGCTGCGGTTGCCCCGCCCCGAGCTACGGCTGTAGGTTGTGGAATGACATAACACTGCGTTCCGTGGCGACGCGCGATGCCCCGGCGCCTGCACCGCGCAGGGCGGACGCCGCGGGTCCTCGTGTGTTCGGGGCAGAGGACCACTCGCCACGGGCCGATCTCGCCCCGAGGGAGCGCGAAGAATGACCGGAAGCACGCGTGCGCTGCACGGTTCTGCGTCGCCGGTTTCGGATTTCATCCGGCACCATTTCCGACACTTCAACGCCGCAACGCTGGTCGACGCGGCAGAAGCGTACCGCACGCACGTGAACGACGGCGGAAAAATGATGATCACGCTCGCCGGCGCGATGAGCACCGCCGAGCTCGGGCGTTCCCTGGCCGAGATGATCCGCCAGGACAAGGTGCACGCGATCTCGTGCACCGGCGCCAACCTCGAGGAGGACGTCTTCAATCTCGTCGCACACGACCACTACGAGCGCGTCCCCAACTATCGGGACCTGACGCCGGAGGACGAGAAGGCGCTCTTCGATCGCAAGATGAACCGGGTGACCGACACCTGCATCCCGGAAGAAGAGGCGATGCGCCGCATCGAAGCTGTGGTGCTGGAGGAGTGGATCGCGGCGGAGCGCGCCGGGGAGCGCCTGTTCCCGCACGAGTTCCTCTACCGCGTCCTCCTGAGCGGCCGGCTCGCCGAACACTACCAGATCGACCCCGGGGATTCCTGGCTCCTCGCCGCGGCAGAGCGCAACCTGCCGATGGTCGTGCCCGGCTGGGAGGACTCCACCCTGGGCAACGTCTTCGCGGCGCACTGCATTTCCGGCGACCTGAAGAACGTCCATACGGTGCGCTCCGGCATCGAATACATGATGGAGCTGGCCGACTGGTACACGGCCACCTCGGCGGAATCGTCGATCGGGTTCTTCCAGATCGGCGGCGGGATCGCGGGCGACTTCCCCATCTGTGTCGTCCCGATGCTCCAGCTCGACCTCGGCCGGACCGACGTCCCGCTCTGGGGCTACTTCTGCCAGATCTCGGACTCGACGACGAGCTACGGCTCGTATTCCGGCGCCATCCCGAACGAGAAGATCACGTGGGGCAAGCTCGGCGTCGACACGCCGAAGTTCGTCATCGAATCGGATGCGACCATCGTCGCACCGCTGATCTTCGCGATGGTGCTGGACTGGTAGGCGGCATCGGGGGCGGACCACCCGGTCCGCCCCCGGTGTAACGCAGCGGAACCGAAGCACGGCTGGCCGCCACGGCGCGGCCTCGATCTCACCCAAACCCGCTAGACGGAGGAATCCAGATGTCGCAGCCGCATCGCGCCCGATGGCGCTCCGGCGCAGTCATGGGCCCGCTCCTCGCGCTCGCGGCGAGCGTCGCGGGCGCCCAGACGCCCACGACGTCGCTGCCGCCGGCGAACCACGAGGTATTCGCACCGCTGGCGCTCCCCACACCGACGACGGTCCGGACCGCCGCCGGCGAGCCCGGCCCCGACTACTGGCAGCAGCGCGCCGACTACAGGATCCAGGTCACGCTCGACGCCGACGCGCACCGGATCCGCGGCTCCGAGGTCATCACCTACACGAACAACTCGCCCGACGCCCTCGGCGAGCTGTGGATCCAGCTCGAGCAGAATCTCTTCCGCCCCGGCAGCCGCGGCTCGCTCGTCAACTCGGGGACCCGCTGGCGCGGCGCCTTCGAAGGCGGCGGCATCGACCTGACCCGCGTCGAGGTCGTGCAGGGCGGCAAGACCCTTCGGCCGAAGTACTTCGTCGACGACACGCGCATGCGGATCGACCTCGACGAGCCCGTCGCGCCTAAGGGCGGCACC
Organism: uncultured Gemmatimonadaceae bacterium; assembly: GCA_964410055.1. Classification (GTDB taxonomy): domain Bacteria; phylum Gemmatimonadota; class Gemmatimonadetes; order Longimicrobiales; family RSA9; genus CALBZE01. The sequence goes on along the minus strand of CAYPGK010000051.1, from coordinate 9,328 downwards.
ATCGACATCCGCATCGACTGGACGTTCCTCATCCCCGAGTACGGCGCGGACCGGCTCGGCCGCTTCCAGAGCGTCGACGGCTGGGTCTACGAGCTCGCCCAGTGGTACCCACGCATGTACGTCTACGACGACGTCGACGGCTGGAACCCGATGCCCTACATCGGGCAGGGCGAGTTCTACCTCGAGTACGGCGACTTCGACGTCGAGATCACCGTCCCGCGCGACTACATCGTCGTCGCGACCGGCGAACTCCAGAACCCGGGCGACGTGCTCACCCGCGAGCAGCGCGATCGCCTCGAGCGCGCCCGGAAGAGCGCCGAGACGATCCACATCGTCGCGCCCGACGAGGTCGGCAGCGCCGACGCCCGGCCCCGCGGCCGCGGCCCGCTGACCTGGCGCTTCCGCGCCGAGAACGTCCGCGACTTCGCCTGGGCCGCCTCCCGCGCCTTCATCTGGGACGCCGCCGGGTGGGACGGCATCCTCCTCATGTCCGCCTACCCCCGCGAGGGGCTCGGCACCCCCGAGCGCCCGGGGTGGGAGATGTCGACGCAGTACGTCCGGCACTCCATCCAGCACTACTCCGAGATGTGGTCGCGCTACCCCTACCCGGTCGCGATCAACGTCGCCGGCGTGGTCGCCGGGATGGAGTACCCGATGATCGTCTTCTGTAACGTCCACGCCCGCGACCAGGCGCTCTTCGGCGTGACCGACCACGAGTTCGGCCACACCTGGTTCCCCATGCTCGTCGGGAACGACGAGCGGCGCTACGCGTGGATGGACGAAGGGCTCAACACGCTCCTCAACCACTACTCCAACCTGGCCTACTACGGCGAGAACGCCCAGCGCGTCCGCGCGACCAGCCCGGACTACATCGTGGACCGGATGCTCGAGCCGACGCACGACCAGCCGACCATGACCTACGCGGACCAGATCCGCCGCGAGGGGCTCGGCTTCCTGGCCTACCGCAAGCCCGGCTTCGCGATGATCCTGCTGCGCGAGGTCGTCCTCGGCCAGGAGCGCTTCGATGCGGCGATCAAGGAGTACATCCGCCGCTGGGCGAACAAGCACCCGCAGCCCGCCGACCTCTTCCGCACCATCGAAGAGGTGTCGGGCGAGGACCTCGCATGGTTCTGGCGCGGGTGGTTCTACTCCACCGACCTGCTCGACCAGGCCGTGGACTCCGTGACGACGCAGGACGGCACGACGTTCGTCCACCTCTCGAACCGCGAGGGGCTGGTCATGCCCGTCACGCTCGAGATCGAGTACGCCGACCGCTCGACCGAACGCCATCGGCTGCCGGTCGAAATCTGGTTCCGCGCCAACACGTACGCCTACGAGGTCCCCGGCGGCCGCGAGGTCGTCCGCGTCACCGTCGACCCCGACGGGAAGCTCCCGGACGTGCGCCCGGAGAACGGCACCTGGCGCAAGGCGACGGCGACGAGCGCGGCGGACGGGGCGCGGTGAACGTGAACGGCGGGGGGCGCCGGCGGGCGTGACCGGCAGGGTGCGCTGCTGGACGTGGGAGCCGCGGCTAAAGGCAAGCGTGCCGGCGCACCGCCGAGCGCCCTCGGCACGACGAATGACTGGGCCACCACCCGGCGTCGCCATACGCCCTCCGGACCGGAAGGTCCGGAGGGCGTAGCCGCCGGCGGCACGATGAATCCACGAAAACCGAGAAGACCATGACCACCGACGACCGCATCATCGTCTACGAAAAGCCGACGTGCACCACCTGCCGGCAGCTCGCGAAGATCCTCCGCGAAGCCGGCGTGGAGTACGAGGCGGTCGACTACCACATCGACCCGATCCCCCGCGACGAGCTCGAGCGGCTGATCGGGATGATGGGGATCTCCCCGCGCGACCTCCTCAGGACCCGCGAGGCCGCCTACCGCGAGCTCGGCCTCGCCCGCAAGGACCTGTCCGACGACGAGATCCTCGACGCGATGGCCGAGCACCCGGAGCTCATCCAGCGGCCGATCGTCGTCAGGGGCGACCGCGCGGTCCTCGCCCGGCCGGCGGAGCGGGTGCGCGAGATCCTGGATATCTGAGCCCGAAACGAAGACGCGGGACCGCCGCGCCGCGGGGTTTTCCGGCCCGGCATGGTCGTCTCCCGCGTCGTCGTGTGATTTGCAAAGGAGAATCAACTTGGCTGACGCAATCCGCATCGGCATCGCCGGCTACGGCAACCTGGGCCGCGGCGTGGAGCTCGCGGTCCGCCGGAACCCCGACATGGCGCTGGTCGGCATCTTCACCCGCCGCGACCCGGCCGTCATCGCCCCCGCCACTCCGGGGACGCCGGTCCACGCGCTGGACACGGTCGACGGCTTCCGCGACGAGATCGACGTCCTCATCCTATGCGGCGGGTCCAGGGAGGACCTCCCCCGCCAGGGCCCCGCGCTGGCGGCGAAGTTCAACACCGTCGACAGCTTCGACACCCACGCCCGGATCCCCGAATACTTCGCCGCCGTGGACGACGCCGCGCGGGCGGGAGGGAACGTCGCCATCATCTCCGTCGGCTGGGACCCGGGGCTCTTCTCGATCCAGCGCCTCATGGGCGAGGCGGTGCTCCCGGGCGGCGAGACGTACACCTTCTGGGGGAAGGGCCTCAGCCAGGGGCACTCGGACGCCATTCGGCGCCTGCCCGGTGTGAAGGCCGCCGTGCAGTACACGATCCCCTCCGCCGAGGCGGTCGAGAAGGTCCGCAGCGGCGACCGGCCGTGCCTGTCGACCCGCGAGAAGCACGCGCGCGAGTGCTACGTCGTCCTCGCCGATGGCGCCGACCCGGCCTCCGTCGAGGAGGCGATCGTCACCATGCCCGACTACTTCGCCGACTACGACACCACCGTGCACTTCATCTCCGAGGAGGAACTGCGGCGCGACCACTCCGCCATGCCGCACGGAGGATTCGTAATCCACAGCGACGAGACCGGCGCGGGCCACAAGCAGGTGATGGAGTTCTCGCTCCGGCTCGATAGCAACCCGGAGTTCACGTCGAGCGTGCTGGTCGCGTATGCCCGGGCGGCGTTCAGGCTCCATCGCGCCGGAGAGCGCGGGGCAAGGACGGTGTTCGACGTGGCGCCGGGGTTGCTATCGGCGAAGAGCCCGGAGGAGCTGCGGCGGGAACTGCTCTAAATCCGGACCAGGTTTCAAAATTCACTTTTCGGGCCCAACGAGTAATCGGACTGGCCCCTTCGAGCAGCGACATCTTCGAGGCGAGAGCCGCATCTGGGGCGCACCCCACAACGCGCAACCCCCTATCTTACAGGCAATTACGCCGACTCCATCCCCGACGTACCGGCCACCGGAGGCCGGTGCGTCGGGGTCGAAGTTGAAAATTGAAACCTGGTCCGGGTATTTTGCCTCGGAACACCACATACCCACGGAACGGACTCCATGCTCAGGATCTCGCTGCTCATCGCCGCGCTCTGCTGCGCCGCGCCCGCGTACGCCCAGCAGGAAGCGCTCTGGCTGCGCCACCCCGCCATCTCGCCCGATGGCTCCACTCTCGTCTTCACGTACCGGGGCGACCTCTACCGCGTCCCGACCTCCGGCGGCGTGGCCACGCAGCTCACCACGCACCCGGCGCACGACTTCATGCCCGTCTGGAGCCGGGACGGCCGCCACATCGCCTTCGCGAGCGACCGGCACGGCAACTTCGACATCTTCGTCATGCCGGCCGAGGGCGGAGAGGCGCGGCGGCTCACCTTCCACAGCACGGACGAATACCCGTACGCCTTCTCGGCCGACGGCCGCAGCGTCATCTACGGCGCGGCTCGCCTGGACGCGGCCGAGAGCCGCCTCTTCCCGTCCGCGGCGCAACCGGAGCTCTACCAGGTCGCAGTCGACGGCGGGCGCCCGGTGCAGCTCCTGACCACCCCCGCCGAGGCGGTCGACGTGAGCCCGGACGGTCGCTTCCTCGTCTACGAGGACCGGAAGGGCGGCGAGAACGCATGGCGCAAGCACCACACGTCGTCGGTCGCGCGGGACCTCTGGGTATACGACGTCGCCGCAGGCACGCACCGCAAGCTCACCACCTTCGCGGGCGAGGACCGCAACCCGGTCTTCGGCGGCGACGGCGCGACGGTCTACTACCTGAGCGAGGAGAGCGGGACGCTGAACGTGCACCGCATGCCGGTCGCGGGCGGCGCTTCGACGCAGCTCACACGCTTCGAGGGCCACCCGGTCCGCTTCCTCACCCGCGCCAACGACGGCACCCTCGCCTTCGCGCACGGCGGGCACCTCTACACGATGGCTCCGGGCGGCGAGCCGCGGCGCGTGCCGGTCACGATCGTGAGCGACGTCGCCCGCAACCGCGAGCGCGTCATCACCTTCAGCAGCGGCGTCCGCGAGGCGGTCCTCTCGCCGAACGGCAAGGAGGTCGCCTTCATCTACCGCGGCGACGTCTTCGTCGCCTCCGTGAGCGGCGGGACGACGAAGCAGATCACGCGCACGCCCGAGATCGAGACCGGCGTCGTCTTCTCGCCGGATGGGAACACGCTGGCCTACGCCTCCGAGCGCGACGGCCGCTGGGGGATCTACCAGGCGAAGCGCGTGCGCGCGGAGGAGCCCTACTTCTTCGCGTCGACGCTCGTCGAGGAGACGCCGCTGGTGGTGAACGAGCACCAGAACTTCCAGCCGCGCTTCTCGCCGGACGGGAAGGAGCTCGCCTACATCCAGGACTTCACCAACCTGCGGGTCCGTGAGCTCGCGAGCGGAAAGACGCGGACGCTCCTCACCGAGAAGGAGATCTTCGGGACCGGCCCGAGCCAGTACTTCCAGTGGAGCCCGGACGGGCAGTGGATCCTCTTCAACTACCGGATCCCCGGGATCGCGCCGGGCGAGGTCGGGCTGGTCAAGGCGTCCGGCGGCGAGCCCGCGATCAACCTGACGCAGAGCGGCTTCAGCGACGGCTCGCCCACCTGGATCCTCGGCGGGAAGGGCATGCTCTGGCTCAGCAACCGCGACGGCATGCGCGCCATGGCGATGTCGGGCGGGAACCAGCGCGATGCATACGCCATGTTCTTCACCCGCGAGGCGTGGGACCGCTTCCGGCTGAGCGAGGAGGAGTACGCGCTCCTCCAGGAGTCGGAGAAGACGGCGACGAAGGGCTCGGGGAAGGAGTCGTCGGAGAAGGCGACGTCGCCCGAGCCGGTGACGCTCGAGCTCGACGGCGCTCGCGACCGCAGGGCCCGGCTCACGATCCACTCCTCGATCATGGGCGGCGCGCTCCTCAGCGCCGACGGCGAGACGCTCTACTACCTGGCGCGCTTCGAGAAGGGGATGAACCTCTGGTCCACGAAGCTGCGCACGAAGGAGACGAAGATGCTGCTCGCGCTGGACGCGAACGGCGCGAGCATGACGTGGGACGCCGAGCAGAAGAAGATCTTCCTCGTCGCCGACGGCGGGATGTCGCTCGTCGACCCGGCGAGCGGGAAGCGTGAGCGGATCGCGATCCGCGGCGAGATGGTCGTCGACGAGGACGCCGAGCGCGACGCGCTCTTCGACCGCGTCTGGCGCCGCACGCGCGACACCTTCTACACCGAGGGCTACCACGGCGCCGACTGGGAGGCGCTCGGGAGGGAGTACCGGCGCTACCTCCCCGGCGTGAGCAACGGCCACGAGTACGCCGAGCTGCTCAGCGAGATCCTGGGCGAGCTGAACGTGAGCCATAGCGGCGCGCGCTACGCGACGTCGATGGAGAACGCGGACCAGACGGCGTCGCTCGGGATCTTCTACGACTACGCGCACACCGGCGCCGGCGTGAAGGTCGTCAAGGTGATGGAGGGCGGGCCGCTCGATCGCCCCGGGATGAACGTCGAGCCCGGCGCGATCATCACCGCGATCGACGGCGTCGCCATCGCGCCGGACATGGACTTCGCCGCGCTCCTCAACCGCAAGGCCGGCAAGAACGTGCTCCTCTCGGTCCGCGACCCGGGTGCGAAGGCCGACCGCCAGATCGTGGTCAAGCCGATCACGCCCGCCGAGGAGAACCGCCTCCTCTACGCGCGGTGGGTCAAGCGCAACGAGGAGGAGGTCGATCGCCTGAGCGGCGGGCGGCTCGGCTACATCCACGTCCCCGGTATGAACGACGGCGCGTACCGCAACACCTTCGAAGAGGTGATGGGCAAGTACCCGCACCGCGAGGGGCTCGTCGTCGACGTGCGCTGGAACGGCGGCGGCGACCTCGTCGCCGACCTGGCCATGTTCCTGAGCGGGAAGAAGTTCTTCGACTACACGACCGACACGCGCAGCACCGGCTTCGAGCCGAACTTCCGGTGGACGAAGCCGAGCGTGACGATCACGAACGAAGCCGCCTACAGCGACGGCCATTGCTTCTCGTGGGCGTACCAGCACCTCGAGATCGGGCCGCTCGTCGGCCAGGCCGTCCCCGGCACCTGCACCTTCGCCGGGTGGGAGGTGCTGCAGAACGGCGTGCGCTGGGGCGTGCCCGGGATGGGCGTGAAGGATGCGACCACCGGCCGCTACCTCGAGAACTGGCAGACCGAGGTCGACGTGCCCGTCTGGAACGCCTACGAGCTCGTGAGCCGCGGCCAGGACCCGCAGCTCGAGGCGGCGGTCCGCACGCTGCTGGAGCGGATCGGGACGCAGGTGGCGGAGCGGGCGGCGGTGGGAGGGGGTGTGATGGGGCGGTGAGGGGCTCGGGGGAAAGCGCGCAACGGCCGGCGCGCTAACTACCTCACCGATTCGATAGGGTCGTGTGCCCAGTTGAGTCCGACTGGCCGTCGAGCGCTCAGCCGCGTGGATTCTATCCGCGCGGCTGAGCGTGTTCTTGCGCAAAGTGTGGCGGACACAGGGGAGGGGCCGCGTGAGAATCCTGGATCGGGCGAGCCCGGCCGAGTTCTACTCCGAGACCTCGCCCAGGATCTCTGCGAGATCGGTCAGGTGGCCGCTGATGTCGGCCAGTGCAGCGTCGATGGCCATGCCCGGCTCTCGCTCCACGAGCATTTGCGCGACTTCCGGGAGCACGCGCTGGTATGCCCCATGGATTGCCAGATTCAACGTATTCCGAGCGTTGCGCACATGCCCACTCTGGGGATCCTCATGAACAATGGCAGCCAGATCACCTTTAATCCGATCGACGACTTCGACTCCGGCCGCCAACAGATCTCGCAGGTAGAGCAGGTCCTTGGCACGCTTTGGATTTCCTCCCCCCTGGCCCGCGTTCCTGCGCGCGTATGTGGATGCCTTGTTCACCACGTAGGCGCCTAACGTCGGCACCGAGATCTCCAGATTCGTGATCCCCTCTGCCGTTGCGATCGGGATGGTCAACTGCCGCTTGAACCGCCGCATGAGTTCCAGACCGCCCAGAGGGACGGCGCCCATGCCGGCCTGTTCCGCTATTCGTACAACAGCCCCCTCTGCGCGAGCGGTGCCCTGATGTGGCACCAGGAACTCGATCAACTCTCCCGCCTGGATGTCTCCCTCCCATACCGCGGCACCATCCTCCCTTTCGCGCGGACGAAATCTCGCCTGACGGAGGATCTCGGGGATTGTCGGCCGCCCGGCGGGAGGGATAGGGCGATCGATCAGGAGATCCAATTCCGCAGTCAGCGAGGTGCTTGACGACCATGTGGCGAATCCGCCGTACCGCTGATAAAGGTACGGCACCCAGCCACCGATGATTACGAGTTCATCGAGATATGGGCCGAGCTCGAGGACGATGCGCCGGAAGGAAGCTTCGTATCGTGCAAGGTTCGTCATTGGAGAAGGCGCAGCATGTCAATGAGGTGCTCAGCCTGTTCCCTGCCCCGAAGTGGGTAGTTCCACAGATCGAGGGCGAGCTGCAGGTTGCTCACGATAGGCAGGCCGTCCACCACCTGCATGCCGTGCCAGACCGAATCCTTATAGTGGGGTTTCATCAGGACAAGCTTCCCTTCCTCCGCGGTGATCCACCCCTGTTGATCCGCTAGCTCCACGAGCTGATCGGCAGTCTCGACATCCACGTACACGTGTACACGCTCCCACGTCGCGTGCGGGGCGACGAGAGATGCGCCGGCCTGCAGCGTCAGCGCCCACCGATGCCGCCCGAAAAGCTCCTTCGAGCGCCGCAGGAAACGGATCGGATCGCCCATGGCGGCATGGACGGCGATTCGTTGGTTCCTCGTCCAGTCGTACGCGGTCGTCCACCGGATGAACAGGGCGTGCGGATCCGTGAGGCGAATCCTGGAATCACGCCCGACCCGCCTGACGTCGACCACATGGTATCCCTCTAGCTCGCGGATGATACGGCTAACCGTGGCAGGCACCACCCCAGCCGCCATCGCGAGCTCGCGCACCCCCCAGAGCCGTTCCCTCGTCGACTCGAGGAGGGTTCGGACGACCAGAGAACTCCGGTCGGAGAAGGGGTCGAAAAAACGACGAGGTGTCGGCTTGCGCGTGGGCGTCGGAAGACGCTCGCGATCGACCAGCAAGTTGGGAAATGCCAGATGCACCGTTCCACTGAGATCCACGAAGCTCTCCTCGCGATTACGGAGTTCATCATGGACTCGCTTCAGCGCGCGCGTCAGGATCCAGACCGTGCCCGGTGCTCGCCTCACGTCCTCCTCGCCGTGAATCCAGGGTACTAGCCACGCGTGGATCCGCTGCCCACTTCGAAGCTCGATCTCCACATCGAACGCGGCGCCGTTGGTTGACCACCGTACGGACGCCCTCGAGCCGAGCGCCGTCCTGATCAGCTCGAACGCCGCTTGCTCGAGTCGAGCGGGCGGGCGAGACCGTTTCATGACACCTCCATTGTTTCTCCCACATGAAACAATGAGCTCGCCATGCAACAATTGTCAAGAGGGAACCGGCACAGGGAGAGAACAGGAATTCTGCTGGGCGGCGTATCGCCCACCGCGCCGCCTGGGACTTCCACCCGGCGGTATACAGGAGATATTGAATAGGTCGGCGGCCCCAGATTCTGAGCAGGCCCGAGACTCTGAGCGATGGACCTTCGGCCGCAAGACAACGATTACTCGATTTCCGCCGCGCCTGCACTAAAGCGACCAGACGCTACCGAGAGGCCGCGCACTCACGCAGCGCCCGTATTCCCTACCCTCGATCTCACACCCTGCCACGCCGTCCCCAAACCTCGAGCTCCCGACCGTGGTCGACCGCCCGCGATGCGAGCACGCCCTTCGGACACGGGCGGCCCGCATCACGAATTCGACCGTGGACCCTCACGCCATCAGCGGCGGCCCCATGGTCGTGATCCCATACTTCTCGTGCAGCGCCTCGAGCACCTCGGTCGACGGCAGCTCGCCCGGCGGGGTCGCCGCCGACATCTCCTCGAACATCACGCCGAAGGCGCCGGGCATGGTCGCGA
>CAYPGK010000050.1:0-22634 GCA_964410055.1 uncultured Gemmatimonadaceae bacterium | reverse complement strand
CATCTCCGAGTAGTCGTCGATCGCTCTACTTTCGCCGATCTGCCTCGTGCGCACCAACTCACGCACCTCACCCAATCGCGCCAGATCGCGGTTTGCGCGCTCGAGGAGGTCGGCCGTCCGGCCCTCGACCTCGGCCGAAGCGGCGAGGCGCTCGAACGCCGCTCGCTTCCGGTCGGTCGCGTGCCGTTGCGCCTCCAGTTCGGAGGCGTACATGCCGCCCCGACTCGCGATATAGGCTCCGGAGAGGTCGCTCTCGCGCTGGAGCTCGTGGACCAGTTCGCCCGCACCCACGGCGACGGCGGCGAGCGCTTCGAGCCGTCTTGCTTCCGAGACCGCCGTCCGCCCCTGCAACACCGCCAGGAGGGCGAGGACCGCCAGTGTGGACACCGGCACGATGGTCAGCAGAAAGATCTTGGTACGAACCCGCAATCTATTGAGCATGGTCTCTTCCCACTTCTCCTGGATTCGTTGAATCCGGTCCGTCCATCGCGCCGTCGCCCACGGGCTACGGCGACGCACCTGCCGCCCGGCGATCGTACGGCTCACGACTCCTCGACGCCGGTTTCGGCCAACCTCCCGGGGTGCAGCGACAGGACATCCTGGCTGCTCAGCACGCGCTCGATATCGAGCAGGAGCCGCACGCGTCCGTCCGTCTTGGCGACGCCCAGGAGACAGCTCGTATCCACGTCAGCGCCGAAGCCGGGCACGTCCTCGACCTCGTCCGCCGCAACGTCGAGGACATCGCTGACCCGGTCGACGACCACGCCGATCTGGGTGCCGGCCGCCTGCACCACCACTATGCACGTCTCCCGGCTCGCCTCCTTCGGCTCCATCCCGAACTTGAGGCGCAGGTCGATCGTCGGGATGACGCGCCCGCGGAGATTGATCACGCCGAGGATGAAGTCCGGCGCCCGGGGGACACGCGTGATCGGCAGCATGCCGATGATCTCGTGCACCCTGAGGATGTCGATGGCGTACTCCTCGCCGGCCAGGAAGAAGGTCAGGTATTTCCCCGCCCGGTTCGCGGCGAGGGCCGCGACGTCGTCGCCGGCCTGCTGGTCTTCCGTCGTGTATGCGCTGCTCATCGTTCCGATTCGATCAGGTTCACCGTGCCGTGGTGGTCTGGTCGGTGTGGCTCATGCGACCGCCGGCCACGCGCCGGCCCCACCGTCCGAGCCGCCGCCACGGCGGCCGAGGGCGATGATTTGCGCCGGGTCGAGGATCAACCCCACGCGGCCGTCGCCCAGGATCGCGCAACCGGACAGCCCCGGCACGGACGCGAGTCCGGCTCCCAGCGCCTTGGCGACGACTTGCTGCTGCGCGATCAGTTCATCGACCAACAGCGCGCAGCGCCGCCCACCGGCCCCGATGACGACGACCAGCGCAGCGGTCGGGTCGGTGATCGCATCGGGGATGTCGAAGAGCCGGTGGAGGCGGACGATCGGGAGCAGGTCATCGCGGAAAAGCACCATCTCCCCCCGCCCCGCAACCGTGGATAGGGCATCGGCCGTCGGCCGGAAGCTCATCTGGATGCTGACCGTGGGGAGGATGTAGCGCTCACTGCCGACCCGGACGACCATCCCATCCGTGATCGCGAGGGTCAGCGGCAGCCGGAGCGCGAACGTCGTGCCCTTGCCGGGCTCGGAGGTGATGTCGATCCGGCCACGGACCATCTCGAGATGACGGCGCACCACGTCCATCCCGACCCCACGGCCGGAGACGTCCGTCACCCTGGAGACGGTCGAGAAGCCGGGCTCGAAGATCAGGTTGAACAGGTCGCTGTCCGAAAGACCGCGGTCGGACTCGATGAGCCCTCTGGAGATCGCCTTGGCCAGGATCTTCTCGCGATCGAGCCCACGACCGTCGTCGCTCAATTCGATCACGACGCTGCCGCCCTGGTGGTACGCAGAAAGCCGAATGACTCCGACGGGAGGCTTGCCCTGCGCGACACGCTCCTCCGGCGGCTCGATCCCGTGGTCGACCGCGTTGCGGATCATGTGCACCAGCGGGTCGTTGAGCGCCTCGACCACGTTGCGGTCCAGCTCCGTGTCGCCCGCCTCGGTGACGAACGAAACCTGCTTTCCACTCTTGTGCGCGACGTCACGGACCACCCGGGCCACGCGCTGGAACGTCGCCCGCAGCGGAATCATGCGGATCGAGACGCTAAGGTCCTGGAGCTCCCGCACGATCTTGCCGGCGTGCGCCAGGTTGCGTACCAGCGCCGCGTCCTCGCCCCCCATCCGGGCCACATGCTCGGCGATGATCGAGTGGGCGACCACCAGCTCGCCGATCATGTCCACCAGCCCGTCGAGCCGGTCCGTGCGTACCCGCACCCAGGAATCGGCCGCGGGAGGGGAGCCTTTTCGCGCACCTTCACCGGCCGCGCCGTCGCCGCCTGCCGGCGCGCCAGGCGCCCGGCCCGCAGCGTCCGGCGGCGACTCGACTTCGAGATTCGCCGTCGAATCGACGGGCGTTAGTTCGGCGGATTCGGGGTCGGCGAGTCCACGGAGCAGTTCGGCGTACCCTGCCGGCACCGGCCGCTCGCCGCCGCCGCGCACCTCCTCCACCACCGCGACCAGGGCCTTGAGCATGTCCACGGATCGAAGCGCGAGCTCCGCGTACGGCCCCCCGAACCGGACCGCGCCGTCCCTGACTCGCGCCAGAATGGACTCCGCACGGTGTGCCAGGTCCGACACCGCCTCGAGGCCGAGGAACGCAGACGTTCCCTTGATCGTGTGGAACGCCCGGAAGACGGTGTTGCACGCCTCTGCATCGTCCGGGTCCGCTTCGAGGGCCAGGAGCGCCGTCTCCGCGTCAGCGAGGTACTCCCGGCTCTCGTCCAGGAACATGCCGAGCAGCTCGGCGTCCGTACCGGGCAGGACCTCGACCCGTGCGACGCCTCCGGCGCCGGCGCCGGAGGCCACCGACCCGGTATCCTCTGGAGGGGTCTCGTCGGAATTGCCGATCGGTGCGGTGGGCGCGGTGGGAGCCGCCGGAGCGGGGGCTGGCGATGCGGCGGCCGGCTCCGCACTGGGAGCAGCGGCCGCGCCGCCGAATTCCGGCGCCACCGCCGCCCGAGCCGCGACGACCGCATCGAGGATCTCGCCCACTTCCGCCAGAGCCCGAACCGGGTCGCCTGCGGACCCGCGGACGACCTCCGCCAGCACCGCCGCCGCCTCCCCGATCAGCCCCTGGACGATCGGCAACGAAGCGTGTTCAGATGCAAGACGCTCCAGCTCGACGTGGACGCGACTCAACTCCTCGACGTCCGTCGCTTCGAGCTGGAGCAGCCAGGTGGCCACGTCATCCAGCGTCCGGCGGCTATCCTCCCCCGACACGATGCAAAGACCTCCGAACGGAATTGCCGAGTTCTACTCCTATCTTCGGCAGCCGAGTCGGCGGACTTGAGGCGAGCGTCGTGAGAGGTGCGAGAACTCAGCGGGCGATGACTTCGGCGACGACGCGGCGCAGCTCGGCGAGGTCGTAGGGTTTGGCGATGACGCCGCGGAACCCGTGTGCGCGGTAATCCGCCATGACGGGATCTTTGGAGTAGCCGCTGGAGACGATGGCGCGGGCGTCGGGATCGATTTCGAGGATTCGCCGGATCGCTTCGCGGCCGCCCATGCCGCCGGGCACGGTGAGGTCCATGAGGATGGCGTCGAACGGGGTGCAGGACTCCTTGGCCTCTCGGTAGCGCGCGACGGCGCTCTCGCCATCCGGGGCGGTGTGGACTTCGTATCCGATGCGCTCGAGCATGCGGCGTACGACAGTGAGGACGCCTTCGTCGTCATCCATGACGAGGATGCGGCCTGTGAGGTCGGGCGTAGGCTCCATGGCAGTCGTTTCAGCGTCGTCCGTGGAGGCGGGGATCAAGATTTCGAAAGTCGCGCCCTCGCCGGGTGCGGACCGGGCGGAGATGAGGCCGTCGTGCCTGCGTACGATGGAGTATGCGGCGGAGAGGCCGAGTCCGCTGGCGTTGGGTCGAGTGGTGAAGAACGGGTCGAAGATCCTGGTGAGGTTTTCGGGCGCGATGCCTTCCCCCTCGTCGCGGATCGTGATGCGCACGTACTCGCCCGGGATGAGGGCGTGCTCATTGGCGTCGGTCGAATGCGGGACATTCTCCTGGCCGAGCTGGCAGGCCACGTGGATCGTGCCGCCGCCGGGCATGGCCTGGGTCGCGTTGATGATGATGTTGCCGATCGCCTGGGCGATCTGGCCCTCGTCGATGTCGACCGTCGGCAGGTCGTCGGCGATGGCGAACTCGCAGTCGAAGTCCGTGCCGTGGAGCGCGACGCGCACGACCTCGCGGAGGACGTCTGCAATCGCGGTGCGCTTCCGGATCGGCGCCCCGCCGCCAGAGAAAGTCAGGAGTTGCTGGGTGAGCCCCTTCGCTCTCCTGGCCGCGCGTTCGGCTTCCGCCATCGCCTCGTCGATGCCGGGCGCATCCGGATCGGCGCGGAGGAGCGAGAGGTGGCCGAGGATCGTGGTCAGGAGGTTGTTGAACTCGTGGGCGATCCCGCCGGCCAGAATACCGAGCGATTCGAGCTTGCTGGCCTGGAGGATCTCGCGTTCCAGCTCCTGCTCCCGGGTGATGTCGCGCAAGACCAGCACCGCGCCGATCGTGGCGCCCTCGCGGTCGCGGAGCGGCGCGGCGGAGTGGGCGACGATGCGTTCGACCCCGTCGCCGGCGACGAGGATGCCGCGCTCACTCACGGCGTCCCGTCTCCGATCTCCTTCATGGAGTCGGCCGATCGGATCCAGCGGACTGCGATCCTTCTCGCTGAGGATGGGAAAGACCTCGGCGAGAGGTCGACCGACCGCGTCGGCCTGGTCGCGGCCACAGAACTGCTCGGCGACGGGGTTGAGCAGGGTGATTCGGCCGTCGGTGTCGGTTGCGACGACACCGTCGGCGATGGACCGGAGCGTTACGAGGAGTCTTTCGCCCTCAGCGGCAAGAGCCTCCTGAACGCAGGTGCGTTCGACGAAGGAGGCGACGACGCCCGCGATGCTCGCGACGAAGCGCGGCAGCCGGTGGGAAGGGTCGATGGCCGCGGTGTGCCCGAGCGTGATCGTGCCAATGGTGCGGCCGTCGGCCACCATCGGGAAGCAGCCGAGGGTCCGGATCCCTAGCGGCGCGAGCACCGGGTCGGTGATGGCGCAAGGATCCTCCGGGTGGATGAGCAGGTGCCGCCTGGTGCGGACGACCTGCCCGGAGGCCGCGAGGTCGAGCGGCACGGCGGGCGAGCCGTCGAGGTCGAAGCCGTGCGCCGCCTGGTAGACCAGGCACCGTGCCGGCTCGTCGTGGAGCGCGATGGCGACGATCGGAAAGCCGGTCGCTGCGGCGATCTCGGCCACGATGGCGCGGTAGGAGTGCTCGGGCGAAGCGGGTGCGAGGGAGATCGCAGAGATCCGGTGCAGCGCGGCGAGCTCGCGGTTCCGGCGGGCGAGCGCCTCTTCAGCGGCGATGCGGTCGGTGACGTCCGTCTGGAGGCCGATGAAGTGCGTGAGAACGCCGGCGTCGTCGTGGACGGGGTTGATCGTGAGCTGATTCCAGAAGGGCGTGCCATCCTTGCGATAGTTGAGGAGCACGACCTCGCACGCCCTCCGCGCCGCGATGGCCTGGCGGACCTCGTCGACGGCGATGGGGTCGGTATCCGGCCCCTGGAGGAAGCGGAGGTTGCGCCCGATGACCTCATCCGCCTCGTACCCGGTCATTCGCAGGAACGCGGAATTGGCGAAAATGACGGGGTTGTCCGGCGCGTTCGGGTCCGTCATGACCACGCCCGTCTCCAGGTTTCCGATCGCGGCCGCGAGCCGCTCGTTTTCCGCGGCAACCCTGCGGAGCGCCTCACCGGTGCGGCCGCGTTCGATGGCGTAGCGCGCGGCGCGACCGAGCAGCGTCGGCGTGAGCTGGTCCTTCAGGATGTAGTCGACCGCGCCGGCGTGGACTGCCTTGAGCGCGGCGAATTCGTCGTCACGATCGGCGAGGATCAGGATCGGCACCTGCGGTGCGGCGGCGTGCAGCCGGATGAATGCGACGGTGCCGGTGGCGTCCGGGAGCGACGGGTCGAGGAGGATCAGGTCGAAGGAGGAGCGTACGAGCTCGGCCACGGCCTCGACGGCCAGGCCGACCTGAACGAGGACGAAGCGCGGATCGGCCGCGGCGCCGAGGCAGGCGTGGACCTGGTGACCGGCCCGCGGATCGTCGTCCACGAGAAGGACCCGAACCACCGCGTCGGCATTCATTCAAGGAGGCGTGAGGATCCTTGCGCCGCCGCGCACAGCGGTGGCGACGACCGGCGTCTGGCCGGCCTCGTCGCCATCGATCTGTACGGCGACGGGTGGATCGGCTTCGATGGAGACTTCGCGCGCCTGGAAGTGGATGAGCCGGTCGTCGCCCGAGAAGCGGCGCGTGGCCGCGCGCCAGAGGATGGCCGGAAACTCCGTCGCGTTCCGGGGCGCGAGGATGACGACGTCGAAGAGCCCATCCTGCCAGGACCTCGTCGGCTGCGGACCGAGCGGGAAGCTGAACGGGAGGAAGTGCGCGTACAGCTCGCCCATGTTGGCGAGCATGACGGTGACCGCCCGCACGTGGATCTCCTGGCCGTCGGCGACGATATGGAAGTCCGCGGGCGCGGCGGTGAGCGCTTCCTTGACCGCGGCGAAGACGTAGGCGCCGAATCCCCAGCGTTCCTTCTTGGCGCGGGTCGCCGCCGCCATGACGGCGGCGTCGTAGCCGGCGCCGGCGACCAGTGCGAAGGCACGCCCGCCGATCCGTCCCAGGTCCAGAGGGGTCGGCGTTCCGTGGACGACGGTTTCGACGGCGGCCTCGAACTCGGTCGGAATCTGTAGGTTCTGCGCCACCTGGTTGGCGGTGCCGCGAGGGATCAGCCCGACCGGCACGTCCGTGCCCGCGAGTCCCGTGACCGCCTCGGCGAGCGTGCCATCCCCGCCGACGACGCACACGGCGCGGTAGCCGAGACGGGCGCCGGTGCGGGCGAGCTCGATCGCGTGCCCCGCACCGCGCGTCTCGACGAGGTCGAACGGCGCACACCGTGCGGCGAAGGCACCGCCGATCATCCGGCGCATACGCGCAGGGTCATCCTGGCCGGCCTTGGGGTTCAGGATGACGAGCGTCCTGCCTGCGTACGGGTCCATCCCCTCGAGTCCCTCGTGTTTCATGGCCGTTAAGATACCCGCTGTCCGGAACTCCGGTCCAGACTGACGGGAGCCGGCTCATTGGGCAATGCGAACGCGGGGACGACAAAACGCACGTCTATCGCGTGGATCGCGCTGGTTCTGGACGCGATAGGGGTGCGGGAGCGGAAGGGTGGAGTGCGCCGGGGTGGAAAAGGGATTTCGAGAGTGGGGATCAGAACCCCCACTCCCGGAAGAGGAAGAAGCCGATGACGCGCTCGTGCTGCGTGGGGTACAGCGAGAGCCCGCGGAAGAACCGGTTCTCCCAGAAGAACTCACCGGTCCAGGTCGGCGCGAACCGCCACTCGACGCGCGCGCCGAAGAGGTCCGCCGTGCGCTGGCCGGTCGCGAGCGGGCTGGTGAAGGCGACGTACCAGTCCTGGCCGAGATAGCGGCCGACCTCGACCTGTGAGCGGGCGAAGATCCCGTCGAGGCCGCTCGCGTCGACCGGGGTACCTTCCCACTCCGTAATGGCGAAGTAGTCGACGAATCCGATGTCGGAGATCAGCGTCTGGAGCCCCGTCGAGACGGCACCCGTCGCCGCGCCGGCGAGCACGCCGCCGAGCTGCGAGGCGCCGATCCCTCCGGACCCGCCGACGCGAACGAAATCGGAGGTCGGGCGCCCGAGGAGGACGAGGCTGAGGAGGTCCGACTCGGCGATCGGCGGCTGTGCGTCGCTGCGAAGCGCGACGCGCGGATTGCGGAGCGAGCCGGTCACGACCGCCTCGACGTTGAGCGTGCCGCCTTCGGTGCGCACTCTACGAGCGCCGATGATGTCGAGGCGGGGATTGATCCCCGGCGTCCCGTCGAACTCGACGATGCCTTCGCGCACGGCGAAGTTGAGGACCGGGAATTCCTCGGCGAGGTAGAGGCCGTAGGAGCCGCGGATCGCGTTCAGCGCACCGGTCAGGCGCAGTTCCTCGGCGCGGCGATCGAAGTCGACGCGGAGCCGACCCGCGACCTCGACGTCCAGCGTGCGGCCGCGCAGCCACGTGTCGCGGCCGACGTCGATGGTGAAGTCCTGCACCGTCAGATTGCGCACGAACGGGCTGGTGCTCACCCGAACCGAGACGATCGAGGTGTCGACCACGCTCAGGAGCGTCGGGTCGCCGAGGTCGACGATGTTGTAGCGGTGCCAGACCTCGTCGAGGAAAAGCTCACCCCGGTCGACCTGGATGGTCCCCGTGAGGTGGGGCGCGGTGTATCGTCCGGTCAGGCGGACCGAGCCCGTGCCCGTAGCGGCCACATCGCGGCGCTGTGCGAGCAGGAACGAGTTCGACGTGATCGTGAGATCGAACGTCGGGTCGGTCAGCGGAAGGAACGTGATCGTCCCGGTCGCGCTGGCGGTGCCGCTCGGGGTGCGAGCGAACAGCTCGACGGCGACGTCCTGATCGCCAAATACGCGGAAGCTGCCCCGCACGTCGCGATAGCGGACGCCGGAGACCGCCCACACCGCGTCGCCGCCACGCAGTTCGATGACTCCGCCGAGTGCGGGCGTCACCGGCGTGCCGCCGATGGTGATCGTGCCCGTCAGGTCGCCCCGCACGTCACGGAACCCGTCGACCAGCCCGGTCAGGTAGGCGGCGGGCACGCCATCCGCACGCAGCCGGATGTTCATGGACCGATTGATCCGGCGCTCCGTGACCGGCGCGAGCGTGAGGTCGAGCGGCACCTGGCCCATGCCGGTCAGGATCGTTTGGCCATCGAGGCTCGCCTCGAGGCGCCCGTCGAGGCTGCGGTCCGTGTAGGAGAGCTTTGCATCGACCCGATCGACGCGGATGGCCTCGTACGCGACGGAGTCGAGGCTCAGCGTCGCCTCCATTGTCGGATCCGCGGCGGAGCCGGAGATGGTCACGACCCCCGAAAGGCGCGCCGAGGGCTGCGGCCCGACCCCGTTCAGACGGAGCGGCGCAACCGGCACTCGCTCGGCCTCGAGCCGGAAGTCTGCGGCGATGGGTGCGCCCGCCGCAGCATCCGCATCGGAGCGCCACGGGATCCTGCCATACGCGTACAGGTGGCCGGCGCCGTCATCACGTACGACGCGTAGCGTGTCGAAGTCGATGCCGCGCGAACCGACGTGGAGTCGCGCCGGCCCGTCCAGCCGCCAGTCTCCCAGCCAGTCCCGGGCACGCAAATCCCGCAGCTCCAGGTCGAGCCCGCTATCTACGTGGCGGAAGCCTCCGTCCAGCCGGTAGTGCGCGAAGACGGGCTCCGCGCCCCGGGCGTCCACCTCGATCGTTCCGATTCCGGCATCGTAGGCGAGGGTCAAATGGGCGGAATCGATCGGGCGGCCGTAGACCGTGGCCCCGCTCGCGTCGCCGCGCGCATCGATACGGAGCGTGTCGGTCCCCACGCCGCGCGCGGCAAAGCGGAAGTCGGCACGCCCGACCTCGAAGGCGCGGTATGCGGCGCCGTCCAACCGCAGTTCGCCGTCGACGTCCAGGTCGGCGAGAGAGCCGCGAACCGTGCCGCGGAGGAACGCGGCGCCGCCAATGCGTGCCGAGATGGTGTCATCCACGACGAAAGTCGCATCGCCGAAAAGCGGCCAACGCATCGCGGCGAGGGAATCGACGTGGAGCAGGATCTCGAGCTCGCCGCGCCGGAGCGAATCGAGCCCGATCGCACCGTGCGCCTCCACGCGGCCGATGGCGCTTTCGACGGTGAGGGTATCGACGCGGAGCAAGCCCTGGTCGACGAGGAGCCGGGCGCGGCCGCCGCGAAGCTCGACCGGCCCCGCCCAACCGGAGTCCATCTCGATGCGGATCAGCGCCGCATCGTCTTCTCCCGTCGCATCGGCCATGACGCGCGCGGTGAGGACGGTCTCATCGATCCCGGCCAGGATGCTGTCCAGTTGGAAGCCTGCAATGCTTCCCTCGGCCGTGTAGCGGGGCCGCGGGCCGGACAGGTCGAAGCGGCCGTCCAGCCGGACCAGACCGGCCGTGGACTCGAGCTCGGCCTCGAGGTCGAGATCGGAGATCGGGCCGCGCAGCCGCACGGGGCCACGGACATCGCCGCGGAGTCCGTCGAGCGCGGGGAGCAAGACGCCGAGCAGCGCGAGGGCGACGGAATCGGCTTCCACCGTGGCATCGACGACCGGCTCGCCGCCCGGCGAGTAGCTCACGGTTCCCGTCCCACGGACGACGGATGCCGCGCGCTCCGGAAATTCGTGGCGGATTGCGGCCGTGAGGTGCAGCGAGCGGTCCAGGCTGCCCTGTGCCTGGATCCGCCCGGAGACGACGCCTGGCCCGTGCGTGCGGTCCCGGAGCACCGGGAAGAGCGAGAGGTCGAGCCCGGCGATCGTGGCATCGAGGTCGTCGGCGCCGAACGGGGCGCGCAGGTCGAGCGTGCCCCTGCCCTTAACGTGCGCCGGTGCGCCGCCGGCCGCGCGCGTGAGCCGCAGATCGACCTCGGTATCGAGCGACGAGATCGGCCCCTCGACCACGACCGTGCCGACCATGAGCCCATCGACGGGGAGATCGACCGGGAGCACGTCGGCGAGCAGCTCCAGATCGATCGGCGATGCCCGCAGGTTGACCTGAGTGAAGTAGAGCGTATCGCCGGTGACGATGCCGAAATCGCCCCGCAGCACCGTGCCCGGCGCGCGGATGTGGGCGTCCTGCGCCAGCCAAAGCACTCCGCCGGGCTGGCTCTGGATCCGGAAGACCAACTCGCCCGAGCCCTCGTCCGGGAGCGGCGGGTAGAGCCACTGGAGGTCGGCGAATCGGACCTCGTCGCCGACGATGCGAATGTCGTAGTGGTTCTCGTCGCCCAGGATGACGCGCCCGATGGCCGAGCCGCGCGAGCCGGGGAGGCGGAAGCGGTCGACGTCGAAGGCGATCAGTGAATCGCGGATCGTGACGACGCCCTCCAGGTCTTGCAGCTCGAAGGGCGTCTCCCAGATGTGGCCCCGGGTCGAAAGGCGACGGATGCGGAAGAGTTTGCCCTCCTCGACCGGGGATTCCCACAGCACGCGCGGGAGCTCGCCGTCGATGTCCTCGAAGCGCAGCACGCGGACCAGGCCGTACCCCGGGATCTCCTCGAGGATGAGGCGTGCGGTGTCTTCCGGCTCCGTGACCGG
Source organism: uncultured Gemmatimonadaceae bacterium (assembly GCA_964410055.1). Taxonomy (GTDB): domain Bacteria; phylum Gemmatimonadota; class Gemmatimonadetes; order Longimicrobiales; family RSA9; genus CALBZE01. The sequence goes on along the minus strand of CAYPGK010000050.1, from coordinate 11,359 downwards.
CTCGTCGGGCGTCCAGGGCATGCGCACGACCGCGAGGCCATCCACAATGGTCGCGCGGTCGATCAGGATGAACGAATCCTCTTCGTCCACGTCCGGCGTCGTGTCCCGGAAGATGCGCTCGAAGTTCCAGAGCGTGTCGCCCGGGAGCCGCGTCACGTAGACCTCGGGGCGATAGGCGACCAGACGGTCGAAGACGATCTGCCCGCGGATCAGGTTCCGCCAGCGGTACTGGAGCCGGATGCTGTCCGCACGGAGGAACGGGAAGCCGAGCGGATCGTCGAAGGTGACGCCGTGGAGGACGACGCCGCCGAAAAGCCCCGCGCTCTCGATCCGCTCGACGTACAGCTCGCCTTCGGCCTGGCGCCCGACCTGCTCGAGAGCGAAGCGGCGCACGCGCTCGAGCCCGAACTCGGTCTGCGTCAGGACGAAGATCGCGCCGACGACGATGCCGAGCCCGAGCACCAGTCCGAGGAAGACGTAGCCGGCGATGCGGATCTTGCGGTTCACTGCCTAAAAAGCCTGTCCGATCGAGAAATGGAACTGCAGGCGGTCCCAGATGCCGCTGCCGGGCTGCCACGCGTACGGCTGCTGGAACCGGAGCCGCCCCGTTTCATCCGTCGTCACGACCGGGAGCCATTCGACGCCCTGCCCATTGAAGCCGACGTCGACGCGGATCGGGCCGATCGGGCTGCTGTAGCGGATGCCGAGTCCGGGAGAGACCACGATGTCGCCCAGGTTCACGGTGGAGCCCACCCGGTCCTCGGCGCCGAGCTGCCAGACCTGTCCGAAATCGACGAACGCGGCCCCCCTCCAGTGATCGCCGGCGACCGGGAAGCGGAGCTCGAAGCTGCCTTCGAAAAGCAGGTCGCCGCCGACGGGACGCACGTCGAAGGCCCTGCGGTCGAGTGCCCCCGGGTCGCAGGCGCCCGCGGCGATGTCGGCGGCGGTGCAAATGCTGTTTCCATTCGCGTCGGGCGCGAGCAGGCGTTCGGGTTCCACATGGAGCACCTTGGGCCCGAGGCGATACTGGGCGAATCCCCGGACGCTGTTCGCGCCGCCGGCGAAGAACCGCTTCTGCGGGTGCAGCCCGAGCCCTTCCGCAGAGCCCGGCTCCTCGATCGCCTTCGCCCAACCGGCGCGCAGGTGCGAGGCAAGGATCACGCCGCTGCCGAGATCGCGATACGCACTCACGTCACCCGCGGCGAGGAAAAAGGCGAACTCGGACCCGGTCAGTCGCGCCGCGTACTCGGTTTCGAGCCGGAGGATGTAGCCCCGGCTCGGGAAGAAGGCAAGATTCGACCGGTCGCGCGCGAAGGACAGCGTGATCGGGTTCAGCCAGTGTGCGTTGCCGAGGATGTCGACCTGGTTGATGGCACAGGCGATGTAGCTCATGCAGAACACCAGCTCGTTGCCCACCGCATCGAGCGCGGTCAGCTCGGGACGGAACCCGAAAGCGAGCGTGGTCCGGGAGCTGACGGAGCGAATCAGGTTGAGGTACCCGCCGCGCGCCTGACGGATGAAGACGCCCGGAAGGGACCGACGCTCGACGAAGAGCCCGGCGCCGAGCGTGTTGCGTGGGCCGAAGAACCACGGCTGCGTGAAATCCGCGGTGAGCGATCCACTCAACTCGCGGTACTCGGGGTCGATGTCTTCCCCCAGCTCGCACAGGCGCGCGCCCTCGTAGATTCGCTGTGCGAGGACGTTGGCAACGGCGCCACGCACCTCGAGGCGCCGCGCACCGCCCAGGAAGTTCGTACTGGTCCAGCGCCCCTCGGCGTTGATGCAGTCCAGACTGTTGAACCCGCCGCCGACCCGGATCCGGTGGATGTCGCCTTCGTTCACCTGGATGCGGATCGGGATGATCGTATCGGAAGCCACGCTCGCCAGCGGCTGGATCGAGACGTTCTGGAAGAAGCCGAGCCCGTACACGTTGCGCTGGCTGCTCAACAGCGCGCTCTGCTGGTAGACGTCCCCTTCCGAGAACGTCAGCATCCTGCGGATGACGTCTTCGGAGATGCGGTCGCGCCCCGTGATCTCGATCTCGCCGAAGCGCGCGAACGTGCCCGGGATCACCAGGTACCGCACATCGCCTTCACGGGAATCGCTCGGGATCGAGATGCGGTCCACCAGGACGTCGGCTCTGGGGTAGCCGCGGTTGCGCAGCGCGCCGATGAGCGAATCCCGGGCGGCCTCGACCATGATCAGGTTGAGCGGATCGCCGCGCCGGAGCGGGAGATGTTCCGCGATGTCGTCCGGGAGGAAGCCGGTCGCGCCCTCGACCTCGAGCGACGCCACGCGGATCGGCTCGCGCTCGTCGATACGGAAGACGACCTGGATCCCGGAACCGGACGGCACGGTGTCGACGTCGATCCGTGCATCACGGTATCCGCGTTGGGCATAGAAGGTCCGGAGCCGAAGCACGTCGGCGTTCAGGACCGCCGGGTTCTCGAGGTACTGGCGGTCGCGGCCGATGCCGAGATAGCAGAGGAGCGGCACCTTGCAACCGTGCTTGCGCGTTTCGATCGCGGTACGGAGCTGCTCGTCGCGAAACGCCTGGGCCCCCTCGAAGCGGAGGTCGACGACCTCGCGGGCCTCCTGCGCAGCGTTCTGGACGCTCTGCGCGCGGAGCGTTGCCGGCCCCGCAGCGCACAGGAGCGCCACGGCGAGGCAGCGAAGGCCGCGCCCATGCAGGCGCCGCAGGGGATGGCGCCGCTCCGGCCTCACACGGGCATGCACCCGACCCGCCATCGCCTCAATCCCCGTGGGCGTCCAGGCGAGCACGAGGCCGCCGCTCGAAGTCCTCGGTATCGCCGCCAACGGCATCCCGGAAGTACCGCCTTCCCGCGCGCGGGAAGATGTGACGGCTGAAAGGGGCGAAGCCGCCCGCGTCGTCGAAGTACATGTAGTGGGTCACGCGAATGCTGTCGTCGCCCACGCGTACCAGGTTGAAGGAGTTCTTCTCACGCTCGCGCGCTCGTCCGCGGCGCGACGTGGTCGTGCCGCACTGCACGATGATGATCCCGTGCTCGCGGTCGCGCCCCGGGTAGACGTCGAGCGAATTGCCTATGTAGGCCCGGTGCAGGTGGCCGCCGAGGATCAGGTCGACCTCGAGGGCGGTGAAGCGGTCGATTGCGCGCTTCGCCCCGGGCATCACCTGCCCGCCCTCGTAATCGGGCGCGGGCGCGAAGTGGTGGTGCGCAACGACGATGCGCGCCGCGCCGGGCGGCGCATCGCGAAGCGCCGCCTCACAGAAATCGAGCTGTTTCGAGTCGATCCGACCGTTCGTGATCGCCCGGTACGGGCTGGTCGAGTTCAGCCCGACGATGACGGCGTCCTCACGGCGGAGCACGGTGTCGAGTTCCTGGGAAATGTACTCCCGATACAGATCGAGCGGAGAAAAGATCCGCTCGAACACCCGGTAGAGCGGCACGTCGTGGTTGCCCGGCACGACGACCAGAGGCACGGGCGGGAGGCGGTCGAGGTACCGGCGCGCATCCGCGAACTGGTGCCTCTTGGCGCGCTGGGTGAAGTCCCCGCTCGCGACGATGACGTCGGGCTCGAGCGCCTCAGCGGCCGCCAGCATCGCCTCGCCCACGCGGGGCAGGTAGTGCGGGCCGAAGTGCAGATCGGAAACGTGCAGGATCGTCAGCACGATCGTCCCTCGTGTTCGATCCCCTTCATCGGATGCGCTCGAGCCCCGGGAACGGCAGGTCTGCCCGCGCGGTGACGTCGAGGCCGGCCTGTTCCCCGCGTTGCCAGTGGAAGAGCGCCGCACGGGCGATCATGGCGCCGTTGTCCGTGGCCAGCCGCGGCGACGGGTAGAAGAGTTCGCCGCCCGGTCCGAGCGCTGCTTCGAGGCCGGCGCGAAGCGCGCGGCTCGCGGCGACGCCCCCGCCGATCAGCACGCGACGGCACCCCCGGGCCTCCACGGCGCGCATCGTCTTGGCGACGAGCACATCCACCGCGGTCGCCTGGAAGGACGCGGCAAGGTTCGCGATCTCGCCCTCGAGGCGCCCTTCCGCCTCGAGCGCCCGCACACGCGTGAGGACCGCGGTCTTCAGGCCGCTGAAGGAGAAGTCGTAGTAATCGTCGTCGTTTTCCCGCTGGTTGGCCGATAGCATCGGCCGCGGGAAAGGGTGGGCCGCCGGATCGCCGCCCTCCGCGATACGCTGGATGGCCGGCCCGCCCGGGTAGCCGAGCCCCAGGATCTTGGAGACCTTGTCGAACGCCTCGCCCACGGCGTCGTCGCGCGTCTCGCCGAGGAGCTCGTAGCGCCCCCACTCCGGCACCCAGAGCAGCATGGTGTGGCCGCCGGAAACGAGGAGCGCGACGAAGGGCGGCCGCGCGGCCGGGTTTTCGAGCTCGACCGCGAAGAGGTGCGCTTCCATGTGGTGGACGGCGACGAGGGGCCGGCCGAGTGCGTAGGCGACGCCCTTCGCCCACGTGAGCCCGACGAGGAGCGCGCCGATCAGCCCCGGCCCGGCGGTCACGCCGATGACGTCGATGTCTCCGAGGTCGACGCCGGCTTCCGCCAGGGCGCCGTCGACGACGTCGTCGATCACTTGGAGGTGCGCCCGGCTCGCGAGCTCGGGGACGACGCCGCCATAGAGCTGGTGGACGTCCTGGGAGAGGATGACGTGGCCGAGGAGGTCGCGCTCGCCCCGGAGCACGGCGGCCGAAGTCTCGTCGCAGGAAGTCTCGATCCCGAGGACGAGGAGCTCTTTCGAGGACATTGCTAATCCGTCCCGGCGCCGGCCCCGTCCGCAGGTCGGCCGAGCAGGGCGGTGTCCTGGGCCGCCGCGGTGACCTGGACGATGACGTCGACATCGGCCGGGGAAAGGATCACGCCCTGCATCCCCGTGGTGTCGATCGCCACGCCGATCACCACGGACCCGCGCAGCCCACCCAGTTCGACTGGCATCGTCACGACCGAATCTATGGCCTCGATCGCCTGGCGCGGTCCGCTCACGCGAATCGCAGGCGGCTCGACGCGGATCGGCGCGGCAAGGTCGAGGCCCGGCGGGAGCCACCCCTGTGTTCGGACCTTGACCGGCACCAGGCGCGTGGTCAGCCGCTCGAAGGTGAGCAGCACCGCGCCCGGCCGGATGTCCTCGATTCTCGTACGGGAGAGATCGCCGTCGAGCTGGACCCAGCCGGTCCGGAGCTGGCGGACCTCGACCGAGTCGCTCACTTCGTCGACGGGCACGACGACGCGCGGGCGCGCGACGGCCAGCCGCACGACTTCCCCGATCGGACCCGAAAAGACGACCGTCGCCGTGGGCGGCGCGGGCTGGTCGGCGAGCATCCAGCCCGGGTCGCGGAGCGCGACCTCGATCGGCACGTTCTCGACGGGCACGCGCGTCGGCTCATCGGACTTGACGATCGTCCAGAGAAAGACCGCGAGCAGCAGCGCGGTCAGCTTGATCGTCCAGTTTCGGGTCAGCAGGTCCCAGAGGAAGTGCACGGGTCCACCCTCCATCGGGCCGGGGGCTCAGCCGCCCACGGCCCCGTTGGCCCCCGTGCCGGGCGGCGTGGGAACGGCGGCGCGGTCCAGCGAGAAGTCGAACGACTCGACGGGCACGCGCACACTGTCGAGGACGACGGGCGGCGGCGTGCTCACGATCAACGTGATCGACGCCGGCAGCACGCGCTCCGTGCCGACCCGCGGCTGGACGTCGAGGACGTACCCCGCGGGGCCTGCGTGCGTCTCGGTGCGACGATTCACCTCGAAGCCCATCCGCTCGGCGAGCTGCGTGGCGGCATCGAACGGGAGCCCGACGACATCCGGCACCCTTGCCTGCGCGCGGCCGGAGCTGACCGCGAGGCGGACCTCGCCGCCGCTGCGAAGCCGCTGGCCCGGGAGCGGGTCCTGCGCCAGGACGGTGCCGGCCGGCTGGTCCGAGTGTGGGAGCCACCGGACTCTGCCCACGGCCAGGCCGAGCGTCTCGACCTCGCCCTGGGCTGCGGTCAGCTCCTTCCCGGTCAGGCGCGGCACCGGGACCGTAGCGACGTCCTCCTGCGGCGCTTCCGGCGCCGGGAAGAGGACCTGCGCGGCGATGACGTACCCCGCGCCGAAGCTCAGCGCGATGGACGCCAGGCCGGCCAGGATCCAGCGCACCCACCGCACGCGGGGCGCCGGCCCGGCGGGTGGCCGGGACCCTTGGTCCAGGTGCCGTCGACGGCGAATAGATTCCCCCAGCATGACTCAGTTCTCCCTGCGCAGGCGCGCGGCAAACGCGCCGTCGACGCCCAGCGCCTGCGGAAGCACGACGAGGCGGCCGGCAGCATCCAGCAGCTCCACGGCGACGGTGCCGGCCGGCGGCGGCTCCGGCGTGAACTCGGGGTGGCGCGAAAGGAACGCGTCGACCTGGGCTTCGTTCTCTTCCGGCTCCAACGAGCACGTCGAATAGACGAGGATCCCGCCCGGTCTCACCACCGCCGCGGCCGCATCCAGGATCTCGCGCTGTAGCTCGATCAGCGCCTGGAGGTCCGTCGGCGCGAGCCGCCACTTCCCGTCGGGGTGCCGGCGCAACGTACCGGTCCCCGTGCACGGCACGTCGATGAGCACCAGATCGACCGCGCGAACCGCAGGCCAGCGTGCGTCGGAGACGAGCAGGCCGAGCGGCAGCCCGCCGACCCGGTCCGCGTTCTCTCGCACACGCGCCATCCGCGCAAAGGAGACATCCGCGGCAACGACGTATTCGGCGTGCTCGGCCAGCTCCAGCGCCTTGCCGCCGGGCGCCGCGCACAGATCTGCGACCGTGGCGCCATCCGGCACGGCCGCGTAGCGCGTGACCAGCCCCGCGGCCGGGTCCTGCACCACCGCCGGAACGACGGCGAGAACGTCACGGGCGCCGGCCGGCGGCGGGATGCGCAGCGCATCGGGCGCGAACGCCACCGGCTCCGCCTCGATCCCGGCGGCGCCGAGCCGCTCCCGCGCCTCTTCGGCCGGGATGCCGATCGGTCGAATGTACAGCTCCGGCCGGGAATTGTTCGCCTCGACCAACGCCCGCGCGCCGTCCACGCCGAAGCGCGCGACCCACCGCTCGACGAGCCAGTGCGGGTGCGAGCCCCACGTTGCCAGGTGCTCGACCGGGTCGCTCTCGGCGTCCGGGAACTCGAGCCGGGCCGCCTGCCGGTTCAACGACTGGAGCACTCCGTTGACCAGCCCGCCGGCCCCCTTCCCCGCCACCCGCTTGGCCATCTCCACCGCCTGCGAGACGGCCGCGTAGACCGGCACGCTCCCCATCTCCAGGAGCTGGTACGCACCGAGGCGCAGGATGTCGAGGATGTCCGGTTCGAGCGAGACGATCCCGCGCCGGACCAGGCGGTCGAGCATCCAGTCCAGCCGGCCGCGCAGGCGGAACGTGCCGTAGACCAGCTCCTGCACCCACGGCCGCTCTCGGGGCGCGACGCGCTCGAGCGTGCGGGCCAGTGCGCGGTCGGCCAGCTCGCCCTCGCGCACGGCGCGCAGCGTGTCGAGCGCGGCCCAGCGGGCCGGTGTGACGCTCAATCCAGCAGGCCCGTCGTCGGCGACGACGGCACCGCCACCTCGCGGCGCGGCATGCGCCCGGCAAGGTAGGCGTGGCGGCCGGCCTGCACGGCGAGCTTCATGGCGTGGGCCATCCGAACCGGATCGCGCGCCTCCGCGATCGCCGTGTTCATCAGGATCCCGTCGACGCCCTGCTCCATGGTCAGGCACGCATCCGAGGCCGTCCCGACACCGGCGTCCACGATGACCGGCACCGAGAGCCGGCTCTTGATCTCGCGGATGTAGTACGGGTTGACCAGACCGAGCCCGCTCCCGATCGGGCTGGCCAGCGGCATGACCGCCGCGCACCCGGCATCCTCCAGCCGGAGCGCCGTGACCACGTCCTCGTTCGTGTAGGCCAGCACCTTGAAGCCCTCGGCCGCGAGCGTGCGGGCCGCCTCGAGCGTCGCGGCCACGTCAGGGAGCAGCGTCCGCTGGTCGCCGATCACCTCGAGCTTGACCCAGTCGTTCAACCCTGCCGCGCGTCCGAGGCGGGCGTAGCGGACCGCTTCCTCCGCGGTGTAGCAACCCGCCGTGTTCGGCAGGAGGAAGATCTTCTTCGGGTCGAGGTGGTAGAGGATCCCCTCCTCCTTGGTCCGGTCGAGGTCGACTCGCCGCACGGCGACGGTCACCATCTCCGCGCCGCTCGCCTCGATCGCGCGGACCATCTCCTCGTTCGTGCGATACTTTCCGGTCCCCACCACCAGCCGGGAGCGGAACTCGCGCCCCGCGATCACCAGCGGCAGGTCCTTCACGGCTTCATCTATCGTCGTGGTCGTCATGCGTCCTCCAGAGTTCGGGGGCCGGGCCCCCATGGCGCCCGCACCGGTCCTGCACGGACGAGCGGATCAACCGCCGCCCACGAAGTGCACCAGCTCGAGCGTGTCACCGTCGCGCACCTCGGTCTCATCGTAGCGCGCGCGGTCCAGGATCTCGCGATTGTGCTCGACCACGACCATTTGGGGGTGGAGCCCCAGATCGCCGAGCAAACCGGTGACGGTGCGCCCGGCCGCGACCTGGCGCGCCTCACCGTTCAACGTGATCTCGATCGTCGCCTGCGTCATTTCGTGCCCTCCTCCAGCACTTCGAGGTACCGCCGCGCCGCACCGACCGGATCGGCCGCGTGCCAGACGCCGCCGAGCACGGCGACGCCGTACGCCCCCGCCTCCAGCACGGCGCCCACGCGCGCGGGCGTGATCCCGCCGATCGCCACGATCGGCACCTGCGCCGCCCGCGCCGCCTCCCTCACCGCCCCGAGCCCGGCGCCGGGCTCGCCGGGGTGCGACGCCGTCGGGAAGATCGTCCCCAGGACGATGAAATCCGCACTCTCTCGCCCCGCGTCCAGCGCCTCGTCAGCAGCGTGTGCGGAGTAGCCGATCAGAGCGTCCGCTCCGAGGAGGCGCCGGGCCTCCGCCACCGGGAGCGACCGCCGACCAAGCTGGACGCCCGGCGCCCCGCACGCGAGCGCCACGTCGACCCGGTCGTTGACCAGGAGCATCGCACCGGAGCGCGACGCCGCCTCCAGGAGACGCTCGGCCAGAGCGTGGAGCACGCTGCCCGACAGGCCGTGTCCGCGAAGGTGCACGGCCACCGCGGCCCCGTACGCCGCAATCACTCGCTCGGCCGAGTCGACGAAGCCTTCGTCCCGCAGCACCTCGTCCGAGGTGACCAGGTGCAGCCGCGGCGTCATTCGAAGCGTTCGCCCGTCTTCGGGCCGCGCCCACGCACCCACTCGGCCGAGGTCATGCGGCGCTTCCCCGCCGGCTTCGCCTCGCGGGCGTAGACTGCACCCGAACCGCAGGCGACGAATAGCCCCTGCGTCGGGTCACTCGGGTCGGCCTCCAGGATCGTGCCCGGCGGCTCACCGTGCTCCTTGTCGGGCACGGGGCGCGGCCGGTACAGCTTCACCTCCTGGCCCTGCCACGTGGTCCACGCGCCGGGGACGGGGTCGAGGCCGCGGATCCAGCGGTCGACCTCGATCGCCGGGAGCGACCAGTCGAGGCGCGCCTCGTCGCGGCCGATCTTGGGCGCGTACGTTGCGCGCGCCTCGTCCTGCTCGACCTCCGTGAGCTCTCCGATCTCGAGGAGCGCGAGCGCCTCGATCAGCGCCGCCGCGCCGACCTCGCTCAGCCGCGTCCACAGGTCGCCCGCGCGCTCGTCCGACCCGATCGGCTCGCGGACCTGAAGGAGGATCGGGCCCGCGTCCATCCGCTCGACCATCCGCATGATCGTGACCCCGGTTTCCTCGTGCCCCCGGATGATCGCCCAGTTGATCGGCGCCGCGCCCCGGAGCTCGGGGAGGAGCGACGCGTGCACGTTGATCGATCCGTGCGGCGGCAGCTCGAGCACGTTCCTGCGCAGGATCTGGCCGTACGCCACGACCACCGAGACCTCCGGCTCGAGGCGACGCAGAGCGTCCAGGAATTCTTCGCCCCGGGGCCGCTCGGGCTGGAGGACCGGGATCCCCTCCTCGAGCGCGACCTCCTTGACCGGCGGCGGCTGGAGCACGCGCCCGCGGCCGGCCGGTCGGTCCGGCTGCGTGACCACCCCCACCACCTCGTGCCCCTCGCCGATCAACGCCCGCAGCGACGGGATCGCAAAATCGGGCGTTCCCCAGAACAACACCCTCACGCTCGCCTCCCGAGGCTCGCTAGCGCTGCAGCTTCTTCCACCGGTTCAGGAGCATCTGGCGCTTGAGCGGGCTGAGCCGGTCGATGAACAGGATACCGTCCAGGTGGTCGATCTCGTGCTGGAGCGCCCGCGCGAGGAGCCCCGTCGCCTCGATGCGCCGCGGATTGCCGTCCCGGTCCAGCCCCTCGACCACCACCGTCGCCGGCCGCTCGACGATCTCCTTCAACCCCGGGATGCTCAGGCACCCCTCCTCGCCACGGTCCACGGCGTCGCCCGATTCGACGATCTCCGGGTTGACCAGCGCGAACGGCGGAGCGGCCGGGTCACGGACGTCGACCACGATCACGCGCTTCCCCACCCCGACCTGCGGCGCGGCGAGTCCCACGCCGTCCGCCGCATACATGGTCTCCAGCATGTCGTCGATGAGCGTCCGGAGCTCGTCGTCGACGGCGGGTACCGCTTCCGCCCGTGCACGGAGCACCGGGTCGCCCAGGAGCCGGATCTCTCGAATCGCCATCGAATCGCGCGACTACTTCTCCGTCGCCTCGGGCGTGAAGACACGGGCGATCTTGCCCCGCGCCACCACGATCCTCGACTCGCCGGTCTTGAGCGTGATCTTGTCCTCGGCCAGGTGCACGACCTCGCCCAGAATCCCGCCCTCCGTCATGACCTGATCGCCTCGCTTGAGCGCGGCCAGCATCTGCTGGTGGCGCTGCTGCAGCTTGCGTTGCGGCCGGATCAGCAGGAAATAGAAGATCGCGAAAATCGCAATGAGCTGGATCAAGAAGATCAGCCCGCCGCCCCCGCCCTGTCTCGGCGCCGCGAGCAGCGCCATCGTGAAGAGACCCACGTTCATCCTCCCTTTTTCGCGGCTCGGGCGCTGTGCCAGCGCCGGAGCCAGTCCTCGCTCCACCCCTCGAATTCGCCGTTCAGGATCGCCGCTCGCGCCCGCTCGGCCAGTCGGACCAGGAAGCGGACGTTGTGCAGCGAGAGCAACCGCAATCCCAGCACCTCACCGGCGATGAAGAGGTGCCTGACGTACGCCCGGCTGAAGTTGCGACACGTGTAGCAGTCGCACGCCGGATCGAGCGGCTTCGGATCCGTGCGGAACCGCTCGGCCTTGATGTTGACCTGCGCCTCGTCCTCGATCCAGATCGTGCCGTTGCGGCCGTTGCGCGTCGGCGCGACGCAGTCGAA
>CAYPGK010000049.1:21450-22809 GCA_964410055.1 uncultured Gemmatimonadaceae bacterium | reverse complement strand
TCGGCACCGGTGCCCGGACGTCCTCCTCGGTTCCGTGACAGATTATCATTGCCGTGGGCCTACGCCAGCGGGGTGAACTACGCCCGCAACCGGGCAGTCGTTCGGAACTCGCCTCTCACGAGTGTTTGCGCCAGGCGAACCAGGACGGCTTCAGGTTCATTCGTCAGTTGGCGCCAGGTGACGCGTACGACCTGTATGCCCTGGGCGGCGAAGTGCGCGTCACGTCGACGGTCTCCTTCGAAGCTGATCGCGGAGCCGTGGTATGCGAATCCGTCGACTTCGACTGCGACTCGTTGCTCGCGCCAGAAGAAGTCGATCTCGAACCCGTGGACCCGGACGTTAGTTTCCGGCGATGGCAGTTGTGCTTTCCTGAGGAGATGTAGGAAACGCTCCTCGGCTTCCGACCGGGCCATCGCCGGAACCGTTGCGCCGGCGAGCAGGGCTCGGATCGCATTGGCGCCGGGGCGGCGCCTATTGCGTTCGACAACCTCCGACAAGGCCTTGCGGCTTACGAGCTCAGCGCGTTCGGCCCGGGCAAGCGCCTGCTCCAACTCTCGGAAGCCCATCACGGCTGCGAGGTCGAGGAGAGATCGGACGGGGGTGGTGACCGGGACGCCATCGAGGCGAGTGACTTCATCGGCTCCGAGTCGCAAAGTCCTGTGCGCCACGATCCCCGGTCTGCGGACCGGGCTCCGGAACCCGGCCGTCAGCTCTACGGGCGCCGTCGCCTCCTCGGGCGGCAGCATCCCCCACATCGCACCGGCGCTTCGATGACTTACGACCACATCCCGTCCGCAGGCGAGCACGGCCGCCATTTCCCGCGCGAAACGACCGGCCACGGGGCCAACCTGGTACACGCCGCGTTGGATGGGGCGCAGTCGGCCGGATCGCACGCGCGACCTCACCTTGTGGATGCTGACACCGCCGGCCAGCAACTGACGCCGGGCCACGATGCCTTGTTGAGCCGCCGCAAGCTGCTCGATCACCGCGTCCACTCGGGTTGATACGGCCGCAGGTTGCTCCATGACTCTCTTTCAACCGACCGCCGGGTTTCACTGTGAAGCACCGGGCCTGCCGTGCACCCGCAATGCGTCCGGCTTCTCCGTGGTCACCTCGCGGCCCTGCCAGGTGCTCAATAGAGACACGGGGCGCGCGCCGGCCGAGTGATCACGGCGTGTGCGGCGCAGCGACATCGGGCGCACCGATCAGAGCGGTTGCTCCCCTACGCAACGTGAACGAGCGGGGCGCAGCAATGGATGAATGGGGCACCTGGAAATTTCTGCAGCGTTTCGGAAGCGGAGTCGGGAGCCATCGGGCAGGGAGGCCGAGCCGCCACGACCCGCCACGTCTGCCGACCGC
>CAYPGK010000049.1:20221-21350 GCA_964410055.1 uncultured Gemmatimonadaceae bacterium | reverse complement strand
GCCTCCTCGAGAGGCAGCACCCGGTCGATGCGCACCGATAGCTCACCTTTTGCGATCAGGTCGAACAGGTCGCGGGCGCGACCGAGGAGCTCGTCCCTCGTCGCCGTGTAATCGCCGAGGACGGCGCGGGTCAGGAAGAGCGAGCCGCGGCTGAGACGCAGCAGGTCGAACGGCGGCACAGGGCCGCTCGACTGGCCGAACGTGACGAGCATCCCGCGCGGGCGGAGCGACGCCAGGCTCCCGTCGAACGTCGTCTTCCCCACGGAGTCGTAGACGACGTCGACGCCCCGCCCGTCGGTGAGCCGCCGCACCGCTTCGGTGAAATCCTCCTTCGTGTAGAGGATCACCTCGTCGGCGCCGGCCTCGCGGGCGAGGGCGGCCTTTTCTTCGGTGGAGGTGGTGCCGATGACCCGCGCGCCCCTCTTCTTCGCGAGCTGCACGAGGAGCAGGCCCACACCGCCGGCTGCGGCGTGGACGAGGGCGACGTCGCCTTCCCCGAGCGGATACGTGCTGTGCGAGAGGTAGTGCGCCGTCATCCCCTGGAGCATGACGGCGGCGGCGAGCTCTAGATCGACGCCCTCCGGGACCGGGACCAGGCGCGACGCACTCACGACCGCCTGCTCGGCGTAGCTCCCCGGCTGCCCCGCGTAGGCGACGCGGTCGCCGACGCGCACCTCGTCCACTCCTTCGCCCACGGCGTCGACCACGCCCGCGCCCTCGGAGCCCGGCGTGAACGGCAGCGGGAGCTTGTACAGCCCGGTGCGGTGGTAGACGTCGATGAAGTTGACGCCGGAGTACTCGAGCCGGACGCGGGCCTGGCCGGGGCCGGGCTCGGGGGGCGGCACCTCCTCGAGGCGCAGCGCTTCGGGGCCGCCGGGTTCGTGGACGCGGATGGCGCGCATGGGGTCCCTCCCTGGCTGCCGGGGCCGCCCGCTTCGCGCGGGCGCTCCCGTTTCGACGTGGAAAGTTCGGGGGCGGCGAGGTCGCGGGGTCGCCGGGCCGGCCGCCCGGAGGCAAGATACACGCCGGGGCGCCGGTGTCACGCGCGCGGCCGAAGCGGCTCAGGCCGTCTCGCCGACCCCTGCGCAGGAGCCGCGCAGGAGCCGCGCAGCGTGCGCCCCTCGCCGCG
>CAYPGK010000049.1:10395-20121 GCA_964410055.1 uncultured Gemmatimonadaceae bacterium | reverse complement strand
CCTCGCCGCGTGCACCCCTCACCTCGCCGCGTGCGCGACTCACCGCGCCACCGGCGACCCATCACCCCGCCGCCAGATAGGCGAACCTCACCAGGAACAGCCCGGCCAGCACGTAGACCAGCGCGTTGACCTCCCGGCCGCGGCCGGCGAGGAGCTTGACGAGCGCGTAGCTGATGAAGCCCAGCGCGAGGCCGTTCGCGATCGAGAAGGTGAGCGGCATCGCGATCAGCGTCATGAACGCCGGGACCGCCTCGGTCGTGTCGCTCCAGGGGACGTTCTGGACGGCGCGCATCATGAGCGCGCCCACGACGATCAGCGCGGGCGCGGTCGCGATCCCGGGGATCGCGCCGGCGAGCGGCGCGGCGAAGACGGCGACGACGAAGAGCGCGGCCACGACCACGGCGACCAGCCCCGTCCGCCCGCCCTCGCCGATCCCGGCCGCGCTCTCGACGTACGTCGTCACGGTCGAGGTGCCGAGGAGCGAGCCGACGACGGTCGCCGTGGCGTCCGCGGCGAGCGCGCGATTGACGCGGGGGATCTTCCCGTCCTTCGTCGTGAAGCCGCCTTCCTCGGCGAGGCCGGTGAAGGTGCCGACGGTGTCGAAGAGATCGACAAAGAGGAAGGCGAAGATGATCTCGAGGAAGCCGAGCCGGAGCGCGCCGGGGATGTCGAGCGCGAAGAACGTCGCACTCGGGTCAGGTACGGAGAGGATCCCGTCGGGCAGCGGCGTGATGCCGAGTGCCATCGCCGCCGCCGTCACACCGAGGATCCCCCAGATGATCGCGCTCCGGTGGCCACGCGCCATGAGGCCGGCGGTCAGCGCGAGGCCGGCGAGCGAGAGGAGCGGCCCGGGCGCCGCGAGCGCGCCGAGTCCGACGAACGTCGCTTCGTCGGCCACCACGATCCCCGCGTTGCGCAGCCCGAGGAACGCGATGAAGAGGCCGATCCCGCCCGCGACGGCGGTCTTGAGTGAGCGCGGGATCGCATCCACGACGAGCGCCCGCACGCGTCCCGCGGTCAGCAGCAGGAACGCGACGCCGGAGAGGAAGACCGCGCCCAGCGCCGTCTGCCACGGCACGCCCATCCCCTGCACGATGGTGTAGGCGAAGTAGGCGTTCAGCCCCATCCCCGGCGCGAGCGCGAACGGGTAGTTCGCGAGCAGCCCCACGAGGAGCGTGCCGATCGCGGCGGCGATGCAGGTGGCGAAGAGCGCGCCCTCGAACGGCACGCCGGCCGCGCTCAGGATCGCCGGGTTCACGACCACGATGTACGCCATCGTCAGGAACGTCGTGACCCCGGCCTGCACCTCGGTACGGACCGTCGTGCGGTGCTCGTCGAGGCGGAAGAATTTCTCGATCGACATGGCGACGTCGCCTCAGACCTCGACCGGCGCGGCCCGGTCCGCCGCGGCGGCCTCCGGCGCGGCGGCGCGACTCCGCACCAGCCACAGCGCGCCCGCGAGTCCGAAGTGCACCGGCAGCGCGAGCGCGATGATCTCGCCGTTGACCTGGTCCAGCCCGGGGAGCGCCTGGAGGAGCAGCCCGGCCGCCGACGCGCCGGCCAGCGTCCACGCCACCGTGCTCGCCGCCCGTACCGCGCGCCCGCGCAGCATGGCGAGCGGGATCAACACGACGAGCGCGAGCGGGAGCGGGTTCACCTGCAGCAGATTCTCGTTGCCGTAGGTGACGTCGTGGTTGGTGAACGCCCAGAGCAGCGTGATCACCGTGCCGAGCACCCCGACGACGAGCGCCCAGACGCCTCCGACGGCGACGAGCCCGATCCGCCCCACGCGCGCGCCCCGAGCGGCCAGGCGGCCGAGGGCGAGGAGGAGCGCGCCGAGCAGCACGCCGACGGCCAGGTAGCCCGGCACGCGGTCGGGCGCCAGCTCCGGGGTCGTCGCGCGGTCGGCCTCGAAGATCACCAGCTCCGACAGCACGAGGGGCATCGTCTCACCAGACTCGCCCGCCACCTGCACGTCGCGCACGTGCCTGAGCAGCTCGAGCGGGAGGAAGCTCTCCTCCCACGCCGTGAGCGGTCGGTCGATCGCGGCGCTCATCGCCAGGTTCAGCCCGGTGTAGATCGGCAGGTCGTCGGCCGTGAGGCGGCGGGTGTGGGAGCGGTACGTCGCCTCCGTCGCTACGTCGCCGAGCGCCGCCTGGAGCTGCCCGCCGAGCGCGTAGTCGATCGCATCGCGCACCCGCGTCGAGCAGTTGTCGCGGTAGTAGTGGTAGGCGTAATAGCGATTCGCCTCGCGGGCGTTCCACTCGAGGAACGTCACCAGCCGGGCCTTCTGTTCGGCCGTGAGGTTCAGCTCCTGCGCGTAGACGGAGCGGTTCATCCGGATGTAGGAGTAGACGACGGCGCGCGTGTCGAACCCCTCCATCCAGTACAGCATGTCGCCACGTAGGAAGCGAGGGAAGAAGTCCTCGGCGGCGAAGTCGAACATGCCGTAGTTGTACGTCACGTCCTCGCCCGTCACCGGATCGTGCACCCGGAGCGCGTTGTGCCCGAATCGCTCCCAGACGGCGTCGCCGGGGCCCATGGTGATGAGGTCGATGCGCAGCCGCGCGGCGGCGGCGACGTCCTCGGCGGTCGGGGCCGGCGGGCCGTGGGGCGCGTCCTGGACGGCGCTCGCCCGGTCCGCTGGCGCGACGGGCCCCCCCGACACCGCCCCGGCGTGCCACTCCGACACCCCTCCGGCATGCCCCACCATCACCTCCCCAGTGCTTTCCGGCAAGGCGTCCCCGGCCATCCCCGGCGCCGCGTGCGCAGCCGCGACGCCGGGTAGACCCGTGATTCCGATGATGAGCGTGAGCGCGGCCGCCAGGCCGCGGAGTCGTGGTGTCGACCGCACCGATTCTTTTCCTTCCGGCTGCGTGGATTGCGGGTGCCGGGCGTCGTGCTTCCTCCCGCCCGGCTCCGCCAGAATACCCGCTTCCGCCGGGGCCGATCCGAGGGGCGGCGCGGGCAGCGCCGTGGCGTGGAGAGCTCCGATCGCGGCCGCGCCTCAGCGTCGCACGATCGAGTCCTCCAGCGCGTGCCTGAGCAGGCGCATCTCGTCGCGCAGCTCCCGTGCGGCCTCGAGTGCGGCGTGTGTCCCGTCGCCCGCAACGGGCTCGGCGGGCACGAGCTGCGCGGCCTCGTCGGGGTCGCCCAGCCCGGAGTCGCGGTGCAGGCGGATCCGCTCGCGGATCGCCGTGCGGATCTCCTCCGGATTGTCGACGCCGTGGAAATGGGCGAGGTGTGCGGAATCGCCCTTCGACACGCCGCTGCCCTGCGGATCACCCGCGCCGCCGCCCGCGCTACGGACCTCGACGTCGTAGATACCGAAGATCCGCTGGATCGGGTTCTGCCGGATCGAGATGTTCTGGATGTTGGCGAAGGTCATCGTCTTCTCTCGCACCGTCACGACGCCCTCGCGGATGCGGAGGCTGCGGTCCGAGAGGATGTACCAGCGCATGTCGAAGTCGAGCCGGAGGACGGCGAGGCTGAAGAGCGCCTGGCCGCCGAACGCGGCCCAGGCGACGATCTCGAATAGCTTGACTGCCAGGTTGGCGAGACCTTCCAGATCACCGATCTCAGCAGAGACGAAGATGTAACCGGTGACCAGACCGATCAGCGCGAAGAGCTGCGTGAGCGCCCACGTGGCCACCCGGTAGCGGAAATACGCGGGCGCGGCGCGGAACACGCGCACGTCCCGCGCCTCCACCGGGACCTGCGGCTCGGGCGGAACCCGGAGCAGGTCGAGGAGCCGCGCGGTGAGCCGCTCACGCATCGCCGGCCTCCGCGCCTTGCCCCGCGCCGAGCGACTCGCGCAGCGCGCGCACCTCGGCCGCCACCTCACGCAGCGTGCCGGCCAACTCGTCCAGGAGCGGCGGCGAAACGACGTGGCCGCCCGCCGGGGCGCTGGCGCCTGTCCCGTCGCGCGCACCGCGCATGCGGGTGTAGAGGAAGTCGCGGATCGCCTCGAAGTCCCGCATCCCCTCGATCGTCATCTCCGCCTTGGCGCTCGCGCTCGCCGTCTGGACCTGGATCTTCGCGAGCCCGAGCCACCGCTCCACCACGTTGCTCGAAAGGTGGATGTCCTGGATGCGCGCGTAGGCGAGCGAGACCTCTCGGCGGAACAGCAGGCCCCACCGCATCGTGATCCCCTCCGCATCCACCTCGTACCGCAGCGTGCGATACTTGAAGTAGAGCGGGATCATCGCCACCAGGAAGAACGGCCCGAGCAGCAGCGACGTCAGCACGTAGTACGTGAAGAGCGCCGGCTCCGGGGTCCGCGTGACCGGAAGGGTGGGGAACGGGTCCGCGGCGGCGTCGGCGCGCGCTCGCTCGGCGATCGTGGTTGTGGCCATTCTTCGCGTTCGTCGGTGTCGGTTCGGTTCGAATGGTCGCCGTAAGTTATGGCGGGTCACACGACTCGGGAAGGGTCAGGCGCACCCTTGCATCCTCGGCGGCCACGGCAGAACTTGCCTGCCGGCAACCTTTTCGTCTCGATCTCAGACCCTGAGGGACGCATGCGACACGCTCTCTTCCTCCTCGCCGTGCTATTCGCGGCGCCGACGTTCGCGCAGACGCCGCACGCGCCCGCGAAGCTGACGGAAGACGACTACGCCCGTGCCGAGCGCTTCCTGCCGCAGCACACGACGCCGCTCGTCCTACACGGCGCGGTCCGCCCCAACTGGCTCGACGACGACCGCTTCTGGTACCGCAACGCCTTCGCCGAGGGGACGGAGTACGTCCTGGTCGACCCGTCGCGCCGCACGCGCGCCCGCGCCTTCGACCACGAGCGGCTCGCCGCGGCGCTCTCGGCCGCCGCCGGCAAGACCTACACGCCGTTCGCGCTCGAGATCCGTGGACTCGAGATCGCCCGCGACGGCCGTGCGCTCACCGTCGAGACCGCAGACGGTCGCTTCGCCTGCGAGCTCCCGGCCTACCGCTGCGAGACGGCGCCTGAGCGGCCGGTCGCGCCGCGCAACGCCGTCGTCTCACCGGACGGAAGGCGCGCCGCATTCATCCGCGACCACAACCTGTGGATGCGCGACCTGGAGACGGGCGCGGAGACGCAGCTCACGACGGACGGCGTGGAGGACTTCGGCTACGCGACGAACAACGCCGGCTGGACCCGCAGCGATCGCCCTGTCCTCCTCTGGTCGCCCGACTCCCGCCGGATCGCGACCTTCCAGCACGACGCCCGCGGCGTCGGCGAGATGTACCTGGTCACGACCAACGTCGGGCACCCGAAGCTGGATGCGTGGAAGTACCCGCTGCCGGAAGATTCGGTGATCTTCCGCATCCACCGCGTGGTCATCGACGTGGATGCGCCCGGCGGGCCGAAGGTCGTGCGGCTCCAGATGCCGCCCGACCCGCACCGCTCGACCGTCTGCGACCACGTCTTCTGCGGCGGCCGCTGGGCCGACGTCGAATGGAGCGAGGATGGGTCGCGCCTCTTCTTCGTCTCCGTCTCGCGTGACCACAAGCAGGCGACGCTGCGCGAGGCCGACCCCGAGACGGGCGCGGTGCGCGACATCCTCGAGGAGACCGTCGAGACGTTCTTCGAGTCCGGTCAGAACACCTTCAACTGGCGAGTCCTCCCGGGGTCGAACGAGGTGATCTGGTACTCCCGCCGAGACGATTGGGGGCACCTCTACCTGTACGACCTCCGGACCGGTCGCATGAAGAACCGCATCACGACCGGTGCGTGGAACGTGCTCCGCGTGCTGCGCCTCGACCCGAAGAGCCGCACGATCTGGTTCCTCGGCAACGGCCGCGAGGCGGGCGACCCGTACTTCATGTACCTCTACAGCGTGCGGCTGGACGGCTCCCGGCTGCGTCGCCTGACGCCGGACAGCGCGCATCACGACGTCGCCTTCTCGCCGTCGGGGCGGTACTTCGTCGACGTGCGCTCGACGCCGGACACTCCGCCCGTCTCGGTGCTGCGCGAGGCTTCCGACGGCCGCGCCCGGCTGACGCTCGAAGAGGCCGACATCTCGCGCCTCCTCGCCGCCGGCTGGCAGCCGCCGATCCCGTTCACCGTCAAGGCGCGCGACGGCGTGACCGACCTCTACGGGCTGATGTACCGCCCGACCAGCTTCGATCCGTCGAAGAAGTACCCGATCATCAACAACATCTACCCCGGCCCGCAGACCGGGAGCGTGGGGAGCCGCAGCTTCTCGCCCTCGCGTGGTGACGCCCAGGCGCTCGCCGAGCTCGGCTTCATCGTCATCAAGCTCGATGCGATGGGCACGCCCATGCGCTCGCACTCGTTCCACGCGGCGTACTACGGGAACATGGGCGACAACGGGCTCCCCGATCAGGTGGCCGGGATGCGCCAGCTCGCCGAGCGGCACCCCTGGATCGACCTCGACCGCGCCGGGATCTACGGCCACTCGGGCGGCGGCTTCGCCTCCGCCCGCGCGATCCTCGCCTATCCGGACTTCTTCAAGGTCGCAGTCGCCCAGGCCGGGAACCACGACAACCGCAACTACGCGGATGCCTGGGGCGAGAAATGGCAGGGTCTCCTCGCCGCCGTGTCCGACGACTCGACCAACTACGACAACCAGGCGAACCACCTGCTGGCGAAGAACCTGAAGGGGAAGCTCCTCATCACCCACGGCACGCTGGACGACAACGTGGCGCCGTACAGCTCGCTCGTGCTGGTCGATGCGCTGATCGCGGCGAACAAGGACTTCGACATGGTCGTCTTCCCGAACCGCCGCCACGGCTTCGGCAACGAGCCGTACATGATGCGACGGCGCTGGGACTACTTCGTCCGCCACCTCCTCGGCGCCGAGCCGCCGACGGAGTACGAGTTCGGCCGCCCGCGCGAGACGCGGGCGGCGGTGGGAGCGCCCTAGAAGCTCGCCGGTGCCGCGGCCCGGGGGACGGGCCGTTTCCAGGACCGTCCTCCGGGCCGCGAGCACAACGCCGGCGGGGCCGCGTGCGATGTCGGCGCCGGCCCCGTCCGCGTCCCCCGTTTCCCGGGCGATACCGCTCCAGGCCGCTCTGCCGCGTCACCCTGCCCCCAGCGGCGCCGGTGTCCCCCATTCGTTTGCCTCGCGCCCCGACGTCGCCTAAACTTCCCGGGTCGTTCCACCACACACCCATCCGCGGAGGACTCCATGTTCGGAGCTCGCAACCGCTTCCGTTCCACGGGCGCGCGTCGGCCGGCGCGCGTCGGGCACTCGCTCGGTCTCTCCCTCGTGCTCGCCGCTCTCGTCGCCGCGCCCGCCCATCTGCACGCGCAGGGCAGGGGCGGCGAGGCGCAGCGGCCGCCGTCGATCGAGGAAAGGACGCGCGGCATGCAGCGTCTCGACGGCTTCTTCCCGCTCTACTGGGACGAGGCCGCCGGCAAGCTCTGGCTCGAGATCTCGCGCTTCGACACCGAGGTCCTCTACATCACCGGTATCGCTGCCGGCCTCGGCTCGAACGACATCGGGATCGACCGCGGGCAGCTCGCCGGCTCGCGCATCGTCGTCTTCGAGCGCGTCGGGCCGAAGGTCCTCATGGTCCAGCCGAACTACCGCTACCGCTCGAGCAGCTCGAACCCCGCCGAGGTCCGCGCCGTACGCGACGCCTTCGCGCGCAGCGTGCTCTGGGGCTTCAACGTCGCCGCCGAGAGCGGCGGGCGCGTGCTCGTCGATGCGACGGACTTCCTGCTCCGCGACGCCGCAGGGATCGCCGACCGCCTGCGCCCCGGGAGCTACCGGCTGGACGTGAGCCGCAGCACGATCCACCGGCCGATGACGCTCAACTTCCCGAGGAACACGGAGATGGAGGTCGAGCTGACCTTCGTGCGGCAGGGCACGGGCGGCGGCCGCCCGGGCGCCTGGTTCGAGGGCGTGAGCAGCGTCGCCGCGACGGGCGAGGCCGCGAGCATCCGCGTGCACCACTCGCTCGTCGAGCTCCCGGACGACGGCTACGAGCCCCGCCTCTTCGACCCGCGCGCCGGCTACTTCTCGGTCTCGTACCAGGACTACTCGGCGCCGATCGAGGAGCCGATGACGAAGCGCTTCATCTCGCGTCACCGGCTGAAGAAGAAGAACCCGAACGCGCCGGTGAGCGAGCCGGTCGAGCCGATCGTCTACTACCTCGACCCGGGCACGCCCGAGCCGATCCGCTCGGCGCTTCTCGACGGCGCGCGCTGGTGGAACCAGGCGTTCGAGGCCGCGGGGTACAGGGACGCGTTCCGCGTCGAGCTGCTCCCCGAGGACGCGCACCCGCTCGACATCCGCTACAACGTCATCAACTGGGTGCACCGCTCGACGCGCGGCTGGAGCTACGGCTCCTCGGTCACGGATCCGCGCACCGGCGAGATCATCAAGGGCGTCGTCACGCTCGGCTCGCTGCGCGTGCGGCAGGACTACCTGATCGCCGAGGGGCTGCTCTCGCCCTACGAGACCGGCGACGAGACGCCGCCCGAGCTGGCCGAATGGGCGCTCGCCCGCATCCGCCAGCTCTCGGCACACGAGATCGGCCACACCCTCGGCCTCGGGCACAACTACTACGACAGCCGGCTCGGCCGCATCTCCGTCATGGACTACCCGCACCCCTGGGTCACGCTGAAGGACGACGGCTCGCTCGACTACTCCGAGGTCTACGAGAACGGGATCGGCGAGTGGGACAGCGTCGCCATCGTCTGGGGCTATCAGGACTTCCCGGACGGCGTCGACGAGGCGGCCGAGCTGCGCAGGATCCTCGACGAGGCCTGGGAGCGCGACCTGCGATACCTCACCAACCAGGACATCGCCGTGCACCCGCGCGCCGACCAGTGGTCGAACGGCACCAACGCCGCCGCCGAGCTGGAGCGGATGATGAAGGTTCGCCGCGCCGCGCTGAACCGCTTCGGCGAGAACGCCATCAAGCGGGGCGCGCCGATGGCCACCCTCGAGGAGGTCCTCGTCCCCCTCTACCTGCACCACCGCTACCAGGTCGAGGCCGCGGCCTCCGTACTCGGCGGGCTGGACTACATCTACGCCATCCGCGGCGACGGGCGCGAGCCCGTGCGGCCCGCACCGGCCGACGAGCAGCGCGCGGCGCTCCGCGCTCTCACGGCGACGCTCAGCCCCGCCGAGCTCGCGCTCCCGCGCGACCTGCTCCGCAAGATCCCGCCCCGGCCGCCCGGGTACGGCATGAACCGCGAGCTCTTCCCGCGCACGACCGGGCGCGCGTTCGACGCCGTCTCGCCCGCCGTCGTCGCGGCGCAGCACACCATCGCGAACATCCTCCAGCCCGACCGCGCCGCGCGGCTCGTGCAGCAGAATGCGCTCGACCCCGCGCTCCCCGGGCTCGACGACGTCATCGACGCGCTGCAGGGCGCGACCTTCGGCGCCGCCGCCCGCGACGGCTACGAGGCCGAGATCCGCCGGGCCACCCAGCGCGTCCTCGCCGAGCAGCTCATGGCGCTCGCCGAGCGGGCCTCCATGCCACAGGTCCGCGCCATCGCCACGCTCCGCCTCGAGCGGCTGACCGAGCAGACGCTCAAGGCCTCCGGCAGGATCGCAGACGCCGACCTCGCGCACCAGGCGCTCCTCACGCGCGACATCCGTCGCTTCCTCGACCGGCCGACCACGCCGTACACGCCGCCGGTCGCGCCCGAGCCGCCGCCCGGCGCGCCGATCGGCGAGCCGGCGCTGGATTGGTTGGGCGGCGGGGCGGTGCCGGGGTGGGTGGATGGCGGGGCGGCGGCAGCTTCGGCCGGGGCCGCCGGCTGGGACGCGGCCGCCG
>CAYPGK010000049.1:5933-10295 GCA_964410055.1 uncultured Gemmatimonadaceae bacterium | reverse complement strand
CCGGGTGGGGCGCGGGCCCCGAACGGGGAGCGGCCACATGGGACGCGGCGTCCGCCTGGAGCGCGGCGCCCACTTGGGGCCCCGCCCGTCCCTACAACCCACTGCTCGATCGTTTCACGTGCGGAGCACCGGATTTCTTCTACTGGACCGATAGGTGACCGACATGCGCAAGACCACGATCGTTCTCGCCCTCGTCCTCGCCGGTTGCGCGGGGGCGCGGGCCCAGACCCCGGCGCCGACCGCGACCAAGGCCGGCGACGATCCGCACCTCGACGTCGCGCGGCGCGTCCTCTCGACCACGCCGCTCTTCGACGGGCACAACGACCTGCCCTGGGCGATCCGCGGCTACGACGCCGCGCCCCGCGACGTCGTCGCATACGACCTGCGTCGGCCGACGCCCGGGCACACCGACATCCAGCGTCTCGTGGACGGGATGGTCGGCGCCCAGTTCTGGTCCGTCTACATCCCCTACGGCGCCGTCCGTGAGGGCGCGGCGAAGGTCCAGCTCGAGCAGATCGACATCGCGCTCCAGGTCTTCGAGCGCTACCCGGACGTCTTCGGCCCGGCATTCTCGACCTCAGACGTCGAGCGCGAGTTCGGCCGCGGCCGCATCGCCTCCGTCCTCGGGATGGAGGGCGGCCACGCCATCGAGAACTCGCTCGGCGCGCTGCGTGCGTTCTATGCCATGGGCGTGCGCTACATGACGCTCACCCACTCCAACAACATCGACTGGGCCGACTCCTGCTGCGAGGCGCCCGAGCACGGCGGGCTCACCGAGTTCGGCAAGGAAGTCGTACGCGAGATGAATCGCCTCGGCATGCTCGTCGACCTCTCGCACGTCTCGCCCGAGACGATGCACGACGCGCTCGACGTCACCGAGGCGCCCGTCATCTTCTCCCACTCCTCGGCGCGCGGCGTGACCGACCACCCCCGCAACGTCCCGGACGACGTCCTGCGCCGTCTCCCCGAGAACGGCGGCGTCGTCATGGTCACCTTCGTCCCCGCCTTCATCAGCGACGAGGTCAAGCGGTTCTACGAGCTCCCGCGCGAGCAGCGGCAGGGCAGGCAGCCGCCTCGCGCGACCATGGAGGACGTGATCGCTCACATCGAGCACGTCCGGAAGGTCGCAGGCATCGACCACGTCGGCATCGGCGCCGACTACGACGGCATCAGCGACACGCCCGACGGCCTCGAGGACGTCTCGACCTACCCCGCGCTCTTCGCCGAGCTCTCCCGCCGCGGCTGGACCGAGGACGAGCTGCGCAAGCTCGCCGGCGAGAACGTGCTCCGCGTATGGCGCGAGGCCGAAGCCGTCGCCCGCCGCCTCCAGCGCGAGCGCCCGCCCTCGACCGCGACGTACGAGCAGCTCGACGGCCGGCGGCCGGCTTCTTGAGCCCTCTTAACGGCCCTCTTAACGGACCCGGCTCCGTTTTCTAGAGTCGTCCCGGAATCCCATGGCAGGGTCCCCGCCCGATACCCATTTTGTGGTATCCGGGCGGGGATTCCTCCACTTCAGATGGGTCGGCGGGATAGGAGTGTGGGTCGAAACTGGATTTCGGTGCCTGGTCCGCGTGGGGGGTGACGTCATTTAATACCGTTCCCGCGCGTTGTACCCAACCAAACCACTACAATTCACCCCCTTCCCCATAACACCCATGCGCCCACGCCTTTCCATTGCCGTCCTGGCCCTGTTCCCCCTCGCCGCGCCGCTCCTCGCGCCCGGCCACCTCGCCGCCCAGGACACCGCCCCGCGCCCGGCCGGCCCCAGCGTCGGCCTCTTCGGCGGACTCGGCTCAGGCCCGATCGACGCGGCGACGGTGGGGATCGACGTCCGACTCCCCCTCGGGAGCATCTTCTCCCTCGGCGCGGAACTGTCCGGTTGGGGGAACGGCCTGGGAGGGACGAACTGCCCCGCGACGCTGCCGGAATCGCACCGGTGCTCGGTGAGCGGCCGTGCTCTGCTGCTCGGTCTGGTCGCGGAGGCGCGCGTGGACGATCGAGTCGCCGTCTTCGGCGATGTCGCCGGAGGGCGGTTCAGGCGCGATTGGATCGGGGACGTTACGGTTGGATCGCGCGCTCTCTCGGTGGAGGCGGGCGCGCGCGTCATGCTGACGGCCAGCGTGGCCGTCCGTCTCGGTGCCCGACACCTCCGCGCCTTCGACGGCGATTACGAGGCGCTGCTCGGCGAAAAGCTTAGGTACACGATGGGGATCGCGGGGCTGGAATACGCGTGGTAGTGGTGACGCGGACGTCGGCGCTCTCGACCACGACGAGATAGGGAGCGGAAGCAATCCCCCGGCAATGGAAAAGCCCCGGCGCCGCCTACGCGGCGCCGGGGCTTTCCCGTTCCCACCACCTGCCGTCCGCTAATCCGTCGTCGTGCGGACCGGCCGCGAGCGGTACTTCTCGTACAGCTCGAGGTGGCGGTTGCTCAGGTCCGTCTCCTGGCCGTTGATGATCAGGTGGCGGATCTGGGTCGTGATCTCGAGCGGATCGCCGTCGGTCACGATCAGGTTGGCGATCTTCCCCTCCTCGATCGATCCGAGGCGGTCGCCCAGGCCGAGCATCTCGGCGGGGTTCAGCGTCACTGCGCGGAGCGCGACGTCGCGGGGCAGCCCGAACGGGATCGCCTGCGCGGCCTCGTAGGGAAGCGTCCGCGAGTAGGCCGAGTTGAAGGTCGCGAAGGCGATCTTCACGCCGGCCGCGTGGAGCTTCGCGGGGTTGGTGAAGCGCTCGTCGTACGGCCGGTCGGCGGCCCGGGGGAGCGCCTGCGTCGGACCGAGGATGACGGGGATCCCCTTCTCGGCCAGCAGGTCGGCGACCCTGTACCCCTCGGCCGCGCTGGCCACGATCAGCCGCAGCCCCTGCTTTTCGGCGAATTCGACCACGTTGCGGATGTCCCGCTCGGCGTCGACACGGGCCAGCACCGGCAGCTCGCCGCGGGTGACGCGGGCGAGCGCCTCGAGGCGCAGGTCGCGCGGGATCTTCGCGCCGCCGCGGACCGCGCGGTCGTAGTCGCGCGCCGCGTCCAGCCACGACTCGAGCTGGTGGACCGCGCGCTCGAACTCCTCCATCGCCTCGCGGAAGCTCCGCTCACCGCCGGCCGCGCCGCCGAATCCGAACCCAAACCCGCCGATCCGCGTCCGGACCGTCGGCCAGTTCATGACCATGACGGCGCTGGGGAGGATGTCCATCTCCTCGATCGTCCACCCGGCCAGGTGGAAGGCGGAGCCCTGTCCGGGGAAGCCGCCCGAGCCGGCGGCGCCGAAGCCGCCGCCCCCGCCGGGGAGCGAGAGGGTGTGCGTGATCCCGTTCGCGCGGGTGACCGGCAGGTGCTCGCTCGCCGGGTGCACGGCCGTGCGCGCCTGAAGGTGCGGCGTGAAGTTGCCCAGCTCGCGCATGTCGTTCGTGACGGCGACCTGGCCGATCTCCGTCAGCCCGAGCTGCGAGCCCGCGTCGAAGAGGCCGGGGTAGACGTGCAGTCCGGTGGCATCGATCACCCGCGCACCGGCCGGCACGGCGGCGTTCGGCCCCGCGGCGACGATGCGCCCGTCCTGGACCACGACCGTCCCCACGTACGACGGGCCCGTCACCGGGTGCACCGTCCCGCCGCGGATCGCCAGCGTCTCCTGCGCGGGAGCGGCCACCGCCCCGAGCAGCAGCGCCGCGGCGCCGAGGATGCTGCTACGCAGTGCTCTCATCGCTCCACCTCCTGGTCGGTGACCGCGGCTGCGGCCGCGTCGGTCACGACGCGCGTCTCGCCGCCCCGGCCGGGCAGGTGCTTGCGCATCAGCGCCTCCTTCTCCGCGCGGATCGCCGCCTGCCGCTCCCGGTCCAGCTCGATGTCGAAGTACAGTTTGCCGTCCACGTACGTCTTCTGCACCACGCCCTGCATGCTGAGCGGGTGCCCCTTCCAGACCACCAGGTCCGCGTCCTTGCCGACCTCGATCGAGCCGACCCGGTCCTGGACCCGGAGCTGGATCGCCGGGTTCAACGTGACCAGCTTGAGCGCCTCCGTCTCCGAGAGGCCGCCCCACTTCATCGTCTTGGCCGCCTCCTGGTTGAGGTGGCGCATCTCCTCGGCGTCGTCCGAGTTGATCGAGACGACGACGCCGCGCTCCGCCATGATCGCCGCGTTGTACGGGATCGCGTCGTACGCCTCGACCTTGTACGCCCACCAGTCGGAGAACGTCGACGCGCCGGCGCCGTGCGCCGCGATCTCGTCGGCGACCTTGTAGCCCTCCAGCACGTGCTGGAGCGTGGCCAGCCGGAAGCCGAACTCCTCGGCCACCCGCATGAGCTGGAGGATCTCGTCCGAGCGGTACGAGTGCGCGTGCACCAGCCGCTCGCCGCGCAGGATCT
>CAYPGK010000049.1:439-5833 GCA_964410055.1 uncultured Gemmatimonadaceae bacterium | reverse complement strand
CCGCCGATCGGGTTCGCGCTCCCGTGCAGCAGGTTGATCGACGTGACGCCGCCGGCAAGCGCGCGGTAGATCGCGACCGAATTCGGGTCGATCACGTCCTTCATCCCCGTCATCGCGCTCACGGCGACGCTCCCCTCGTTGATCGCGTCCGCCGCGATGTGCGAGTGCGCGTCGATGATCCCGGGCGTCACGTACATCCCGGTCGCATCCACGACCGTCGCGTTGCGCGGCGCGTCCAGCCCGCGCCCGACCGCCGCGATCTTGCCGTTGCGGATCAGGACGTCGCCGCCCTCGATCGTCCCGTTCGTGACGGTCATGATCGTCGCGTTGCGGATCAGCGTGACGGCGTCCTCGCGGTAGGGGCCCCGGTCCTTCGCCATCGGCACCGGCGCGGCCTTCTCCTCCGTCCGCGCCTCACCCTGGCCGCGCGCCCCCGCGCCGTCCCCGGCCGCGACGCGCCGCGCCGGCGTCCGCTGCGACGGCTCGAAGACGTCAAACGGTCGGCCGTCGACGATCACCTTGCGGATCTTCGTCCCCTCGGCGAACAGGTCGCCCTCGGTGACGATCAGGTTGGCGATCTTGCCGACCTCTATGCTCCCCAGGCGGTTCGCGACGCCGAGGATCTCGGCCGCGCCGAGGGTCATCGCCCGCAGCGCCGCGTCGGCCGGCAGCCCGGCCTCGATCGCCTGCCTCACGCTCGCCCGCGCCTCGGCCGGGCTGCGCAACCCGCCCGTGTAGAAGGCGAAGCGCGCGCCGGCCGCGTGCAGCTTCGCCGGCGTCGTCGGCGCGTGCTCCCACGAACGCAGCGTCGAGAGGTCGGGCTCGGCCTCCGGGTCGCCCTCGCGCTGGGGCTTCGGCCAGTTCAGATCGATCAGGATCGGCGCGCCGCTCGAGCGCAGAACGTCGACCGCGTCGTAGGCGAGCTGCCCGCCGTAGACGATGACCGGCACGCCCAGCTCGCCCGCCGTCCGGATCGCGCGCACGATCTCCTTGCGGTCCTGGCCCGGGAAGAGGACCGGCATCGGCGAGCGCAGCGGCTCCAGCGTCCGGTCGTACTCCGGCCGCGTCTTGCCACGCGGATCGCGCTCGTACGCGGTCCAGACCTGGTCGTAGTGCCGCGCGTCCAGGTAGAGCTGCTTGATGTAGGCAAAGCTCCCCAGCAGTGCGCCCGGGTACCCCGAGTAGCTGCGGTCGCGCAGGTTGATCCGCTGCGCGACGGCGGGCTCGACGACGAGCGAGCGCCCGCGGCCGTCGCCGAGGTTGATCAGCGACGCCTGACCGGGGAACAGCCCCTCCGAATGCGTGCTCAGCGCAGACGTGAAGCCGGCCTCGCGCCAGCGGGCGATGCGGTCGTCCCTCGCATCCAGCTCATCGGCCGCCACCCTCCAGGTGAACGTGCCCGGCCGGTCCTCCGCACCCCACGAGTGCGGTCGGCCGCTCGCCGCCGCAGCGGCGCCCGGCCCCATCCCCATCCCCGGCCCGCCGGCCATCGCCGCGCCGCCGCGCCGCTCCGGATGGCCGAGCGTCGTGAAGGCGTCGATCAGACCGGGGTACACCGTGAGTCCGCTGCCGTCGATGACCCACGCGTCGCTCGGAACGTCGACCCTGGCGCCGACCGCCGCGATGACGCCGTCGCGCACGACGACCGTGCCGCGCTCGATCACCGCCCCGGAGACCGGGACGATGCGCGCGCCCGTGATCGCGAAGTTCGGCGGCAGTGTGGGCCGCGTCGGCTGCTCCTGCGCGGCCGCGGGCGCCGCCAGCACCAGCACCGCGACGACCGCGGCAAGCCACGTGGCCGGACGTCCACGGCCCCGCCGGCCGGCACGCGGCCGCAGGTCCATGAATGACCTAGACATGACGAGTCCCTCCTTCGGAAGGGTAGGACGTGAACGGTTGCGAGGACTCTGCCGTTCGTAAGTCAGGAGGAATTGCGGTTGTGAGGCCCTGATTCTACGCCGGGAGCGGGGCGCGCCGCAAGCCGCGATGCGACGCGGGCGCGAAGGCGACATCCTCGCCCCCGCGCCCGCCGGCGTTTCAACCGACCGCTCCGGTCATTCCGCGTCGGCCGGCTCCAGCCGCAGCATCGGCGCGCTCTTGTCGTCGACCAGCAGGTAGAGGTAGCCGTCCGGCCCGTTGCGCACGTCGCGGATCCGCATCTTCAGCTCCGTGAGCAGCGACTCGACGGCCACGCGACGCGTCCCATCGAAGCGCACCCGCGCGAGCTGCTGCCCGGCGAGGCCGCCCACGAAGACGTCGCCCTTCCACCCGGGGAACCGGTCGCCCGTGTAGAACGCCATCCCCGACGTCGCGATCGAGGGGACCCAGTAGTGGAGCGGCTGCTCCATCCCCTCCATGTGCGTGTGGTCCGAGATCTTCTGGCCGTTGTAGTTGATCCCGTACGTGATCGTCGGCCAGCCGTAGTTGCGGCCCGGCAGGATCAGGTTGATCTCGTCGCCGCCGCGCGGGCCGTGCTCGACCTCCCACAGCTCGCCCGTCTCCGGGTGCAGCGCGAGACCCTGCGGGCTGCGGATCCCGTACGCGTAGATCTCCGGCCGGAAGCCTTCCCGGTCGACGAACGGATTGTGCCGGGGGACTCGCCCATCGTCGTACAGCCGCACGATCGTCCCCTGATGGTTCGCCGGGTTCTGCGCCTCCTGCATGATGCCACGGTCGCCGATCGAGACGAAGAGGTGACCCATCCGGTCGAAGACCAGCCGCGAGCCGAAGTGCTGGCCGCGGTTCGTCCAGGCATCGGCGACGAAGATGTCCTCGACATCCTCCAGCCGCCCGTCGGCCAGACGGCCGCGGGCCACCGCCGTCGTCGCACCGTCCGGTCCCGGCTTCGAGTAGCTCAGGTACACGAGCCGGTTCTCCTCGAACTTCGGATGCAAGGCGACGTCGAGCAGCCCGCCCTGCCCGCGCGCCCACACCTCCGGCACCCCCGCGATCGGCTCCGGCTGCAGCACGCCGTCCCGGACCAGCCGTAGCCGGCCCGGCCGCTCCGTCACCAGGATCGAGCCATCCGGCAGGAACGCCATTCCCCAGGGATGCTCCAGCCCATCGACCACCGTGACCACCCGGAACGTGTGGTGCTCCGAAGTGAACGTCTGCGCCGTCGCATCCATCGGCGTCCCCGCGCACGCCGCCAGCGCTGCCACGAGCGCCGCCGTGCCCGCCGCGCCGCGGGGAATGTATCGCACCGCTCGCATCGTCCTCCCGCGAGCCGCAACCTTCATCGTCGAAGCCGCCATCCTTGCCTCCTCCGTTGCATCGAGCCGAAGCGATGCCGTACTGACCCTACACCGATCGCGCGGCGCTCCCCGGCCAGCGTTCCGACCGCCGCCAGCGCGTACCCGCGCCACAGTAGCGCGGAACGGTGCCGCAAGGCAATGGTCCCCGGCGGTGGGCGAGTTCCGCGTGCCTGGTCGGACCACCACTCCCGGCGCGAACCGCGACCCGCGCACGGGTCCGCCCAGGCGGCCCGCACGCCTGCGTACGTCATTGCCATTGGCATTCCGGTGGCACCCGCGGCGCCCGCCTCTGCGCCCGATCGCGCTATCCCGCACTTCCGATGCGTCCGATCGCGCTATCCCGCACTTCCGATGCGCCCGATCGCGCTTTCCCGTAATTCTGCTGCACCCGATTGCGCGATCCCCGCGATTCCGCTAGCTTCCGAGCGCATCGTGCACCCGTGCCCGACGAATACGTCGCCGGGCACCGCACGCGAACGAGGGGGCCTCGGCCGTCGCCGGGGCCCCTTTTTTTGATCCGGCAAGCGCCTCGGCGCCCGAGCTTCGGGCGGCGCCAGCCGGACGAGGAGTCGAGATGAAGAACGACCTGCGGGCCACGTCGCCCGAACGAACCGGCCGCGAGGCCACGGATTTCGCGTCGCTGGGCCTGCGCCCGGAGCTGCTCCGGGCGGTCTCCGACCTGGGCTTCACCCGCCCGACACCGGTGCAGGCCGCCGCGATCCCCGCCGCCCGCGCCGGCCGCGACGTCCTCGCCTGCGCCGCGACGGGGAGCGGCAAGACCGCCGCATTCCTGCTCCCGATCATGAACCGCCTGCTCGAGTCGCGCGGGCGCGGGACGCGCGCGCTCATCCTCACGCCTACCCGCGAGCTGGCCGCACAGATCGAGGAGCACCGCGCCGCGCTCGCGCGCCACACCCGCCTCACCGGCGCCGCCGTCTTCGGCGGCGTGGGGATGGGCCCGCAGGAGGCAGCATTCCGCCGCGGCGTCGACATCCTCGTCGCCACGCCCGGCCGTCTACTCGACCACTTCCGGAACGACTACGCCCGCCTCGACGCACTCGAGGTCCTCGTCCTCGATGAGGCCGACCGGATGCTCGACATGGGCTTCCTCCCCGACATCAGGCGAGTGCTGGAGCACCTCCCCGCACGGGCGCGGCAGACGCTCTTCTTCTCGGCGACGATGCCCAAACCGATCGTCGAACTCTCGCGCGACCTGCTCCGCGACCCGGTCCGCATCGACATCGAGCGCCGGCAGGCGCCTGCGGCCACCATCGCCCAGGCGATCTACCCCGTGGAGCAGACCGCCAAGGTGCCGCTCCTCGTCGAGCTGCTCCGCCGCGGCGACGTCGGCAACGCCATCGTCTTCTGCCGCACCAAGCACCGCGCGAACCGCGTCGCCCAGAAGCTCGAGAAGCAGGGGATCGCCGCCGCGCGCATCCACGGCAACCGCAGTCAGAAGCAGCGGACCGAGGCGCTCGAGGGCTTCAAGGACGGCCGCTACCGCGTGCTCGTCGCCACCGACATCGTCGCCCGCGGAATCGACATCGAGGCGCTCGGCCACGTCGTCAACTTCGACGTCCCCGTCGCCGCCGAGGACTACATCCACCGCGTCGGCCGCACCGGCCGCGCCCAGGCGACAGGCGACGCCTTCACCTTCGTCGCCCCCGAGGAGGAGGACCTGGTCCGCGCGATCGAGCGCGCCGTCGGCCGCCGCATCGAGCGCCGCACGCTCCCGGGATTCGACCACCGGACCGCGGACACCGAGCCGCTCGAAGTCCCGCTGGCAGAGCGCATTGCCGCGATCCGCGCACAGCGCGCCGCAGAGCGCGAGCGTGCGAAGGCGCGGGCAGAACGCCGCGCCCGGGTCGAAACAGGGAGTGCGGATGCCAGGCAGCACACCGCCGCCCGGACTCACGACCCCCGGGAGGCGCGAGCGCATGGTGCTGGCAGCCGGGCAGGCCACGCGGACTCGAGTGGCCGCAAGGCGCGTCGCCGTGGGGTGAGAGGGAAGGGCGGCGTCCGGCGGTGATCGGGCAGGGCCGGCGTCGGGGTGTGGCGCGTGTGGCGCGTGTGGCGCGTGTGGCACGTGTGGCACGTGTGGCACGTGTGGCACGTGTGGCACGTGTGGCACGTGTGGCAC
>CAYPGK010000049.1:0-339 GCA_964410055.1 uncultured Gemmatimonadaceae bacterium | reverse complement strand
GTGTGGCGCGCAGGTCCCCTTCGGCGCTCACGTAGAAACCCGGCACGCGTGGGCTCTTTTTTCCGTGCGTGCCGGGTTTCCTCAGATATGGTGGTCAACCCGGCACTCGTGACGACTGGCCGAACGATGAGTGCCGGGTTTCCACATTACAGGTGGTCAACTCGGAACGCGTGAATTTTTTCGGCCGCGAGGGTGCAGTTTCTACATCCGGATGGCCGCACCCGGGCGCGAGATGCTCGCCGCGGCCGCGGCTCGTGCTCGAACGACGGTCACAGCAGTATTGCCAGAACCCCCCACCCGCGCCCCATCGCCCCCACCGCGCCCTCCTGCCCGCCCACG
>CAYPGK010000048.1:20463-24405 GCA_964410055.1 uncultured Gemmatimonadaceae bacterium | reverse complement strand
GATGCACGCCGTCGGAACGAGTTCCTTTCAGACATACCTGGTCCCGGTCTGGATCGGACTCACGGCTGATGTGGTAAGGGCTCTCACCGTAAGATTTTCACCGGATCAAGTATGACGAGCGGTTGGGCGGCGAGGGTATGGCATGATGATGCTATGGGGGCGCCGGCCGCGCGCCCCATCCGACCTCTCGCACGTACGAGTCGGGAGCACACCAAGGGCTGTTCCTCTTTCATGAGCAGGTGTAGTTTTCCCCGACCTGAGCGGATTCCATGCCCGCTACACTACAACGACCCCCGAACAATGACTCGGAACGAGGAGGTCCCCTCCACGCTGCGCTCGATCGGCAGTGCCATCGTCGGCTACCTGGCCATCTTCCTGGTGGTCTTCATCTCGCTCACCGCGGCGTATCTGATCGTGGGAGTGGAGCGCGCGTTCCGGCCGGGGGCCTACGAGGTCTCGACGCTCTGGGTGGTGATCAGCCTGGTCGT
The DNA here is from genome assembly GCA_964410055.1 of uncultured Gemmatimonadaceae bacterium. Taxonomy (GTDB): domain Bacteria; phylum Gemmatimonadota; class Gemmatimonadetes; order Longimicrobiales; family RSA9; genus CALBZE01. Next base: position 23,917 of record CAYPGK010000048.1, on the reverse strand, counting down.
CGGGATCGCGGCGGCGGTCGTGGGTGGATGGGTGGCGCGGAGGATCGCCGGGCGGGTGCTCGGCCCGCAGCTCCTCGCGGGGCTCGTCTTCGTGCTGGGGATCGCGATGGCGGTGCCAGCCCTCACGGCCGAGGGCGGGGTGGAGCCCGCCGCCGAGCGGACGAGTGACGTAGGACCGATGGAGGCGATGCAGAACGCGAAGTCGCCTCTGATCGCGGTGCTCCTCAATCCGCTGATCGGGGTGGTCGGGGTGCTGGTGGGAGGCGGCGTGCTCGGGCGCGGCCGCGTCGCCGCTTCCCACCAGCTCTCGGTCGCATCCGACTAGAACACCATACCCTTCGGCGTTTCGCCCTTCAGGAACGGCTCGATGAAGGCGTGAAGCAGGTCGGGCTGGTTGATGACGGCCGTGTGCGACGTCGCCGGCAGGATGGCGAGGCGCGAGGCCGGCAGCGGCATGCCCATGTCGCCCATGACCCCGCCGCCGAGGAGCCGAAACATCGCGACCGTGTGCTCGAGGGTGGCCACGTCGGCGTCGCCGGCGATGATCAGCACCGGGATCTTCAGGGCCCGGACGTCGTCCTCCCACGCCATCGGCTCGTGCTCGAGCGCGATCAACTTCTCGACCAGCGCGCGGAAGCCATCCGGATTCGGAGCAAACTTACGGTACTCCTCCTCGAGGGCGGTGCCGAGGAGCAGCTCGGGTGTGAGCTGCGGGAGAGCCGCCCTGAACGCCGGCTGCCAGCCTTCGACGTCGTAGGACACGGAGGCGGCGACGAGTTTGTTCACCTTCTCGGGGTGGCGGATGGCGAGCTGCAGGCCCGCCGCCGCGCCCATGGAGTACCCGAAGACGTCGGCCTTGCGGAGGCCCACGGCGTCCATGAAGGCGGCGATGTCGTCGGCGAGATTGGGATAGGTGATCGGGCGGTCGATGTCGGTGGTGCGGCCGTGGCCCTGCAGCTCGAGCGCGTAGACCCTGTGGGTCCTGGCGAGCATCGGGATGATCTCGCCCATGGACTCGATGGTCATGTAGGCGCCGTGCAGCACGATCAGCGGTTCTCCCGCGCCCGAGACCTCGTAGTACATCTGCATCCCATTGACCTCGACCCGATCTCCCACGGGAGCGGACTGGGCGAGCGCGGCGCCGGGTACGAGCAGGGCCGCGGCGATCAGGACGGTACGTAGCATCGTATTCTCCTCTCGACGTATCGATTGAATGGGTGAACGAACGACGGATCAACGCGGAGCGCTCCGCTCAGATCAGCCGTCGTTTTTCCTCCTCACCCATACGTCGAACGGCCGATGCGGAAATCGACACGCTGCCGTCCGGGTCCGGGCCGGAAACGGATGCAAAATCCGTCTTGCCGTCCGCGACACGTGTGTGCATAATCCAGCGCTCCTGCTGAACGACCACCCTATCGGACAGGACATGCCCTCATTGGCTGTCGACGTACTCCGCGCCCCTTCCGATGCCCCATCCCATCCGAGCGTGACGCCCTGGCTCACGGCGCAACCCGTCCAAGGACTGCTTCGTCCGGACCGCCGTGCGGCTCGTACGTCGGCGCCGTAGCCGGATTCCGACTCGAACCAGGGACATGTTCCGGCTCACCGACCAGGCATTCGCGCAGGGGGAGGCCACGGATTCCGTCCTGGCCGTGTTCCGACGCCGTCGAATCAGCTCAATCGTCGCCGTTGTCGTGGCGATCTTCGCCCCCGCCGTTGCGGGCGCACAGGATGCGGATCCGGGTGCGGTCGCTGGAGGCCCGGTCGCGACCGCTCAGCCAGCCGCGGCCTGGGCCTTCCGGCTGCGTGCCGACCTCGCGCTCTACCAGATGCGCGACGACCTCCTTGCGCCGCTTCGCTACGCCGGACCGGCACTCGGCCTTCGGCTTGCGGCCGAGCGGCGCACGGCGAGCGCCGAGGATGAGGCGCATCTGCGCTTCGGCTTTGCCGGGGGGCTAAACCGTTACCGCCACGGCGCCTTCGCGGTGCCGATCAGCGGCTCGTACACGTATCTTCGCCCGCTGCGCCTGGCGCACGACCGAGCAACCTCCTCGCTCCTGGGGATCGCCGGCTCCGCACGCATGGACGACATGTACTTCATCCAGTGGGACGACGCCCACCTCTATTGGCTGACCACCTATGCGATCGGCCCGGCGGCGCGCGTGCGCGTTCCGCTCTCCGACGACCGTGCGCTCTCCTTCGATGCGGGAGTGCCTGTGCTCGGCGTCGTGAGCCGCCCCCCGGAGGAGCGTTTCAACAAGGTGGACCGGCTGGTGTCTCCCGGGACCTGGTTCACGCAGCCGCACCAGAATCTCTCTTTCGCCACATGGCCAGACCTCATTGGCGCCGACCTGCGGATCGCCTACACGCGGTCGGCGAGCAGGCGGCCGGCGCGGCTGGTGTTCGATGCGTCGTTTCGTACCACACCGAACCCGCGGCGGGCCGTCGTCCTCGAACAGGCCCTCGGGTTCGAGTGGACCTTCGGAGGCCGCTGATCGTGCTCCGCGCGCTGCTGTTCGTCCTTACCCTTGCTCCGCTTCTGGTCGGCTGCATCACCGAACCCGCGTTGAAGCGTCCACACGATACGCTGCCTGTGGAGCTGGACGATGGGTGGGCGGTGGCGGCCCCTGAGGACGTCGGGCTGAGCACTGATGCGGTGGAGGCCGTCTATCGCCGTTTCTTCTCGGAGCGCGAGTTCTACAACGCCCTGTCCTTGCTCGTAGTCCGCGACGGCCGGCTCGTCGCGGAGGGTTACGCCCGCGAACTCGACGACCGATTCCGGATCCATAACGCGCAATCCATCACCAAGTCGGTGACCTCGCTCGTGTTCGGGATCCTTCACGACGACGGGGTCTTCGCGGACCTGGACGAACCGCTCGGCACGGTGCTGCCTGATTCGTCGTTCGGCAGCCGGCCGCAGGCGAAAGAGATCACGCTGCACCATCTCCTGACCATGAGCTCTGGGCTGGAGCTGGACAATCACGACTTCGCGGTCGATCTCCTCATGCGCCGGCCGCGCAACCAGGATCGCTATCTCCTCTCGCGCCCGTTCTACGTGGCTCCTGGCGAACGATTCCGCTACCGGGATGCGGACCCGCAGTTGCTGAGTTACGCGATCCAGGCGCGCACCGGGCGGACCCTCGAAGAGCATGCGGTCGAGAGGCTGTTTGGCCCGCTCGGGATCCTGGACTACCACTGGGAGACGAATGCCGATGGGGTGACGCTGGGAGCGGCCGGACTCTGGCTTCGCCCGCGCGATTTGGCCAAGCTCGGCCAACTCGTCCTCGACCGGGGCATGTGGGACGGACGGCAGGTCGTCTCCGCCGACTGGGTCGCGCGGTCGACCGCGCCACAGATCGAGATCGGGGAGGAAGACCCCGTGACCTCCGGCTTCGCCTACGGCTACTACTGGTGGATCGTGCCCGAGCTCGAGGCGTTCACCGCCTGGGGGCAC
>CAYPGK010000048.1:0-20363 GCA_964410055.1 uncultured Gemmatimonadaceae bacterium | reverse complement strand
GACTTGCGGACCACGTTTCCGTTTCCCGCTTGTCCCGGGAAACGGATCCAAACTGAGACAACGATCGTCAACTTACGCGATCGTACTTCGCTCGCGATACCGACTGCGGCGCGATGGCGAAGAACCGAGCGAGTTCACACGTGCGAAACCCGCGGTCGGCCGCGGCACGGATCAGGCGCGCGCGCAACCGCGCGACCGACCGGGGCACCCACGATCCTCGCAGCTCGCCGATCGAGAGGCCGAGATCGTATGAGGTCACCAGGTTCCTGATGAAATCTCGCAGGTCGGGCAGGGGAGTCGCGCCATTTGGCGCTCCTCGCTCAGGCAAGGAGAAGATCCGGAGCCACGCCCTGTCGCCTTCCACCGTCGACGGCGCGGGCGGCAGCGCCGTTGACGGACGACCGGCCTCGAGCGCAGCGAGGTACCGGTCGTGGTCCATACGCCAACGCACGTGTGCCCGATATCGTTCGGCGAGCCGATCGCGGTCGAGATACGGCTCGTCCGCGAAGAGTTCGAGAACCCGCTGCTGGGCATCCGGCTCAATGCCGAAAAAAGTCGGGTCCGCACCGGGGAGATAAGCCGCATGCGACGTCCATAAGTACGCGAGGTCGTCGCCGCAGAGCCGGGCCCTCCACGGGTTGAGGTGCGTGTAGACGATTGCGCTACGGACGTGGTCCGGGCTGACGCACGGCGTGTCGCGATATCGTCGCTCGACGACGGAGCCCTCGAATTGGTGTGCGCGCTGGACACGCACGGCGATGCGGCGCATGAGCGGCTGCATGGTTTGGGCGAGTTCCATCCAGCCTTGCCGCACCACAATGTGTAGGTGGTTAGGCATGACGGCGTACGCCAGGAGCTGCGCATCGGTTCGTGCGACCGTGGATCGGATCAGGTCGACGATGACCGAGCGCAGCTCCGTGGTGAATAAGGCCTCGCGGCGATGGGTTCGCGAGACCAGGTGGAAGATCATGCCCGGGTGATATGGCCGCCTCCGTCGTCCCATGGCCCGAAGGTGACTCCGGGTCCGGGGCGGGTCCATGGGATTCCCGGCCAAACCGGGAAACGGAAACGTGGTCCGGTTAGAACCAGTTCTTGGGATTCAACGCCTTCTCGATCTGCTTACCCACCTTCGCGAACTCCCCGCCCAGGTCCTTGAAGTACTTGCTGATCGACTTCTTCGAAAACCCCGCCTTCTTCAGCACCTTCTCCATCTTGTTCGGCCCGAAGCCATAAGCGTCCTTCAGAAAGTCGCCGACCTCTTCTACGCCGTAGCCGATGTTCTTCAGCGCCTTCGCGACATCCTTGGAATCCGGCGCCCACACGTTCTTGAGCGTGTTGCCGATCTCGTCCACCCCGTAGCCGGCCTGCTTCATCCACTGTGCCGTCTGGTCCATCGAAGCGCCGTAGACGTCCTTGAGGACCCGTCCGACGTCGTTGACGCCGGTGACCAACCCGTCGTGGACGCACCTCGCCCAGATCGCCGCGTCCCTGAAGATCTTCTCGAGCTCCTCCCGTACGAGCGCCGCAACCTGCGCAGGTAGCTCGGGAATCGACGCGGTTCTCACGTCGAGGTCGATCCCGGGTAGCCTGTACTCGCGCCCGACGTATCGGAAGCTTCCCTCGAAGCGCGCGTGGGTGCGCGCGCCGTCCACGGAGACGTCGAGCGCGCCCTTGGCGGCCGTGCCGATCGAGACTTTGCCGAGCGGGCCCAGGTCGATCGTGCCGACGTCGAGGACGAGGGTGCCGCCGGCGCTGAGGCTCGTCGGGCCACTGAAGCTGCCGTGGAGCGTGAAGCTCAGACCGCCGTCCATCTCGCCCTCGACGGCGAAGGAGAAGCCGGTCGCGCCGATCTCGACGTACACCGCCTGCTCGAGGCCGAGCAGGTTCATGCGCCCGTCGATCAACGCGTGCGGGTGGCGAAGCCGCGGGTCCTCGTGACCGGGCCGGCCGGCCGTCGCGATCGAGAGGAGCGGGCCACCCTTGCCGTCCATCGCCTCGAGGACGAAGAGCGACTCGTGCCCGATGACGACGCGGTCCATGCTCCCCTCGGCCTGGATTCCCCGGCTCGGCATCACCAGCACCTTCCCCTCGCCGTGGAACGACAGGATGTCGAAGCCGGCGTTCAGGAAGGTGCCTTGCTGGAAGACGAGCGAGCCGATCGCCGTCGTCTGGGGGACGACGTAGAGCTGCGGCTCGAGCGTGACGCGGATCCCGTCATTCGTCCGCTCCAGCTCGTAGTGCAGCATCGTCGTCATGTCGGTCAGGAACCAGTGCTCGCCCTTGCGCCCCTCGGCCAGCACCACCTGCGACGCCGCCGTGGGGATCCGGACGCCCTGCGCCGCGAACGCCGCGGCGATGTCGTCGAAGTCACGTTCGTCGAGCGCGCGGGCGACGTCGGGGTCGAGGGTGAACTCGCCCGTGCCGACGAGGCCGATGCGTGACAGGATGGCGTCGACCTCGGAGGGCGCGACGTCGCCGGCGAAGGTCTCCAGCACGTCCGCCAACGTGAGCCCGCTCACCGCGCCCGCGAGCATGCTCCGCGAGGGGTCGGCGCTGTCGAAGAATATCGCGATGGACGAGTGGAAGCGCTCGACCGCGATCGACGCCGTGATCCCGACGCTCGGGATCGCCTCCCAGCTCATCCCGACGACGAGCCCGACGTTGGAGAGCGTGATTCCCTCGAACTCGACCGAGCCCCGCATCGAGCCGGAGAGGAAGGCGCCGTTCGGGACGAAGAGGAGCGTGACGTCGAAGCGGAGCGGGCGCCCCTGGATTGTCGTCGTCACGACGCCGGTCAGGAAGAGTCCGAGCTCGCCGTCTCGCATCTGCCCGCCGAGCTGGCAGGCGAGGGTGAGCCCCTGGACCTTCGCGTCGACGCTGGCGTAGAGGCGGCTGTCCTTCTTCGGGTCGGCCGCGATCTGGAGCGCGACCCCGATCGTCGCCTCGAGCGAGAGCAGGTCGCGCAGAAGCTTCTGCTCGCGCGACGTCGTGTCGATCTTCCAGCGCGCGTACGCATTCAGCCCAGCCACGACGCCGCCCGCGTGTGCGGGGAGCGCGAGGTCGCCGGTCCGCAGCGTGGGTGCGTTGAACGCGGCGAGGGAAGGGAAGGCGAAGCCCGGATCGTCGAACGACGCAACGACCAGGACGACCTGGTCGAGGCGGAACATCTCCTCGAACGGTGCGAGCGCGTCGAGCCCGGGGAGGGAGGAGAGCCGGGGCACCGTCAGGTCGATCCCGGCGGCGAAGCCCCACCCGCCGGAACCCGTCCCCACGCGCCGCGCCTCGAAGGCGACGGTGCCCAGCCCCTCCATCGTCGTCGCAAATTGGAATACCAGGTTCGGGCCGGACTCCCGGATCAGGACGTAACCGTCCGTGAACGCGAGATCGAACCCCGCCGGGAGCGCGACGCCGCGATCCGTCAGGCCCCGCACGAGCTCCATCAGCGTCACGTCCGGCAGGTTTGCGCGAAGGACGAAGTCGCCGGGCGTATCGTAGGCGAAGGCGAGTTCGAAGGCGTCGCCGGGGCGGAGAACGCCGCTGAAGGAGCCGGACGCGGGGCCCCTCGCGGGTCGCGAGGCGAAGGCTCGAACATCGGATACAGTGAGTGGGACAGGGCCAAGGTCGAGCGTCCACGGCGGATCCTCGGCGATCACTGCCGCGACGGAATAGGAGCCGTCCTTCGCGATGTCCAGTTCGAGATGGTTGATGGTCAGATCGGGCGGGGAGGGGAGGCCGACCTCGTCGAACAGCGCGTCTAGCGTGAGGGCGGCGGCCTCGTTCAGGCGAGCGCGTGCGCGAACCTCGGGAAACTCTACGTCTACGGTGAACTTCGTGCCGAGAAAGCCCAGGTCGCCGCCCAGGTTGATGGCGAAGCCGCGGTCCTTGCCGAACGGGTCGGAAATGCTGAAGTCCACACGGAGGCCCCGCACGGTGAAGCCCGGAATCACCGTGGTGTCGAGGTCGCGCATCCCCACGGCCATGCCAATGCCGTCGAGCTTCAGCCCCTTGCCGAGCCGGAGGGCGACGAGTTCGAGCGACAGCGAGTCGAGCGTGTCGAGCGCGCCGCGCACGTCATCGGGAAGATACTCTGCCAGGTCGTCGCCGCCGGCGAGGTCGAAGAGTTGGGCCAGCTTGCCGAATGTCGCGCCCTCAAAGACGCCGAAGAGCGAAAGCCGGTCGGTGGACACCGGCTCGGGCGCTGTGATGTCGAGCGAGAGGTCCGCGCTCGGTACCTCGAGCGTACCGGCAGCGGCGAAGGTGCGGCGGTGCGTCGGGTTGGCCTCCGCCCACTCTTGCGACGTCGGCGAATAGATCCGGACGCCGACATTATGGAAGCGTAGCGCATTCCCGATCGTCTCGTCGATCCCGAGGTCGGCGGTGAGGTGGATCCCCGGAATCGGCTCGGGGTGCTGCCATGGAAACGTCAGCCGGGCCCGCGGCGGAAGGGGCAGGGTGCGTTCGGTGGGCTTCGGGATTACGATCGGTCCCGAGAGCCGGACCGGCCCGCCGCCTGTCATGACGCTGCCGAGCATCCCGACCAACTCAGTCGGTGTGCACAGCGCCACGAAGTTGAGGCCCGCCCGGATGGCGGCGCCGGTGACCGGGTCCAGACCGGATTCCGCGGTCGTGAGCACATACGCGGCGTCGGACAGTTCCAGTCGATCCAATAGGTTCGTCCGGTCCGGTGCGGCATGCCCGCCCTGCCAGGAACCCGGCAGCCCCGCGTAGAACGGCGGGAGATCGGGGAAACTCGTACTGAAGCGCCAAGCGTTCGGGCCTGGCGGCCCATCGATCAGGTGGAACCGCACCGTAACCGCCGGGCCGTCGAGCCCAGGCTCCGCCGAGGCGGTCACGGGCATTTCCGACACACCGAGAAGACTCGCTCTGCCGGTCACGCGTACGGTGTCGCCTGCGACCGAGCGAACGGCGTCCCTGACCACGATCGGCGCGCCGTTCGTCAAGCGTTCGAGCTGGTCGGCAAATACGGGGCCTGGCGCGGCCGAGGCATCGAGGGTGAGCGTGCCGTTCGTAACGGGCAGGAGTTCGGTGACCTTCGTGGTGCTCATCCGGGGCCTCCTGGGGCAGGGAGTAAGGGGGGTGCCCCCTCGATTAGCTGATTGATCCGACAGGGACTACCGCGCTGAAATCCATCGACACTGCTGCGTGGTCCGGGAGTGGAGCGCCTTCGAGAAAGTCGGGCGTAGCGGAGCAAGCCTCCAGGTCACCGGATTTTGGCCTTCGCGTCATCGTGTGTACGGTTACGCTATTACATGGAATTCTCGGGTCACTTACGAGAAAGTAGTCGTAGCTATGCGTGTTGGTGGTGGGGATGGTCTTGCCGCCCTCCATTGCTGCGCGCCAGAAGAGTTCGTTTCGACGGGCACGCTTGTGACGCTTGCTCGGTTGTGCAGTCGATTCCCGCTCTTCAGTTCCCAACTCATCCTCGTCGTTATATGGATTGTCCACAGGGAGATTGAAATCTCCGCCGATAATCACCTGTGCCTCGGCATCACCTCCGATATTCTTCCTCAGGCTGGATGCCATTGCTCCGGCGGCCCTGTACATGACGCTCCTCAGGTCCTGATTGTTGTATACATTGTGCATGAACGCGAATATGAACCGCACATTGTGAATCACTGCCGCAATGAACGCCGGGCCTCGGACGTCAGCAGTTACAGGTGAATCGTCGGGAACCCGGATCACGTGACCCAGCTCTCCAAAACGATCTGCGGGTACCGAATGAACGTGCCAGCGGCGGTCCAATTCACCGGGCAGGATTACCCCTGCATAATCGACGGGCACCAGCCCCGGATTCCACGAAATGCCAATGTACTCCTGGTATCTCAGGGCCGAGCATCCAGGGTCGACGATCAATACGCTTTGCAAACCTTCGTTCAGGCCGGTGCTCCAATGGAGGATCCTGGAGTGCATCTCGGGCGACATGAGCTCCGTGAATCCGGCGACGACGACTTGGGATCGAATTCCATCAGGAATCGTGCGATACGATTCCCGCACCATCTCGTGCTTCGTGTCGTTCCCGCGTGAGATGGTCTGCAGGTTGTGATGAAAGGCGTGCCACATAACTCCTCCCCTCGCGATCGTTCACTCACACCTTCGGCCAATCGATCCCCAGCGCCGACGCCGTCACCGGCCCCACGATCCCGTCGTCCGCGTCCGGTCCGAAGGCCGCAGTCTGGAACGCGAGCACGGCCTCGAGCGTGAGCGGGCCGAAGTCGCCGTCGATGCGGTGGGGGAAGTATCCGTGCTGGGCAAGGGCTTCCTGAACCGTGCGGACGAGCGCGCCCTTCGAGCCGTAGCGCAGCCGTGCGGAGCGGGGCCCGTCGCCGGCGGCGGCCAGCATTTCTGCGGCGCGGGCGTCGAGGAGGAGGTAGGGGAAGTCCTGCTGCGGCAGCTCGTAGGAGGCGCCGCGGAAGTGTGCCCAGGGACCGGAGTCGGGCTGGCCGTCGCGGGCAGCGCAGGACGGGTAGCCCACGACGACCTGACATCCGGCGCTGGCGTAGTACGCGTGGTCGGTCCCCATGCACCAGGCGGCGTGGAGGTTGTCGTAGGCGTTGGTGATCTCGACGCGGTCGTCGTTGTCGTAATCGAGGTCGTCGGCGGAGCGGCGGACGGGACGGCCGCGCGTCTGGCGAAACGCGTCGTGGGCGCCGGTCGTGCCGGCCTTGTGCTGGCCTCGCCGGTAGTCGGGGAAGAAGCCGGTCATGAGCTGGTTCGCGCCGGCGCCGCCCTGTTCGAGCGCACTTTGCACATAGCGCCGGTGCGGTACCGTGCTCCCCGGATAGACGGCGATCCTGCCCTCGGCCGGGAGCCACTGGCCGAGGGTGCAGCGCGGCATGGTGTAGTCGACCGGCGCGACGAGGAGGCGCCGACCTGCGGCGAAGGCATGGTCGTCCGGGTTCGCCGGCAGGCAGCCGCGAAGCCCGAAGAAGACCATGCCTTCGGCCGGGACGGGGAAGTGGTTGATGGCGCAGAGCCGCTCGAGGAGATCCGAAGTGAGCTGGAACATTGCGCCTCCCTCTAGTTGGAACGTCTGTCCAGGCCCGCCGACGGGGGGGATCCGCTCCCGTCGGCACCTTCCGTTCGCGTCGGCTCACCCGTCCGCCGCCGCCGATCACCGGCCCTTCGAGCCGGCTTACATCCTCGGCGCGCCGTTCGAGTCCCGGCGGAGCTGCTCGAGTCGCTCCGCTCGCTTTTCGAGCATTCCGATTCGCCGCCGATGTTCGGCGAGTTCCGCCTCGAGTTCTTCGATACGCGCCCGTTGTCGGTCGGTCTGCTCCTCCAGGGCCTCGATCCGCTCCCGCTGCCGCGCGGTCCGCTCCTCGAGCGCCTTGATCGCGGCCATGTTGATCCCGTCGATGTCGACCGTGTTGATCAACTGCTCGCTCTCGCCCAGCCCGAAGGCCGCATAGAAGTCCTGCGCGGTCGGACCCGCGTGGCGGATCGACTCATCCTGCGTCTTGTAGTTCCACGTCATGACGGGCACCTCGCGCAGCTGCCGCAGCACCTCCTCGCCGTCGAGGGGCTCGAAGTTCTCCTTGCGGTTCACGTCGGAGATGCTGCTCCACGAACCGCCGCCAGGCGCGACCTCCACGCCGGTGGTCAAAGCCGCGTCGGTGTAGAGCTTGTACCCGCCGCAGGCGCGCACGACGAACTGGTTATTGTCCGTCGCATAAACGCTGTCACTCGGGAGTTCGCTGCAGTAGTCGGAGAAGACGATCGCGCCGGTTTTCCAGTTCGTGGCGGCATTCCATCCGATGGCGATGGAGTGAAGGCCAGATGCACGACTGCCCGCACCCAAAGCGGTCGTCGCATAGCCGGTGGCATAGGCCCCTGGTCCGATCGCAGTCGTCACTTCGTCGGTGGCAACCGCGCCTACGCCGACGGCCACCGAATATTCGCCTTCGGCAACGGATCGAAGGCCGATCGCAACCGTGCCCCGCCCCGTCGCCGAGCCCATGATCGCGAAAGATGTATCCCCTGATGCGATGCTGAACGGCCCTAGAGCGACCGACCCGGGGCCCGTCGCCGCCGCGGAGTGCCCGACCGCGAAGGACGCGTCCCCGCTGGCCAAGGCGTTCACACCCAGTGCTACAGAGCCATGGCCGATCTGGGCCGCGTCCCAATAATTCGCGCAGCAATCGGGAGTCAGCACACCCGCGCGGAACGCCCCGCGCGCGGGGTACCACATCATGCGGGTGCCGGCCCCCTCGACCGGGATCTGGCCGACTCCGTCCTCCCCCTGCACGAAGAAGCCGCCATCGGTGTTCAAGCGGAGCAACCTCTTGCCCTGATGGCGAACGACGAAAACCGAGTCGGGCTGCTGGGCCTGCGCCACGGCCTCCACGCCGAAGACGATCCCCGCGGTGAGGAGCGCGATACGAAGAACTGATCTCATCTCTGCCTCGCTTATTCAGGTCGTGCCTGTGTTCGAACGGGAAACGGCGATGTGGCTGACCCGTCATCGGTTGGATGGACCGGATCCACGGGCAACGCCCGCCTGGCCCGCCTGGCCCGCCTGGCCCGATTTGTCCGACTCGAGCCGCTCGAGCCGCTCCAGTCGTTTCTCGAGCGCCTCGAGCCGCCGCCGATGTTCGGCGAGCTCCTCCTCGGGTTCCTCGATACGCGCCCGTTGCCGGTCGGTCTGCTCCTCCAGGGCCTCGATCCGCTCCCGCTGCCGCGCGGTCCGCTCCTCGAGCGCCTTGATCGCGGCCATGTTGATCCCGTCGATGTCGACCGTGTTGATCAACTGCTCGCTCTCGCCCAGCCCGAAGGCCGCATAGAAGTCCTGCGCGGTCGGACCCGCGTGGCGGATCGACTCATCCTGCGTCTTGTAGTTCCACGTCATGACGGGCACCTCGCGCAGCTGCCGCAGCACCTCCTCGCCGTCGAGGGGCTCGAAGTTCTCCTTGCGGTTCACGTCGGAGATGCTGCTCCACGAACCGCCGCCGGGCGCGACCTCCACGCCGGTGGTCAAGGCCGCGTCGGTGTAGAGTTTGTGCCCGCGGCAGGCGCGCACGACGAACTGGTGTTGGGCCGTGGCCTGAAGGGATGTGTTCGGGCTCGTGGGGCAGCGGTCGGCCAGCACGATCGCGCCCGTCTTCGAGTTCGTCGCAGCCCTCCAGCCAATGGCAATGGAGTGACTGCCGGTCGCATTACCGCGGCTCCCCACGGCTGTCGCATAGCTGCCCTCGACAATAGTCCACGGTCCGATCGCGGTCGCGTTCCGGTCGAACGTCTGTCCGTGAAGGCCCAGGGCCAGCGAATAGGGGCCCCTGGCGCGCGCGAGCATGGCGATCGAAAGGGCGGCCCGTTTGGCCGCAATGCCGAAGGCGGTGGAGATGGACGAGTCCCCTTCCGCAAAGCTGATCGCGCCCAACGCGACCGATCCGGCTCCGAAGGCCTTGGCGAACCGTCCGGCCCCGAAGGAGGCGTCTCCGATGGCAATGGGGTACAAACCGAGCGCCACCGAGCCGTAGCCGGTCATGTAATCGTCCCAGTAGTCGTAGCAGCAGACCGGGTGCAACGAACCAGCACGGAACGCTCCACGCGCGGGGTACCACATCAGGCGGGCACCCGGCCCCTCGATCGGGATCTTGCCGACACTGTCCTCACCCAGCACGACGAAGCCGCCGTCGCTGTTCAATCGGAGCACCGTCTTGCCCCCGTCGCTGATGACGAAGACCGAGTCGGGCTGCTGGGCGTGGGCGACGGCCTGCACGCCGAGGGCGATCCCCGCGGTCACCAGCGCAATGCGCACGAACGAGTTCATGTCTCCCTCGACGGTTCAGTTGGAGATGATGAGCCGGTGGCCGGCGTTGTAGAGCTTGCCGGAGTCGACGACCAACTCGCCCTTGAGCTCGGCCTGGCCCGCGAGGGTGTAGTCGCCCTTCACGATCACGCGGGGCAGGCGGCCGCCCACCGTGGTGGGGCCGCTCCCCTCGAGGATCAGTCGACCGGTGGTTCCGGTCACCATCCCGCCGGCGCTCCCGACCTCGACCTTGCCCGTGACCGTCAGGTCGTAGGCGCCCAGGTCGAGGGACATCCCGTCGGCGACGCCGAGTCCGGCGATCGTGGCGGGGCCCGTCAGGACCGGCTTGTTGGCCGCCATGGGGATCTGAACGGTGTCGATGGCCGTCGGGACACCGGCCGGGAGCCAGTTCCCTGGTGAGTTCCATTCCGAATCGACGAGGCCGAGCCAGCTCCGGGCGCCGTCCTCGCATTCGTCGACCAGGTAGCTCGACGGCGATTCCGCGGTCCCGGCGATCCGGGCGCTGCAGATCGGGCGCACGCCTTCTCCCTCGTACGTGCTCCCCGGAAGCACGGTGACGAGCGTGGCGTTCAACGCGGTCGCCCGCGCGACGAACGCCGCTTCGCCCTCCGGTGTCTGCTCCTCGAGCGATTGCGTGATGCGGACCTCGTCGTCGTCGACGGCGAGGAAGACGATGCTCACGGTGAACGGGTCGTCGGCCGCCTGGTCCTGCAGCGGGATCTTGAAGGCGAAGGTCACGAGGCCGTCGAACTGATCCGGCTCCGGGTCCGCCGGAAGGGTGCGGCCCGCCGCGTCGTTGGGATTGCTCACCACGAAGCCGTAGGGGAAGACGGTGACGACTCCGGGGTGGTTCGTGAGGTCGACCGCATCGACCTCGGCTTCGAGCAGGACCTGGAGCACGTCGGCGGCGGCCGGGACGACCGCGCCCCGCGCCGGGTCCAGCCGCACGGCGCCGGTGGGGAGGATCGTCCCGGCGATCCCGGCCGCGGCGTTCGATCCGTCGAAGCGACGAAGCGAAGAGATCGCGGTTCCGCCGAGCGTGCCACTCGTCGCCACCGCGAGGAAAGTGAGGTTCTGCCGAGGTGTGTCGTACGCCGTGCCATCCTGCTGGGCGTTCCGGACCCGGTAGGTGGCGGAGACGTAGCGCACGCCGCCCGCGCCTCGCGTCCCCATCGTGAAGCTGCCGGTCGAGAGCGGCTCGAGCTGGATCGTGCCGTCGCCGCTCGGGAGGGAAGGGGGCGTGAGTGCGTGCCGCGCTGTCTCGTCACGATCGGTGCTGCCGATCCTGCGCGCTGCGTGCAGATCGCCAAGAGAGGCGGCACTGATCGCGCTCGTGCGAAGCTCGCCGTCACCGCCGAGCCCGGAGATCGTGACCTCGACCAGCCCGAGTACGCCCCCACCGGGCCTCGTCGGTTCATTCGGCTCCTTCGGCTCTGTCACGCGTGTTGCGGGCGCGGTCGGCTCGTCATCCGCGCACGCCGCGAAGGACAGCGTGATCCCGAGTCCGAGGATCAGCAGCCCTCTCCACCGCAGATTGGCGCCTCTTCCGGTCGCCCCCAACCTGTTCGTGGTCATCGGCGTCAGTTCCTCTCATTTCGAAGCCGCGACCGGCCGCCGTGAAGTCAATCGGCGACCGGCCCGGTCTCCGGTGGGTTACAGGGTGATGTCAATTGTTTGGTGCAGCGTGAGCGCGCTCCACCCACCCAGCCGCTCCAGCCGCGGCGTCGCATAGGGATGGCGGACGGTCTCTGCAGGTCCCACCCGCACCACTCCTCCGGCGGGCGATGCGTTCGATTCCTGATCCATTAGTCTCGTGCAGTGCGCGATTCGAGGCATTGGCGACTCGTGCTCGGCTGCGTGAGGCGATTCGCAAGACGGCGATGTGGTGTTCATAGATACCATACGGAAAAGGGTCGTGGATTCGCTCACGGGGTCGGGGGTCAGCAACTGTATCACGGCGCGGCCGGACTCCGTGGCGTCGTCTGGGCCCCCCCGGCCAGGGCGTTTGGGTTACACGGTTCGGATTTCAGGGGTGGGAGGTCAGGGGTCGGGGATGCTGGCGGATTCCTCCTGGCGGAGGCGGGCGGCGTCGGCGGCGCGGTTCGTGGCCTCGTAGATGGAGATGAGGCCTGCGACGATCTCGCGGCGGCGGGGATAGGTCGGGGGCATGCGCTCGCGAAGCACCTGCAGGGCAGGGAGGTAGAGGGACTCGGCTTCGACGTATTCGCCGCGACGGGCGAGGATGCCGGCGAGAAGGCCCATGGTAATGGCGGCGTCCTGCGTCCCTTCGGCTTCCGGCACTTGCTGGCGCTCGAGGATGTCGCGCAGGAGGGCCTCGGCCTCGTCGAGCTTGCCGAGTTCGGCGAGGATGCCGCCGTAGGCTGCGCCGCTCCGGAGCGTGATCAGGTTGTCCTCGCCGTGGATCGCAGCGCGGAGGCGATAGGCCTCGGCCATGACGGGCTCGGCGCTGACGAGGTCGCCTTGTGCGCGGAGGAGGCTGCCGAGGTTGTGCTGGTAGAGGGCGACGTTGGCGTCCATCGGCCCGAAGAGTCGCATGCGCATATCGAGCGCCTTGCGGAGGTAGTGCCCGGCGGAGTCGAGAGCCCCTTCTGCGTAGAAGGTGTGACTCAGGTTGTTGGTCACAACGGCGACGAGGGGATGGTCGCCATCATAAAGGCCGGCGTAGCGGCGGAGCACCTCGTGGTAATACCCCCGCGCCTCCGCGGTCCTGCCCTGGGCCTGGATCGCACTTGCGAGCTGGTTGTAGGCGTGGATCGTCTCCGGGTGATCGTCGCCGTAGACGGCGCGGCGGATCTCGATCGCGCGCCACGCCACCGCCTCCGCCTCCGCGGCCTTCCCGACGACAGGGAGCATTCCAGCAAGGTTGAGCAGCGACTCGGCGAGCTGGAGGTCGTGGGGTCCGCCGATCTGCTCGGACACACGGGCGGCCTCGCGGTAGAGCTGCTCGGCTCGCGGAAGGTCCTTGCCGGAGGTCCAGAGCATCGAGGCGAGTGCATCGAGCGCATCGGCGGCCTGTCGACTCACCGGGCCGTGCATGGCGATGCGGGCGTCGAGCGCCTCGCGGGCGAGCGCCTCGGCTTCATCGTGCCCTCGCCGTTCGTGGAGGAGATAGGCGAGATCGATCATCACGACGGTGGTTCGGTCGTGGAGGTCGCCGAGGGTGCGACGATGCAATGCGAGCGCTTCGCGCATGAGAGCCTCGGCCTCCACGAGCTGACCGAGCGCGCGACGGGTACGCGCGAGGGTGTATAGCCGGTCGGCGTAACCGGCGTGGCCCTCGCCGCTGACCTCGCGTTCGCGGTCGAGGGCGAGGGCCGCGAGCGAATCGGCGCGGTCGAAGTCCCCGAGGCCGAGATGGGCGCGCGCCATGGCGTCCAGCAGACGGGTCTGGACCTCGGGGCGCGCATCGAGCTGCCGGGCACGGCGGGTGCCCTCCTCGAGGAGTTCGACCGCGGTGACGGTACGGCCCTGCATGGTACCGGGGTCGCTCGAGTCGAAGAGACCGACCAGGTAGTCGACGAGTTCTTCGGAGACGGCGAGTGCGCGCTCGGCTCGTCGAGCCTGCCAGGTGACCGCGACGAGTCCGACGATCAGGAGAATGATGACCGCCGCCGCCGTGGCCACCGCAACCGCATTGCGGCGCACGAACTTCCCCGCACGATAGCCGAGCGTGGGCAGGCGTGCGTCGACCGGCTGGCCGGCAAGGTAGCGAGCGACGTCGTCGCGAAGCAGCTCGACGGCGGCGTAGCGGCGCGCCGGGTCGTGCTCGAGCGCGCGGAGGCAGATCGCGTCGAGATCGCCTGCGATGCGGCGGGCGCGGGCGGAGGCGGAAGCTGCGTCGTTCGAACCCGAGGCTGTGGAAGTAGTTGAGGTAGAGTAGCGTAACTCATTGCCGTGCACACTGTTCGAACTCGCGACGCGGCGCGCGGCGACGGACGGGGGTACGACGTCGTTCTCGAGCGACGCCGCCCACGCGACCGGGCCGCCCCCGGTGACGGGCGCTCGGTGCGGCACACCGGCCAGCAGCTCGTAGAGGAGAGCACCGAGGCCGTACACGTCGGTCGCGGTGGTGATCGCCTCGCCGCCGAACTGTTCGGGCGCAGCGTAGGTCGGTGAGAGTATGCGGACGCTGGTGGCGGTGAGCGTGGTATCGACGTCATCGCCTTCGAGGAGCTTGGCAACGCCGAAATCCAGCAGCTTCGCCCGGCCGTCCGTGGTGACGAGCACGTTCGATGGCTTGATGTCGCGGTGCACGACGGCGTGGCGGTGCGCGTAGGCGACCGCGTCGCATACGTCGAGGAAGAGGCGGAGCCGGGCCTCGACGTCGAGTCCGCGTTCGTCGCACCAGTCCGTGATCGGCGTGCCCTGGACGTACTCCATGACGAGGAAGGGCGTCTCATCCGGTGCGACGCCGACGTCGATGAGTCGCGCGATATGGTCGTGCTCCAGGCGCGCGAGGACGCGCTGCTCCTGCCGGAACCGGGCGAGGCGGGCGGGGTCGCCCATGGCGCCGCGGATGACCTTGAGGGCGACCTGGTTGCCGAGGTCCTCGCGAACGGCGCGGTAGACGGTGCCCATTCCACCCTGGCCGATCGGCTCGAGGATACGGTACGGTCCGAGTGTGCGGCCGGTGAGGGGTGGGGCGACGTCGTCGGCGGCGACGAGCCCGGCGGCGGCGGCGAATGCATCGGGCGCTGCGCGCAGCGGTGCGGCGAGGTCGGCGTCCTCGGCGAGGAGCTCGAGGACCTCGATGCGCGTCGCCTCGTCCGGCGCGTGCGCGGCCAGGAAGGCGGCCCGCTCATCGGGCGGGAGCGCGAGGGCTTCGTGGAATAGACGTTCGACTACAGTGGCATCAGGCATCCGCACCGTCGGTTCCGTCCCGGAGACGCTTCGAGAGCCACGCCCGGGCGAAGCGTAGATCCCGGCCGACGGTGGCGACCGACGTGGAAACCGCCGCCGCCGTCTCCTCGAGCGTCAGCCCCACGAGGAGGTGGCACTCTACGATGGCGAGCTGTCGCGGATTGCGTTCGCCGAGTGCGGTGAGGGCGCGGTCCAGGTCGAGGAGCTCGTCGGCGGTGAGGCCCCGATCTGCCGTAATGGTGGTGGTTTCGAGGGTGACGAGAGGCTGGCCGTGGCCACGCTTGGCCGCCGAGCGGCGGGCAGCGGCATCCGAGAGGACCTGGCGCATGGCCCGAGCCGCGATGCGGAAGAAGTGCGCGCGGTCGTGCACCTCCAGGCCCGGCGAGGCAGCGAGCTTCATGTACGCCTCGTGGACGAGTGACGTCGCATTGAGGGTTTCCCCGGCGCGGCCGCGCCGGACCGCCTCGGCAAGGCGGCGCAACTCGTCGTATACGAGTTGGAAGAGGCGGTCGAGCGATTCCGGGTCCCCCTCACGGACGGCTGCCAGCAGCTCGAGGACCGTTTCGGTTTCGGAGTTTGGCACAGTGCGTCCGGTGAGTGGTGTTCGTCGCCGACTCGGCCCACCCGACCTCCTCGTGGAGGAAGGCGAACGCTGAAATGGATGGTGGAAATTTATTGTCGTGCCGGAGTGGCGGCAATGCATTTATGTGGGCAGTTTCACTGCACGCGGCGCGGTGTTACCGAACCATGATTCAGGAGGTGGCCATGATGCGGTGGTCAGGGTGGGCGGTTCTGGTGTCTCTACTCGTGGCGTGCGCGCCCGGCAAGCAGGATCCGGAAGGGACGCCGGTACCGAGTGGTTCGGTCGACCCGGGGGAGAGGACGGTCGACGCGGGGGTGATCGACATCCCGAGCGGTCGTGCACCCGTGGTGGATGGCATGATCTCACCCGGCGAGTGGGACGATGCCGCCACGGTCGAGATAATGGTCGAGCCAGGGTGGAACGTCCCGATCCGCGGGAAGCACGATGGCCACGCCCGCTACGTGGCCTTCGCCAACCTGAAGCCGGGCGAGACCGAGCGCTACCCCGAGGTGCTGCTGGCCGTGCGCGGGACACGGGACGGCGCCTGGACTCCTAACGATTGGTGGCTGCACGCTTCGCATCCTGCTCGGACCACGTTTCAATTTTCAGGATTCGCGAGCTCACCACCAATAGAGTGAGCCACGGCGCTTCATTGCTGTCGGAACTTCACCGACGAAACGAGCGCCGGTGAGACAGCGAAGAAGCGGGCGATTTCTCCGGTTCTGAACCCACGTTCGGCAGCAGTTCTGATCAGGCTCGCTCTCAACCGGGTCGCATTCCGCGGCCGCCACGGCCCGCGGAGCTCGGCGATCGTGGTGCCGGGTGCCCGTGCCCCGAGGAGGGCCGTGATGAAATCTCGCAGGTCGGGTAACGGCTTCACGTCGGCCTCTCCGTCGGCGATGGCAGGGAAGAGTTGAGACCATGCCCAATCGCCCGCGACCGTCACCGGTTGAGGCGGAGGTAACCCCACAGGGCGCCCGGCCTCGAGGTCCGCGCGATACCGATCGGCGAGCATCCTCCAGTTGACGTGCACAAGGTACCGTTCGGCGAGTGCGTCGCGCGTTAGGTGTGGCAGGTCCGCGAAGAGGTTCAACACATGCTCCTGCGCCTCGGTATGAATCCCCCAGTGGGCGGGGTTCGCCCCAGGAAGATAGGCGCCATGCGAGGTCCACGCGTAGGCGTGCGGTGCGTCACAAAGGCCTGCACGCCACGGATTTAGGTGCGTGTAAACGATGGCCGACCGAACATGATCGGCGCATGAGCAGGGGCGGTCGCGAAAGCGTCGTCCGACGATGGAGCCGTCGATGCCGTGGCGACGCTGCACCCGAATGGCTATGCGGCGCATGAGCGGCTGCATTACCTCCGAAAGCGTCATCCGGCCCTGACGGAGTACGATGTGCAGGTGATTAGGCATCACTGCATAAGCAAGCAGACGCGCGTCCGTCCGAGCGACCATCTTTCGAATGAGTTCGACGATGGTCGTGCGGAGTCCCTCATCGAACCACGGCTCGCGGCCGTGGGTTCGGGAGACGAGGTGGAAGACCATGCCCGGCAGATACGGGCGCTTTCGGCGTCCCATGGCGCGACTGTGGCTCCGAATCCCGGGCAGGGCGATAGATGATTGGGCCGAAAGTAAAATCTGAAACGTGGTCCGAAGAAAAAGGGCCGCGACCTTCCGGTCGCGGCCCGTCCAGCCGCCGCAGCGACGCGCGGCCTGGCCCCCTACCGCGACGCCTCCGCCAGATCCCTCGCCGCCGCGGCCATCGCCCGCACCCGATCCGGATCGCCGGACCGCCGAGCATCGGCCTCGAGCTCCGAAGCCAGCTTCTCGAGCCGCTGGCGCCGCGCCGCGCCCGTTGCCGCCTCTGCGGCATCGATCGCCTCTGCGATCGCCGTGGTGCGCGCCGCGGGCAGGGCGCCGTTGCGGACGATCTGGTCGAGGTACGCCCGGACGACCGGGAACGCGGCCGGCCACACGATCTTCGGCTGGCTCTGCGGGTTGTACTCCTCCATGCGCACGAGCTTGGCCGCCTCGATCTCGTTCCTGGAGAGGTACTCGCTCGGCACGAGTTCGAGGATGTCGAGGCCGCGGTCGAGTTCGGAGGAGTAGATGTAGCCGTTGTACCAGTACGCCGCCCAGGAGCCGCCGATCACGAGCTTCTCCGCGTCGATCGGGCCGCGATCGAAGTAGGCGATCTCGAACGGGTTCTCCGGGTCGGTGAAGTCGAAGACGTTCACGCCGCCCTGGTACCAGCCCTGGACCTTGATGTTACGACCGGGCACCGGGATCAGACCGCCGTTGTGGGAGACGCAGTTCTCCGTGTCGGTCTGCGCGGCCATCATCTTGACGTACCCATGCTGCGTCATCTTGCCGCCATCGGCGATCGTCAGGATCGTGTTCCCGCCGAGGCGAGCCGGATCCCCGATCCGGCAGCGCGGCGCCGTGCCGCCGCCCCACTCGTCGGAGAAGACGACGGTCCGCGCATCGTTGCTGAAGACGGCGGTGTGCCAGAGCGAGAAGTTGATGTCCGCCTTCGCGTCGAGCCGGACGGGGTTCTCGGGGTCCGAGGCATCGAGCAGGATGCCGAAGGTGCCGCACGAGCCGGCGACGAGGTTGTACGCGGGGTACGAGGTGAGGTCGTGGCACCCGCGCGGCCCGCGAGCGAACCGGGGGGCGGTATTCTCGTCGAAGGCCCGGCCCGCGCGCCCCGGCGCCATCGGCAGCCCCTCGAAGATGCGGGCGTACCCGACCACCGCCGAGTTCTCGGGCTCGTCGAGCGGCACGCGGATGATGTCGATCCGGTAATCCGCCGTGTTCGGATTCTCGTCCACCGTGCCGGTCGAGCACTCCGGCATCTCGGACGCATCCCGCACGGGTGCGGTGCCGCCCACGTAGATGTAGATCACGCGATCATTCCTGGGGTCCGGAACGATCGTGTGCGTGTGCGAGCCGCGACAGGTCTGGACGTTCTTGACGAGCCGCGGATTGCTCGGGTCGCTCACGTCGAAGATCCGGACGCCGAGCATGCGGTCCTGGCCGTCCTCGACGCCCTGCGTGCCGCAGTCCTTGCGCGAGCGCCGCGACTCGGCGGAGATGAAGAGCAGGTCACCGTAGATCGAGGGGTCGCCCTGGTCCGTCGGGCACAGCACCGAGCTGACGAGCTGCGGCTTCGCCGGGTTGCTCACGTCCCAGATCATGAAGCCGCTGAAGTTGCCCTGGTAGACCAGGTTGCCACGGAACGCCAGGTCGGAGTTCACGAACGCCAGGCCCTGCTGGTGGTCGAAATCGGCCGGCTTCGGCGTATACGACACCAGCCGCATGTTCGACAGCGCGATGCCGGCGCTGTTCCCGGCGCCCGGGCCGAGGCCGACGCGTGCGTCGTCCAGCGTCGCGACCGTGTCCGGCGCCGGCTGCGCCTTCTGCTGCGCGGCGAGCGGAGCTGCCGAAGCGGCGACCGCGACCGCGACCGCCGCCGCCCGGGCCAGACCGTGCCGGCCCCTCGTCGAATGACCTTTCATCAGAATTCGCTCCCTCCAGTGGTGGCCAGCATGTTGAGCATGCCCTGCATGACGTAGATCTCGTCGCGCTGATCGGCATCCACGTCGACGACGAATCGGAAGAGGTCCGGGTCCTGTGCCGCTCCCGGTTCCCTGAACAGCTCCTCGACCATGTCGAGCGCGCCCTGGTGGTGGTAGATCATGAACTCGAGGAACAGGCGATCGAACTCCAGCCCGCGCGCGGCATCGAGTTGTGCCATCTGCTCCGGGGTGAGCATCCCGGCCATGAACATGGCGTTACGCTGCTCTTCGGTGGGGACGACCTGACCCCGCTCGGCGAGCCACCGCTCCATGAGCTCGATCTCGTCCCGCTGCGAAATGTCGATCTTCTCGGCCAGCGCCCGCACCCGCTCACTCGCCCCGTGCGTGTACGCCATGGCGGACATGACGAGCGCCTGCGCATGGTGCCCGATCATGTGCTGCATGAACCGCACGTCGGCCACCGTATAGCCCGGGCCCGCCGTCGCGGGGAGGTCGTGGTCCCCGTGGCCGCCCCCATGCGCGTGGTGTTGGCCGTGATCGCCGTCGTGTTGGTGACCGGGATCGTGCTGGTGGCCGGCATCGTGTTGATGGCCAGGATCGTGTTGATGGCCAGGCCCGTGGTCGTGGGTGTGCCCCTGCTCGTGCGCAGGCGCCTCGACCGAAGCGTGGGCGTGTGCCGAACCTTCGGCCTGCGCCGCTCCGGCCACGCCCGAATCCACGCCGCCGCGCGCGGAACACGCCCCGACGGCCAGCGCCACAGCCACCCCCACGGCGCCGACCGCCACCGGTCGGACGAGCGTCCCGAGTCCGGTCATCGCCGGCGTGGTCCGGCGGACCCTGTCGCAGTCGCCCATGGCGCCTCCCTCCTTACGTAGTGGTTCGGGTTGATCTTAGAACCGCCGGATGGCCCGCGCAACCGGACAGGGGCGCAGAGGCGGGGGCAGAGGTACGCTCCTGTCGTCGACACACCCGGTCAGGAACAGAGGCACCCGTGCGCAGGCTCCCGTGCGGCAGGGAAGGGCGGCCGCGTGCCCTCACGCGCCCACGTACGCCGCGAGGTGCTGGCCAGTCAGCGTCGAGCGGGACGCGACGAGGTCCCCGGGCGTGCCCTCGAAGACGATGCGGCCGCCGTCGTGGCCGGCGCCGGGGCCGAGGTCGATGATCCAGTCGGCGTGCGCCATGACCGCCAGGTGGTGCTCGATGACGATGACGGACTTGCCCGAGTCGACGAGCCGGTCGAGGAGCCCCAGCAACTGCTCGACATCGGCGGGGTGCAGGCCAGTGGTCGGCTCGTCGAGGACGTAGATCCCGCCTTCGTCGCCCATGTGGGTCGCCAGCTTGAGGCGCTGCCTCTCGCCGCCCGACAGCGTGGTGAGCGGCTGGCCCAGCGTGAGGTAGCCGAGTCCGACGTCGCCGAGCCGGTCGAGGACCCGTTGCGCCGCCGGGGTGCGCGCCTCTCCCGCGCCGAAGAATTCCCGGGCCTCGGCCACCGACATGGCGAGCACCTCGCTGATGTCCTTGCCCGCGAGCCGGTACTCCAGCACCGACGCCTGGAACCGCTTCCCCTCG
>CAYPGK010000047.1:0-24959 GCA_964410055.1 uncultured Gemmatimonadaceae bacterium | reverse complement strand
GCAGACGCTGGCCGGCGCGGAGCGCTTCTTCACGCCCGAGCTGAAGGAGTGGGAGTCCAAGATCCTGGGCGCGGAGGACCGGATCGCGGAGCTGGAGGCGCGGCTCTTCGGCGAGCTGCGGCGCGACGTGGCCGCCGAGCTCTCGCGCCTCCAGGCGACGGCCGAGCGCGTCGCGACGCTCGACGTCCTGGCCGCGCTCGCGCACCTGGCCGAGCGGCGCGGCTACGTCCGTCCCGAGGTCCACACCGGCTACGCGCTCGAGATCCGCGGCGGGCGCCACCCCGTCGTCGAGACGATGATGCCGCGCGAGGAGTTCATCCCGAACGACGTCGTGCTGGACGAGGACGCGCGGATCATGGTCCTGACCGGTCCGAACATGGCCGGGAAGAGCACGCTGCTGCGCCAGGTCGGGCTGATCCAGCTCCTTGCGCAGGTCGGCTCGTTCGTGCCCGCGGACTCCGCGCGGCTCCCGGTCTGCGACCGGATCTTCACCCGCGTCGGTGCGTCGGACAACCTGGTGCGGGGGCAGTCGACGTTCATGGTCGAGATGAACGAGACCGCGGCGATCCTGCACGGCGCGACCGATCGCTCGCTCGTGCTGCTGGACGAGATCGGCCGCGGCACCGCGACCTATGACGGCGTCAGCATCGCCTGGGCGGTGACCGAGCACCTGCACGAGGTGGTCGGCGCCAAGACGATCTTCGCCACCCACTACCATGAGCTGACGCAGCTCGCGGATCTGCTGCCGGCGCTGGTCAACTACAACGTCGCGGTGCGCGAGGTCGGCGACGACATCGTCTTCTTGCGCCGGCTCGAGCCCGGCGGCGCGGACCGGTCCTACGGCATCCAGGTCGGCCGCCTGGCGGGGCTGCCCGACGCGGTGGTCGAGCGCGCGAAGGAGATCTTGCGTGAGCTGGAGGGCGCGCACACGGGGGGCGGTGCGGGGCTGGGCCGGACCGGCTCGCACCGGCCGGCCTCCGAGCCGCCGCCCGACCAGCTCTCGCTCTTCAACGTCGAGCCGCCGGTCGTGGAGCGGCTCCGGAAACTGGAAATCGAACGCATCACCCCGCTCGAGGCGCTGAACCTCCTGGCGCAACTGCAGGCCGAAGCGCGCGGGGGAGGAGGTAGACCATGAAGCGCGCAGCCCGTCTGTCGGTGGCGCTGCTCCCGTTCCTGGCGGGTTGCGGCGCGGACGTCCCCGTGGAGTGGCCGGAGCTCGAGGCCGAGCAGCCGGCCATCGCCTACCCCGTCGACCTCTGGGACCAGGGCGTCGAGGGCGAGACGCTGCTCCTGATCCTCGTGGACAAGGAGGGCGGCGTCGACAGCGTGAAGGTGGAGCGCACGAGCGGGCACGCCGACTTCGACAGCGCGGCCGTCGCCGGGGCGCGAGGGCTCCGGTTCCGGCCGGGACGAAAAGGCGACGAGCGGGTAAGCCTATGGGTGCGCCTGCCCGTCAAGTTCACCAGGGCAGAGGGCGCCGAATTCGGTGAGACCGAGGAGGGGAGCCCATGAAAGTCGAGGAGCGGGTACGTCGCAACGTCGCCCCCTACGCCGACGTCCTCGAGACGATCGGCTGGACGCCGCTGATCCGCCTGAACCGCGTGACCGACGGCGTCCGCACGCCGGTCTACGTCAAGGCGGAGTTCTACAACCCCGGCGGCTCGGTCAAGGACCGCATCGGCCCGGCGATCATCGAGGCCGCCGAGCGCGAGGGTCGGCTCCGCCCCGGCGGCGTCATCGTCGAAGGGACCAGCGGCAACACCGGCGTCGGGCTCGCCATTGCCGCCGCGGTCAAGGGCTACCGCTGCATCTTCACGATCCCGGACAAGATGAGCCAGGAGAAGGTGCGGCTCCTCAAGGCGTTTGGCGCCGAGGTCATCGTGACCCCGACCGCCGTCCCGCCCGACCACCCCGACAACTACGTCATGATGGCCCAGCGGATCGCCGAGGAGACGCCCGGCGCGATCCTGGCCAACCAGTTCTACAACCAGGCGAACCCCGAGGCGCACTACCGCTCGACCGGCCCCGAGCTGTGGGAGCAGACGCAGGGGCGGATCACGCACCTCGTCGCCTCGGCCGGCACCGGCGGCACGATCAGCGGGACGGGGAAGTACCTGAAGGAGCAGAATCCGGCCATCCGCGTGATCGGCGGCGACCCGGACGGCTCCGTCTTCGCCGAATACCACCACACCGGCCGGATCGGCGAGGGGCAGCCGTACAAGGTCGAGGGGATCGGCAACGACAAGATCCCGTCGACGCTGTGGTTCGACGTCATCGACGAGATCCGCACCATCTCCGACCGCGATGCGTTCCGGATGGCGCGACGCCTCACCCGCGAGGAGGGTCTCTTCGTCGGCGGCTCGGCCGGCCTCATCGCACACCTGGCCGTGCAGGTCGCCCGCGAGGTCGACGATCCGGACGCCCTCGTCGTCTGCGTGATCCCGGACACCGGCGAGCGCTACCTCTCCAAGGTTTACAACGACGAGTGGATGCGCGAGAACCAGCTCCTCGACGACGCGCGCCCCGTCGCGGTGGGCGAGCTGCTGGACAAGAACGGCGAGGCGCCGGCGCTCGTCGCCGTGCAGCCGACCACGCCGGTCCGGCAGGCGCTCTCGACCATGAACGTCCACAACATCTCCCAGCTCCCCGTCCTCCAGGACGGCGACTGCGTGGGTTCCGTCGCCGAGTCGACGCTCATGGCCCGGGTGATCGAGGATCCTTCCCTCATGGACCGGCCAGTCGAGGCGCTCATGGACGCGCCGTTCCCGGTGGTCGACGAGCACCTCGACGCCCACGCCCTCGCGCGGTTCCTGACCCGGGAGAACCCGGCGGTCCTCGTGCGGAGTGGCGCGGAGGTCGTCGGGATCGTCACACGGTACGACATGGTGCGGTTCCTCACGAGGTGAGGCGCCTGCGGAAGAGGCGGCTTGCCTGATTGTTGCATGGCGGCCACGGGAACCCTGCAAGGGGTGCGGCAGGGTGCGGGTGGCGCGGGGATTCTTCGGATCGGGTCGATTCCTGCATGAAGATCGCTGTACTGTTCGGAGGGACGAGCGCCGAGCGCGAGGTCAGCATCGCGAGCGGCGCCGAGGTCGTGAAGGCGCTCAGGGAGGCAGGTCACGACGTGGTCGCGGTCGACACGGCGACGGGCGTGCTGGACGAGGCCGAGGAGCGACGACTGCTGACCGCGGGGGTGAAACCGGTCCCGCCCGAGGCGCAGGAGCTCGACATGCTCCGGTCCGGGGACCTGACGGCGCTCACGCAGGCGCCGGAGCTGGCCGGGGTCGACATCCTCTTCCTCGCCCTTCACGGCGGGGAAGGGGAGGGCGGCACGCTCCAGGCGCTGCTGGAGCTGACCGGGATCCCGTACACCGGCAGCGGCCCACTCGCGAGCATGGTCGCGATGGACAAGGACGTCGCCAAGCGCCTGTTCCGGGATGCGGGCGTGCCCACGCCGGCCTGGCTCATGGCGCCAGCGACGCCGCGCGAGGTCGAGGAGCAAGTCGGCTTCCCGGCCGTGGTCAAGCCGAGCAAGCAGGGATCGAGCGTGGGGCTGACGATCGTGCGGCGCCCCGAGGATCTCGACGCCGCCGTCGAGCTGGCCTTCCGCTACGACGACGAAGTCATGATCGAGCGCTTCATCCCGGGGCGCGAGCTGACCGTGCCGATCCTCGGCGACCGCGCGCTCCCCGTCGGCGAGATCATCCCGCGCCACGAGGTCTTCGACTACGAGTGCAAGTACCAGCCGGGGATGGCCGAGGAGATCTTTCCGGCAGAGATCCCCGACGAGCGGGCCCACGCCGTGCAGGAGCTCGCCCTGCGGGCCCACACGACGCTGAAGCTCCGGAATTTCAGCCGCATCGACTTCCGAATGGATGAGGCCGGAGGGCTCTGGTGCCTGGAGGCCAACACGCTTCCGGGGATGACCGCCAACAGCCTGTTCCCCAAGAGCGCGCGCGCCGCCGGGATCGGCTTCCCCGAAGTCTGCGACCTCATCTGCCGCATGGCCCTGGAGGAAAACCAACAGCGACGCCGGGGGTAGGAACTGGCATGGCGTATCGCGACTCCATCTCGTTCGGCTACGGGCTCACGCCCTGGGTGAAGCGGCTGATCATCGCCAACGCGGCGGTGTTCGTCCTGGTCTGGCTTGCGCCCGTCCTCGGCGCATGGCTCGCCTTTGCGCCCTCCAGGGTCCTGATGCGGCCGTGGACGCCGGTCACCTACATGTTCGTCCACGCCGGCTTCCTGCACCTCCTCTTCAACATGCTCGGCCTCTTCTTCTTCGGGCCGCCGCTGGAGGCGCGCTGGGGGCCGCGCGAGTTCCTCAAGTACTACCTGATCTGCGGGCTGGGCGGCGCCGCGCTTTCCTTCGTCTTCGGCCTCTACGGCTCCGTCGTCGGCGCGTCCGGCGCGGTCTTCGGCGTCATGCTCGCCTTCGCGATGAACTGGCCCAACGCGCCCATCTACTTCTGGGGCATCTTCCCGATCCCGGCCAAGTGGCTCGTCGCGATCCTGGCGGTGATGTCGCTCTTCAGCGCCATGTCCGGTGCTCGCGACGGCGTTGCGCACTTCGCCCACCTGGGCGGATTCGCAGCCGGCTTCCTCTACCTCCGCCTGAATGACACCGTCGCCCTCCGCTTCTCTCGCCTGAAGAAGGCGATGCCGAAGCGCAGGTTCACCGTCATCCCCGGCGGCGGCAAGGCGGCCCCGAAGTCCGCACAGCCTCCTCGCCGCAAGGACGAGGAACGCCTCCTCGACGAGGTCGATCGCGTGCTCGACAAGATCAGCGCATCGGGGCTCGCGAGTCTGACCGCCGAGGAGCGTCGCATCCTGGACGAGGTCAGCCGCCGGTATCGGCGGAACTGATTACCGGAGCACGCCCGCGGCGCCGGGCCCCAGGCCCTGTCCGGCTCCGCAGCCCGTGCCGCTGCCAGAGGCTGTTACCGGCGCCGCGCGCCCTTCCAGCGCCCGGCCGCCCACGCCGTCGTCCTCCTTGACACCCTCCCGCCGCCGCACCTACGTTCACCATCCCCACGAATGTCCCATCGTACCATCCCCTGGGAGGCATTCCATGGCAGCCGCTAAGGAGTATCGCACGGAGCAGATTCGCAACGTCGTAGTCCTGGGTCACGGCGGCTCGGGGAAGAGCACCCTGGTCGATGCCCTGGCATTCGTCGCCGGGTCGTCGAAACGGCTCGGAAACGTCAGGGACGGGACCGCGCTGACGATGTACACGGAGGAAGAGGTATCGCACGGCATCTCGATGCAGGCCGCGCCGGCGATCGCCGAGTGGATGGGGACGAAGTTGAACTTGCTGGACACACCGGGCTACCTGGACTTCACAGGCGAGGCGTTAGCCGCCACGAGGGTCGCGGACGGCGCCGTGATCGTACTCGGCGCCGCGAGCGGAGTCGAAGTCGGGACGGAGAAAGTCTGGGAATACTGCGAAGCGCGCGGCATTCCCAGATTTTTTTTCGTGTCGATGATGGACAAGGAGCACGCCGACTTCGACGAGGTCTACAGCGAAATCAAGGAGACGTTGACCGACCGGGTCATCCCGGTCGAGATACCGATCGGCGCGGCGGCCGGGTTTCGAGGGATCATCAACCTGTTCAGCGGCCGCGCGCACATCTACAAGCCCGGCACGACGACCGGCGAATACGACGAGTCGGACGTCCCGCCGGAGGAGCAAGAGAGGTTCGAGCGCTGGCGGATGGAGCTCATCGAGGCCATCGCGGCGACGGACGACACGCTCCTGGAGGCGTACCTGGAGGGCGGCGAGATCGACCGTGAGCAGGCGCTCGCCGCGATGAAGGCGGCGATGCTCCGCGGCGAGATGTACCCGCTCTTCTGCGGCGCAGCGGAACGCACGTGGGGAACCAGGGCGCTGCTCAACAAGCTGGTCGAGCTGATGCCGAACCCGGCCGAGGCGGTACGCGAGCTCGCCCAGCGACCGGGGCTGGATCAGCTCGTCGAACTGGGCGCAGCCGACGACGGCCCCCTGGCCGCGCTCGTCTTCAAGACGACCACGGAGCCGCACGTCGGCGAGCTGTCGTTCTTCCGGATCTTCAGCGGCTCGATCGCGAACGGGCAGGAGGTCTGGAACGCGAGCCGCGAGACGCCCGAGAAGCTGGCGCATCTGTCCGTCGCCCAGGGGAAGGAGCGCCTCGAGGTCCCGCGCCTACACGCCGGCGACATCGGCGTGGTCACGAAGCTGAAGGACACGCACACGAACGACTCCCTCTCCGGCGCGGACCGTCCTCTGGTCGTCCAGCCGATCAACTTCCCGGAGCCCGACATCTCGACCGCGATCCGCGCGGCGAGCCGGAGCGACGAGGACAAGATCGGCAATGGGCTGCACAAGCTCCACGAGGAGGACCCCACCTTCCACAGCGCCTACGACCCCGAGTTGCGACAGACGATCGTGCGCGGACTCGGCGAGCTGCACCTCGAGGTCCAGCTCGAGCGGCTGAAGCGCAAGTTCGGCGTTTCGGTGGAGACCGAGCAGCCCAGGATCCCCTACCGGGAGACGATCAAGGCGACAGCGGAAGGGCAGGGGAAGTACAAGAAGCAGAGCGGCGGGCGCGGCCAGTACGGCGACTGCTGGATCCGGCTCAAGCCGCTCCCGCGCGGCGCAGGCTACAACTTCGTCGACTCCATCGTCGGTGGCGTGATCCCCGGCAAGTTCATCCCGTCGGTCGACAAGGGCGTGCAGGAGGCGGCGCGGCGCGGGATCCTGGCCGGCTACCCCGTCGTCGACTTCGAGTGCGAATGCTACGACGGCTCGTACCACACCGTCGATTCGAGCGACATCGCCTTCCAGGTGGCCGGCTCGATGGCGTTCCAGAAGGTGGCCGCGCAGGCGAGCCCCGTCCTCCTCGAGCCGATCATCGAGGTCGAGGTGCTCACACCGGAGGAGTTCATGGGCGACGTGATCGGCGACCTCAACCAGCGTCGCGGCAAGATCCTCGGCATGGAGCCCGAAGGGAAGAAGACGCGGGTGCGCGCGCTCGTCCCTCTGGCCGAGCTGTACCGGTATGCGACGTCGCTGCGCTCGCTCACCCAGGGCCGCGCGGCGCACACGCGCAGGTTCCACGGCTACGAGGAGGTCCCGGCCCACGTCGCGCAGAAGGTCATCGAGGCGGCGAAGGTCGATCGGGAGGAGGTCCACGCGTGATGGCCGCTCCGAGCGAAACGAGAGCGGGGGCGCTCGGCCCCGATCTGAAGGAGCTGGTGGACCATTTGGAGGCGATCGGGCGGGATACGCAGGCGCTCGTCGAGGGGCTGCGCCCCGACCAGCTCGCATGGCGGCCGGCGCCGGCCACCGAGCCGGATCCGGCGGCGACCATCTCGCACTTCTTCGCGATCCAGGACGAGCTCCGGAAGCGGATCTCCGCCTCGAACGACGTCGACCTGCGGCGGGTCAAGGTGCCCTCTCCGGTCGTGTCGTGGGTGCGGTACCGACTCGGCTTCGCCTTCCACTTCCTTCTTGCCCACGAGCGCCGGCACCTGTGGCAGGCGCGACAGGTCAGGGGCGCGGAGGGGTTTCCGGGGTAGGCGTTGGGCGGTGCGGGTGCCGGGATCGGGCGGTCGGGGCCCGGGCCCGGCTCGTCCCCCGCGTGACATCACTGGTGGGATGGGGCGGCGCGTCCGTGCTCGCACGGCCGCGCCGCCCTCGTCGCATCACCAGCTCCGCATCTTCTCCTGCACCGTGTACTGCGGCCGGATGTCGACCGGCACGTTGGCGAGCCGGTCGAGCGCGGCGCTCATCTCGGGCCGCATCGTGCCGTAGCGGTCGAGGAGCGCGGCGGCCTTCTCGTAGGAGCCCTCGGCCTGGAGCGTGAGCAGCTCGCGGGTCAGCTCCCGGTTCGCCTGGACCATGCGGCGGTAGTCGGCGGAGAAGAGGCCCGTCTCGGCGTCGTGCACGACCGCGCCCTTTTCGACGAAGTAGTTGAACTGGATCAGCCCCGCCTTGCCGTGGGCCTCGTTCGCGCCGAAGCGGACCGAGCGGAACAGGTCGGCGAAGTGACCGAGGAAGGCGCGGCGCACGAAATCGGCGTCGTACATCCCGCGCTCGGCCAGCACGGTCAGGCTGTGCAGCCCCGTGACGTCGGCCTTGGCCTCCTCGATCGCCGAGTAGTGCTCGCGCAGCGCCTGGTTGACCGTGGTCCGCTCGCCGGAGGGGAGCGTGATGTTGCCCGGGCCGAGGCCGTGCGCCAGCTCGTGCATGAGCACCTTGATGAACCACGGCTGGAACTCCAGCACTTCGCGGATCTCGGGAGCGAGCGCGACGCCGGCGATCGGCGTCAGGATCTGCTCGAACTTCGCGCGCATGACGTTGCGCAGCATGACCTTCTTCGAGCCCTTCGCCTCGCGGACCCGCTCGTCGTTCGGGAGGTTGAAGGCGATGGTCTGCACGCCGGCGCGCGTGTCGCCCGCGGTGTAGACGACGTCGACCACGCGGATCGGGCTCTCGAACCCACGGTCCAGGTTCTTGTGGCGGTCGGCGATGGGGAGCGCCTGCTCGAGGTCGCGCATGAGCCCCTTGAGCCGCGCGAGCTCCTCGCTCGCCTCGGCGTCGGCGACCGTGAGGAAGCTCTCGAAGGCGGCCTTGTACCCCATGAGCCGGTCCTCGTAGACCTCGTACGGCCCGATCGTCGGCTCGATGCGGCTGTCCAGGTCCATCCACGCCATGTCGCTCTCGAAGTAGTCGTCCGAGAGGAAGGCGGCGGCGCGGGACTCGAGGTAGCGCGTGAGCGATTCGTTCTGCGACAGCGCCGCCGCCTCCCGCAGCAGCCTGGCCGCCCGCTGGAGACGGTCGCGGTACGCGGCGGAGTACGGGACCGCGACCAGGTTCCCCTTGTCGCGGCGGATGACGGAGAAGTAGTCCGTGAAGCGCTGCCGGTCCTCGGGGTGCGAGCGGAGCCACGTCTCGAACTCTTCGCGCGTCAGGTCGGTCGGGTAGTAGCCGGCGCCCTCCGGCTTCGGCCCCACGTCCAGGAACGGCGCATCGTGATCGAGCCGGTCCCACGGGCCGATCATGATGTCGAAGTAGGCGAGCGCCGCGTCCCGCCCGGCGCCTCGCTGCTTCTCGAGCCGCTTCCGCCACTCCGGGTTCATCGGCGAGACCTGGATCGTGAAGAGCTCGTGCATGATGTCCGAGGCTTCGACGAGCTTGACGAGCACCTCGCGCTCCCACGGCTCGAGGGTCGTGTCGTCGAAGTCGATCGTGGCGGGCGCGAACTGCGCGACCCGCGCCTCGAGCGCCTCGGGCGTGATCCCCTCGGCGAGCATCGCGATCGGCGCATCGTCCGCCGGGCCGGCGCCGCACCCCGCCAGGACCGCGGCGGCCACGAGCACCGCCGGGGTCGTGCGTTTCCGTGACATGTTCGACCTCCGCTCTGCGGTGGACCTGATGGGCTGGCCAACGATACCAGGTATGCCGTTGCGACGCCAGTCGTTCCAGTGCCCGGCGCGGTCCTTGCGCCCCGGCCACGAGGGTTGCGGCTGCGCCCGGGCCCGCGCTATTCTGCCCGCCCCGCTCCTGTCGAGGGATTGCCTTGTTTCCGCTGCGCGACGAAAACCCGACCGAGCTTACCCCCTTCTTCACGCTCGCGATCATCGCGATCAACGTGATCGTTTGGGTCTACGTGCAGGGGGCCGGAATGTCGGAGAGTGCGCTCTACGACTCGGTCTGTCGCTACGGCGTGATCCCCGCGGAGCTGACCGGGCGGACGGAAGGTTACCTGGGCGTCCAGCTCGCGCCCGGCGTGAATTGCCGGTTCGGCGGCCTGCGCTGGAGCTCGGTGCTGACCAGCATGTTCCTGCACGGGAGCTGGCTTCACCTGATCGGGAACATGTGGTTTCTCTGGGTCTTCGGGAACAACATCGAAGACTCGATGGGCCACCTCAGGTACCTGGTCTTCTATCTCCTGGCCGGCGTGGCCGCGGCTGCCGCGCACATCTGGACCGCCATGGATTCGCCGGTGCCCACGATCGGCGCATCCGGCGCGGTCAGCGGGATCATGGGCGCCTACCTGGTGCTCTATCCGCGGGTCCGGATCCAGACGCTCTTCGTCATCCTGATCTTCATTCGGATCATCCCCGTGCCGGCGTGGCTGGTCCTGGGTCAGTGGTTCGTGCTGCAGTTCCTGTACGGTGCAACGCTCCCCACGACGGGCGGCGGCGTGGCGTTCTGGGCGCACGTCGGCGGCTTCGTGACCGGCGTCGCCTTGATCAAGTTGTTCGAGAAGCCCAAGCTGGTAGGCGCGAAGAAGCGTCACGTGAAGCTGCCCCGACGGGTGATCGAGGACGAGGAGTGGTGGTGAGTCGGGCGTGATCGCGGCGCCCGCCGAAACAAAGTCCGCAGGAGGACGAGGGTCGGATGATGAAGTCCAAGAGACGCTGGGGCGCCGGTGGGATCGTGCTCCTCTCGATGCTGCTCATGGGCGCCGGCGTGGGCCGGGCGTGGTCGGAGCGCACGGGGGGCGAGGATGCCGGCGTGCCCGCGGCCACAAGTCGCGCGCTGGTCTCGGGCGCGGAGCTCGGCAAGCTCGCGGCCGAGGTCCAGGGGGCCGGGGCTCAGGAAGCCGGGGCCGGGCTGCAAGGGGAAGCGGTCGACGCCGGGGCCGCCGCGGCGCCTCCGGATGCCGCGGCCGCTCAGGGCAGAACGGAGGCGGAGGTGCAGGCAGCGCCGCCGCAGGGTCCGGGCGCCGCGCTCGCCAGCGCCCGCGAGGCCGTCGACACGCCGTGGCATGCGCGCCTCGTGTCGCTCCTCGGGCTTGCGGTCATGCTCCTGATCGCTTGGCTGCTCAGCACGGACCGCCGCGTGATCCAGTGGCGAGTCGTGCTCTGGGGGACTGCGCTCCAGTTCGTCTTCGCGTTGCTCATCCTCCGGACCGCGGCCGGTGCCGCGGTGTTCGATGCGATCAACGACGTGCTCGTCGCACTCCTCGGCTTCACGGTCGAGGGCGCGCGCTTCCTCTTCGGCAACCTGGTCGACAACGCGGTGCCCGTGGTGCCGGCGGACGGCGCCGCCGGCGGCCCCACGCTCGTCGCGAACACGGGCGCCTTCTTCGCCTTCAACGTGCTGCCGACCATCATCTTCTTCTCGTCGCTCATGACGGTCCTCTACTACCTGGGCGTCATGCAGGCGATCGTGAAGGGGGTGGCCTGGGTCATGATGCGGACGCTTCGCACCTCGGGCGCGGAGACGCTCTCTGCCGCGGGGAACATCTTCGTCGGTCAGACGGAGGCGCCGTTGCTGATCAAGCCGTTCGTCGCCAGCATGACGATGTCGGAGCTCATGGCCGTCATGACGGCGGGCTTCGCGACCGTGGCGGGCGGCGTCATGGCGGCGTACGTCGGGATGCTCATCGCCTACTTCCCGGACATCGCCGGCCACCTGGTCGCGGCCAGCGTGATGTCCGCGCCGGCGGCGCTCGTGATCGCCAAGCTCATGGTCCCCGAGTCCGAGGAGCCGGTCACGCGCGGAACGCTCAAGATCGACGTCGAGAACCCGGATGCGAACGTGATCGACGCGGCCGCGCGCGGCGCCGGGGAAGGGCTCACGCTCGCCCTGAACGTGGGCGCCATGCTCCTCGCGTTCATCGCGCTGATCGCGCTGGTGAACGCGCTCCTCGGCTGGGCCGGCGACGTGACCCAGCTCACGGCGCTCCTGCGCGGCTGGGGCTGGCTCGCCGACGGCCAGCGCCTTACCCTGGACGCGGTGTTCGGCTGGCTGCTCGCGCCGCTGGCGTGGATCATGGGCGTGCCGTGGGAGGATGCGACGACCGTGGGGTCGCTGCTCGGCGTGAAGACGGTCCTGAACGAGTTCGTCGCCTACCTCCAGCTCTCGTCGCTCCTGGCGGAGGGCGCGCTCTCGCCACGGTCCGTGGTGATCGTGACCTACGCGCTGTGCGGCTTCGCCAATTTCAGCTCGATCGCGATCCAGATCGGCGGGATCGGCGGGCTTGCGCCCTCGCGGCGCAGCGACCTCTCGCGCCTCGGGCTCAGGGCCATGGTCGGCGGCACGCTCGCGGCGTTCATGACGGCCACGGTGGCGGGGATGCTGATATGAACATGACCGAAACGCTCGCCTTCCTGCACGAGCGGGTGACGCGCAGGCCGCGCGTGATGCTCGTCCTCGGCTCCGGTCTCGGACCCCTCGCCGACGAGCTCGAGGACGCCGTGCGCATCCCGTACGCGGAGATCCCGGGCTTCGCGCCCGCGACCGCCGAGGGGCACAAGGGCGTTTTCGTGGCCGGCACGCTCGAAGGCGTCGAGTGCCTCGCGCTCCAGGGGCGATACCACCTCTACGAAGGACACCCTCCCGAGGCGGTCACGCTCCCCGTCCGCGCCGGCGCTGCGCTCGGCGCGCGCACACTGCTCGTGACCAACGCGGCCGGCGGATTGAATCCGACTTTCCGCGCCGGCGACCTCATGATCATCGACGACCACATCAACCTGATGTGGCGCAACCCGCTGATCGGTCCGACGCTCGAGGGCGAGGTGCGGTTTCCGGACATGTCGCAGCCGTACGACGTCGAGCTGCAGCGCATGACGGAAGAGGTCGCACGCGAACGCGGGATCCGCGTGGTGCGCGGCGTCTACGCCGCGTTGAGCGGGCCGAGCTACGAGACGCGCGCGGAGATCCGAATGCTGCGACGTCTCGGCGCCGACGCCGTCGGGATGAGCACCGTGCCGGAGGTGCTCGTCGCCCGCGCGCTCGGGATCCGCGTCCTCGGCGTCTCGCTCATCTCGAATCTGGCGGCCGGTATGTCCGATCAGCCGCTCTCCCACGAGGAGGTGCTCCAGGCCGGCGTCGCGGCCGCGGGTCGCTTCGCTTCCCTCGTGCGCGGCGTGCTCCTGCGCATCGGCGCCCTGCCGGATGTCGAGGTGGTGTGATGCCCGCTACTTGATCTCCCGGGCACGACACCCGAGATTCCCGGGCGAACCCCCACTCTCCCCTCGACATATCCTTTGCAGGAGTTTGCATTGCGACCACGCGTGGCACTCCGGGCGAATCCCGGGGCCATTCGGCTCTCGGTCGTGCTCTGCGCCCTCGTCGCCTGGACGGCGTGCGGCGAGCGCGGCCCACGCGAGCCTTCGCTCGATGTGGAGACGCCGGCCTACGGCGGCACGCTCGTCATCGCCTCATCCACAGATCTGGATGGGGCCAACGGTCTGGTCACCGGAGAGGGGCGCACGCAGGAGTTGCTGCGGGGCGCGCTCTTCCTGACGCTGATCCGGCAGGGCCCCTCGCTCGACTACGAACCGAATCTGGCGGAGTCGTGGGAGATGCTCGGGGACACCGGCGTCGTCTTCCGGCTCCGGGACGATGTCCGCTGGCACGACGGCCCCCTTACGACGGCTTACGACGTCGCGTTCACCTACGAGCGCGCACGCGACCCCGAGACGGCGTTCCCCAACGCCGCCTTCTTCGATGGCTGGGGCGCGGCCGAGGTGATCGACAGCTTCTCGATCCGGTTCCGCTTCGAGCCGCAGGAGGACCCGCTCGCGGGGCTGCCGGCGTTCGTGATCATGCCGAGGCACCTTCTGGATTCGATCCCGTCCGCCCGGCTTCGCACGGCGGAGTTCAACCGGAATCCGGTCGGCAACGGCCCGTTCCGCTTCGTCTCCCAGCGCCCGAACGACCGCTGGATCTTCGAGGCGAACCCGGACTTCCCCGAGGCGCTCGGCGGCCGGCCGTACCTGGACCGGGTGGTCTGGAGGGTGATCCCCGAGAACCAGGCGCAGGTCACGGAGATCCGCGCGGGCACGGTCGACCTCGCCATGGGCGTGCGGGCCGACCAGCTCGCCGGACTGGACGCCCGGCCCGAGCTTCGAGCCATCGTGAGACCCACGCGCAAGTATCAGTTCATCGGCTGGAACACGCGGCGCCCGCCGCTCGACGATGCCAGGGTGCGACGGGCGCTCTCCCTCGCGATCGATCGGGGGGAGATGCTGCACGGCCTGCGTAGCGGCTACGGCCAGCTCGCCGTCGGCCCGATCGAGCCCTCGCACTGGGCCTTCGCGGACGACCTCGAGCCGCTGCCGCACGATCCCGCGGCGGCCCGCGCGCTCCTGGCCGAGGCCGGCTTCACCGACCGCGACGGCGACGGCATCCTCGAGGACCGCTCGGGCGCGGAACTCACGATCGCGCTGCACACGCCGAACACCGAGTACAACCGGAACGTCGCGGAGAAAGTGCAGGCGGATCTGGCGCGGGTGGGCGTGCGGCTCGAGATCCGGCTCCTCGACTTCGCGACGGTGGTCGCCGACGTCTTCTCCGAGCGCCGCAACTTCGACGCGGTGATCCTCGCCTGGGAGGCGGGCCTCCGGCCGGGCGAGCTGCGCGACCTCTTCCACTCGGCGCGTATCGATGGACCCTTCCAGATCTCGTCGTACGCGAACGCCGAGGTCGACCGCCTCATCGACGAGGCGAGCCGCCTCACCGACCGCACCGCCGCAGCGGCTCGCTGGCGCAGGCTCCAGGAGATCCTGCGCGAGGAGCAGCCGTGGACGTTCCTGTACTACACGCCGGACCTCTACGTCGTCAACGAGCGGGTGCGAGGCGTGACGATGGACGTGCGCGGCACGCTGGAAACGCTGGCGCGGTGGTGGAAGGTCCCCGAGGAGGCGCGGCCGGTCGCGGCCGGCCCCGCGGAGTAGCCGGGCGGGGGCGGCCCGCGACCCCGGGCGGCGTGATGCCCCGCGGCGACGGGCGGTTCGCGATCCCGCGGCTGCGGGCGGCCCGCTACTCCGCGGGCACCGCCGCAGCCGCGACGAAGTGGTTCAGCGGGCCGTAGCCGCTGCCGAGGCCCGGCGCGTCGAGGATCGCCCGGTAGACGTAGTCGAGGGCGTCGTCCACGGCCGAAAGGAGGGGCCGGCCCCGGGCGAGCCCCGCGGCGATCGCCGCGGAAAGCGTGCACCCGGTCCCGTGCGTGCTCGTCGTGTCGATCCGCGCCCGGCGCCACACGTGGAAATCGGTGCCGTCGAAGAGGACGTCGACCAGCTCCTCGGCCTTCAGGTGCCCTCCCTTCACCAGGGCGGCCCGTGCGCCGCGGGCGACGAGCGCCTCGGCGGCGCGGCGCATCCCGGCCTCATCGTCGATCGCAAAGCCCGCCAGGATCGCCGCTTCGTCGAGGTTCGGCGTGACGACCGTGCAGAGGGGGAGGAGGTGCTCGACGATGGCGCTCTCGGCGTCCGTGTCGAGCAGCCGCGCGCCGCTCGTGGCCACCATCACGGGGTCGAGCACGTAGTTCTCGAGCCGTGCCTCCTCGATCGAGGCCGCGACGGTTTCGACCAGCTCCGCGGTCGCGAGCATCCCGGTCTTGATGGCGCCCGGCCTCAGGTCCTCGGCCACCGCATGGATCTGGGCTCGCACGGTCTCCGCCGGGATGGCGTGGAAGCCGGAGACGCCCATTGTGTTCTGGACCGTGACCGCCGTGATCGCCGACGTGCCGAAGACGCCGAACGCGTGGAACGTCTTGAGGTCCGCCTGGATACCGGCGCCGCCGCCGCTGTCGCTGCCGGCAATGGTCAGGGCGATGGGAAGCATCGATCTCCTCCGGTTCTGCTGGGTCGGCGCGGAAGGTATCATCGAACGCCGGAGGCGTCGAGAGGGCGGCGGGTGGAAAGGGGGTGAACCTCTGGCGACCGGGGCGCCGATGCGGGAGAGTGAGCGGATGCCGGGGCGCGACTTCTCTTATGGTGCGGGTCGCGTCAGGGACGCGGATACTGCCGGACGCGCGCCTTGAACTCGTTGAACTGCTCCGTGTTCCGGATCATGTTCCGCCGCTGGCTCTCCGGGATCTGCTGGACGAGCGCCCGCGTGTTGGCGATGCGGTCCTCCGTGAGCGGGTGCGTAGAGAACCACTGCTCCACCGCGCTCGGCCTGCGCTGGCGTTCCGCGAGCAGCTTCTCGAAGAATGTGACGAGCCCCTCGGGATCGATCCCTGCCCGGGCGAGCAGACGGACGGCGACTTCGTCCGCCTCGTTCTCGGCGGAGCGGCTGAACCCAGCGAAGATCGCGGCGCCGGCCACCTGGATCCCCGCCTGCTCGAGCGTGCCCGGCGACCGGCCGAGGAGGATGTAGGCCATCGACAGGCCCAGGTTGGCGCGCTGCATCCGCTCGATCTGCTCGATGCTGTGCCGTTCCTCGATGTGGCCGATCTCGTGGCCGAGGACGCCGGCCAGCTCCGAGAGGTTGTCCGCCTCCTCGATCAGGCCGCGATTCACGTAGACGAAGCCGCCCGGGATCGCGAAGGCGTTGACCTCGGGCGTATTGACGATGTAGAACGTGTAGTCGATGTTGCGCCCGCCCTGGCGAGCGATGCGGTTGCCGATCAGGTTGATGTAGCGATTGGCGACGGGATCCTGGACCAGGGGCAGTTCGCGGTTGATCTCCGCGGCGTACTGCCGGCCGAGCCGGACCTCTTCCTGTTGCGAGATCCCGCAACCTGCGGCAAGCGTTGCGACGCCGGCGACGAGGCCCGGAGCGGCGAGGCCGCGCAGGCGGTGGACGAGCGCGAGCATAGTGTACCCGATCCCGTTCGAGGACTCCCACTGGACGAGGGCAGGTCGCAAGACATGTTCCAGCCTCGAGAGACGCCGAGTCGGGCGGAGACGAAGCTGATCCGGGGGTTGCACCGACGGAAGGTTCGCGACGAGGAGAGGCTCTTCCTCGCCGAGGGGATCCGCGTGGTCGAGGAGCTGGTCGACTCCGGGGTCCCGGTGCGGTTTTCGGTCGTCTCGCCGGCGGCGGAGGAAAGCGCCCGTGGGCAAGCGCTCGTGCGCGCCCTAGCGGAGATCGCGCCCGTCCGCCGCGTCTCGGAGGATGAATTCGGCGCGCTCGCCGCGACCGAATCGCCTCAGGGCG
The DNA here is from genome assembly GCA_964410055.1 of uncultured Gemmatimonadaceae bacterium. Lineage (GTDB taxonomy): Bacteria > Gemmatimonadota > Gemmatimonadetes > Longimicrobiales > RSA9 > CALBZE01. The sequence continues at coordinate 8,077 of CAYPGK010000047.1, read as the reverse complement.
TGCTCGCCGTCGCAGAGATCCCGGAGCGGGAGCTGGACGACATCGCGCCGCCCCCCGATGCGACCGTGCTCGTGCTCGACGGCGTTCAGGACCCGGGGAACTTCGGGACGATGGTCCGATCGGCAGAGGCGTTCGGCGTGGACCTGGTCGCCGCCCTGCCGGGTACGGTGGATCCCTGGAACCCCAAGTCCGTGCGTGCGGCGGCGGGCGCCTCGTTCCGTGTACCGATCGTGCAGACGGAGGCGGACCGGCTCCTTGCGTGGCTGCGCAGCCACGATTTCGTGGTCTATGGAGCGGAAGCCGGGGCCACCGACGTCGGCGAGCTACGGATCGCTCGTCGCGCCGCCGTCGTCGTGGGGAACGAGGGCGCCGGTCTGAGCGCCGCGCTCCGCGGCGCCGCCGACGAGCTCGTCTCGATCCCGATCGTCGGCCAAGCCGAGTCGCTGAACGTGGCGGTTGCGGCGGGGATCCTGCTTTTCCTCTTCACCCGGAGACGCTGAGGCGACGCATGCCCGACGCTCTGATCTGGATCTACGCCGCGCTCGTCGGCGCCGTGATCGGCTCGTTCCTGAACGTCTGCATCAACCGGTGGCCCGCAGGCGAGTCGGTCGTCTCGCCCCGCTCGCGCTGCCCCTCGTGCGGGAGCGCGATCGCGTGGTACGACAACATCCCGGTCGCGAGCTGGGTCGCCCTCGGCGGCCGCTGCCGCGCGTGCCGCGCCGGGATCTCGCTGCAGTACCCGCTCGTCGAGCTGGCGACGTCGCTCCTCTGGCTCGCCGCCGCTCTTCGCTTCGGCGCGAGCGTCGAAGCCCTCCGCTCCGCCACCTTCCTCACGCTCCTGCTCGGCATCGCCATGACCGACGCGAAGGAGATGGTCATCCCCGACCAGTTCTCCCTCGGCGGCGCTGCCCTCGGCCTCGCTTTCGCCGGGGTGCCCGGCGGGTTCCCGTTCCTCGATGCGCTGATCGGCGGCGTCGTGGCCTACGCGCTGATGTGGGTGGTCTCGTGGGGCGGCGAGAAGCTGTTCCGAAAGCCCGCCCTCGGCCTCGGCGACGTGCACATGATGGCCATGGTCGGCGCCTTCGTCGGCCTCGGCGGCGCGCTCCTGACCGTGCTCCTGGGCTCGCTCCTCGGCCTGCTCATCGGCGTGCCGATCCTCTGGCGGCGCGGCGAATCCACGGTCATGGGCGCCTACCTCCCGCTCGGCACCTTCCTCGCCATGGGTGCGGCGATCGCCCACGGCTGGGGCGACGCCCTCATCGACTGGTACCTCTCCTTCGCCTTCGGCGCCATCTGAGTGGCGGGCGCAGCCGTCCCAGGGGGCCGCGCGAGGAAGAGCAGGGAATCGGAGCGGTCAGGGATCGCTGCAATCCCGCAGGTATCCGCAGTTCGGACAGGCGATCTTGCAGTGACGGTCGTACATGACGGTCCCGCACACCTCGCACACCGGCGCAGCGATCGACGACGGCGGTGCGGGCGGCCGCGGGGTCGCGCCCTCGGCCCCGCCTTCCTTCTCCGGTGCGGGCTCAGGCCCTGATCGGTCCTGACTCATGAGGATCTCGCCGCCTCCACTTCGAAGCGATCCGGTGCGAAAGGGCCGAGCGGAATCTCGGTCGGTTCGCCGGTGACGACGTCGGCCACGAGCTTCGCGGTGATCGGTGCGAGGAGGATGCCGTTCCGGAAGTGGCCGGTCGCGTAGACGAGCCCGTCGACCTCCGGGTCGGCGCCCAGGATCGGCTGGCCGTCGGGCGTGCCGGGCCGCAGCCCGGCCCAAGTCCGCGCGATCGGCGCATCGGCGAGGGTGGGCACGGCTCGCATTGCGGCGGTCAGCAGTGACGCGATCCCGGCCGGCGTCGTGTGGGCGCGGAAGCCGACCCGTTCCGACGTCGAGCCGATCGTGATGCGTCCATCGCCACGCGGGATCAGGTAGGTATGCCCGGCCTGGACGGTCCGGCCGATGGGATGCGGCACCGCGAGGACCGAAGCCATCTGCCCGCGGACCGGGACGACGGGAAGAGCGCGCGGCAGTCCGCCCACGGTCCCGCTCCAGCAGCCTGCCGCGAGGACGACGACGTCGGCGGAGATGCGGCTGCCGTCGTCGAGAGCGACGCCCACCACGGCGCGCCCGGCTCCGGACGAACGCAGCAGTCCGACCGCGCCCGCGCCGGTACGGACCTTCGCGCCGGAGCGCACGGCGGCGACCCATAGCGCCCGGCCGGCCCGACGGTTGTCCACCCAGTGGTCCTGCGTGACCAGCGTCGCCGCGCGGACCTGGAGGGACAGGCCCGGCTCGAGTGCACGAGCGGCGTCGCCGTCCAGCCACTCCACGGGGTGGCCCGCGTCACGCTGCCAGCGGAAGCTCGCCTCGAGCGAGGCCGCCTCGTCGTCTTCCAGCGCGATGCAGAGCTTCCCGTTCGCCCGGTATTCGACCGGGACGCCCGAGGCCTCGCGGAGCGCCTCGACGAACGCGGGCCACCGCTCGAAGCTCGCGAGCGCGAGTCGGAGAAACGCCCCGGGCTCCTCCGACTCCGCGATCGGCGAGAGCATCCCGCCCGCGGCCAGAGTCGCGCCGCGCCCCGGCACGTCCCGCTCCACGACGACGACGTCCAAGCCGCGCATGGCCAGCTCCCACGCCAGCGCGCAGCCGATGATCCCGCCGCCGACGATGACGACGTCCGCGGCCCGGTCGCTCACGGCTTGCCGATCCCCTGGCTCAGGTACTCACGTGACAGGTGCACGTAGTGCTCCGCGCCTTCGGCCACGAGCCGGCGCGTTTCCTCGTCCAGCTCCTTGCGGACCCTGGCCGGCACGCCGGCCACCAGCGTCCGCGGCGGCACTTCCATCCGCTCCGGCACCACCGCGCCGGCCGCCACGATCGCCTGCTCGCCGATCCGCGCCTCGTGCAGGATGACCGCGTTCATCCCGACCAGCGCGCCGTCGCCGACGGTGCAGCTCTCGAAGATCGCGCCGTGGCCGATCGTCGCGTCCGCGCCCACCACCGTCTCGCCCCGCTCGCTGATGTGGAGTACGCAGTTGTCCTGGATGCTCGTCCGCGCGCCGATCCGGATCGCCAGCTCGGGGTGGTCGCCTCGCAGCACCGCGCCGAACCAGATGCTCGCCTCGGGGCCGATCTCCACGTTCCCGATCACCACCGCCGTCGGCGCGATGAACGCCGTCGGGTGGATCCTCGGCTCGATTCCGTTGAAGGGGATGATCGTCGCCATTACTTCAGGACCTCAGCCAACTTGTCGCCATCGATGTTGCCGCCCGTGATCACGAGTACGACAGGGCCCGCCGGGCGCCAGCTCCGCTCGAGGAGGAGCGCGGCCGCCGTCGCCGCCGAGCCCTCCGCAACGATCCCGTCGCGACGGTACAGCTCCCGGATCGACTCCGCGATCGCGTCCTCGCTCACCAGGTGGATCCTGTCCGTGACCGCCCGCGCCCAGGCGTAGCTCTCGGCCTCGACCGCGCCGGCCAGCCCATCGGCGAGCGTGTCGCGCACCTCCACCTCGACCGGGCCGCCGGCCGCGAATGCATCGTACATCGCCCGCGTCGCTTCGCTCTGTACGCCCGCCACCCGCACCCCCGTCCCCGAAGCCGCGTGTAGCGCGGCGCCGATCCCGGCGATCAGCCCGCCGCCGCCGACCGGCACGACGACGTCGCGCACGTCCGGCAGGTCCTCCAGGATCTCGAGTCCGATCGTGCCCTGGCCCGCCGCGACACGCGGGTCGGCGTACGGGTGCACGAACACCGAGCCGGTCTCCTGCGACCACGCCTTCGCCGCGGCCTCCGCATCGTCGTACGTGCCTTCGACTTCGCGCAGCGTCGCGCCGAACGCGCGGATGCGGGCCTTCTTCGTTTCCGGCGCGGAGGCGGGGACGAAGATCGTCGCCTCCACGCCCGCCTCACGCGCCGCCAGCGCGACGCCCTGCCCGTGGTTCCCCGCCGAGGCCGCGGCCAGACCCCGGGCGGCCTCCTCCGGCGTGAGCAGCCGGATGGCGCTCAGCGCGCCACGGATCTTGAACGACCGCGTCCGCTGCCAGCACTCCAGCTTGAGGTACACGTCGCAGCCGGCCACGCCGGAGAGCCACTCCGAGCGTTCCAGCGGCGTGTGGTACGCGCCGGCGCCGATGCGACGCCTCGCTCGATAGATGTCGATGAGGGTGATCTGCATGGAGGGAGGATGGCGGACGGCCGGCAGCCGCGCAAGCGGCCACCGGCCGGAATCCGACGGGGGCTCAGACCCGCATCCCCGTGGCGTGCGAGCCCGTCTCCGACTCCGAGTCGCGGTGCGAGCCGCCCCGCGCATCGGGCGGCGCTGCGCCATCCGGTGAGGGGCCGGCGCCGTCCGGGTGGAACTCGCCGAGCTCCCCTTCCGCAGCCGCGCCCCCCGCCGCCTCGCCCTGCGGCACGTGGCGCCTCAGCCGCGCCCGCAGGACCTGCGTCTCCGTCGCTTCCAGCACCTCGATCGAGACGCCGTCCACCTCCACCGTCTCGCCCGGCTCCGGCACGTGGCCCAGCTCCTCCAGCAGGAAGCCGTTCAGCGAGCGGTGCTCGAGCTGCGGCAGCGCGATGTTGAAGACGTGGTTGATCTCGCGCAGGTCCACATCGCCCGCGGCCACGATCTCGCTCCGCGAAACCCGCTGGATCGGCTCCTCGTCGACGTCCATCTCGTCGACGATCTCGCCGACCAACTCCTCGAGCACGTCCTCGAGGGTGACCAGCCCGTCGATCCCGCCGTACTCATCGGCCACAAGCGCGAGGTGGATGCGACGCGCCTGGAAGTCGCGCAGCAGCTTCGAGACCGGCACCGAGCCCGGGACCACGAGCGGCTCGCGCGCGAGCGCCCGCAGCCGCACGTCGCGCTGCCCCGCGATCAGCGCCTGGTAGACGTCGCGGAGGTAGAGGATCCCCGTCACGTCGTCGATGCTCTCGCCGTAGACCGGGATCCGGGAGTAGGGGACCGTGCCCAGCTCCGGCGCGATCTCCGCGAGTCGCAGCGAGTCCTTCCAGGAGAAGATGTCGACCCGCGGCGTCATGATGTCCCACGCGGTGATCTCGTCGAGCCGGAACGCGCCCTCGATGAGCTGCCGTTCGTGCTCGTCGATCACGCCGTCGCCGCCACGGAGCACGCCCAGCTCGCGCATCTCCGTCTCGGCGGTCGGCCCGAGGTGCGCCGCCGCACCCGGGTACAGCCGCCCGAGCCGCTCGAACACCACGAGCACCGGCCAGAGGAGTTTGCAGAGCACGCGAAGCACCGGCGCGAGCCCGAGCGCGACGGGCACCGCACGGCCGAGTGCGATCGTGACCGGGATGAGTTCTCCGAGGAGGACGATCAGGACGGCCACTGCCGCGGCCCCGATCAGGATTCCGTACGCTCCGCCGAAGGTGTAGCCGAGCGCAATGCCGGCGGCCGCGGCCGCGACGTCGCCGACGGCGTCGCCGAGGCGCAGGAGCACCACCAGACGGTCCGGGCGCTCGCGAAGTCGCAACAGCGCCGCCGCGCCAGCGCGACCCTCGTCCGCAAGGGCGCGGATCCGAGCGTCGCTCAGCGAAAAGATGGCCAGCTCGCCGGCGGAGAATACGGCCGAGAGGGCGAGGGCGAGAAGGAGGACGACGGTCAGGAGCGCCATGGCCCCTCCCATCGTCGATTCGGAGGTCGCGCCTTTTCGCCGCTACTTCGGTCTACGTCCATGCACGACTGAGTTGAATGAGCTCTTCGACGAGGTCCCCCGCCATCCGGCCATCGGCTTCGGCCTGGAAGTTCGCCATCACACGGTGGCGAAGCACCGCGGGGGCCACCGCTCGCACGTCGTCGTACGTCGGTACGCCTCGTCCCGAAAGCGCAGCTCGCGCCTTCGCACCCAATACAAGATACTGCGATGCGCGCGGCCCCGCACCCCAGCTGACGTAACGCTTTGTCAATGCAGGCGCTTCCGCGTCCTCCGGACGCGTCGCGCGCGCAAGACGCACCGCGTACGACACCAGCGACGGCGGCGCAGGGACCCGCCGCACCAGCCCCTGGAGCGTGACCAGCTCCGCCGCATTCAGCACCGGCTCGACCTCCGCCACCTCCGCACCCGTCGTCTGCATCGCGACCTGCTCTTCTTCCTCACGCGTCGGGTAGTCGATCCGAAGCTCGAGCATGAAACGGTCGAGCTGCGCTTCCGGGAGCGGATACGTCCCCTCCTGCTCGATCGGGTTCTGCGTCGCGAGTACGAAGAACGGTCGGTCCAGCGGCATCGTCATCCCCGCCACCGTCACTTCCCGCTCCTGCATCGCCTGCAGCAGCGCGGACTGCGTCTTCGGCGGCGTCCGGTTGATCTCGTCCGCCAGCACCACGTTCGCGAACACCGGGCCCCGCACGATCCGGAACGCCCGCTTCCCCGTCGTTCGGTCCTCCTCCAGCACCTCCGTCCCCGTGATGTCCGACGGCATCAGGTCCGGCGTGAACTGGATCCGGCTGAACTTCAGGTCCAGCGCCTGTGCCAGCGTCGAGATCAACAGAGTCTTCGCCAGCCCCGGCACGCCCACCAGCAGCACATGCCCATCCGCGAGCAGCGCCGTCAACAGCCCGTCCACGATGGCGCGCTGCCCGAACACGCGCTTGCCAATCTCCGACTCGATCGCCGTGCGCACCGACGCCAACCGCTCGAGCAACTCCTCGTCGTCCATCACCGGCTGCTCTACCTGCCGCGCCACCGTCGCTTCCATTCCGTTCCCCATCTCTCGTATTCGAGTCCGCGATCGCGACCCCCTACAGCAGGATCGGGGCCGCAGACCCGCCGCCGCTCCGATCTCCGTCGCGGTCCGGACGGCGCGTCGTCAGCGGCTCCCGCATCCGCGCCCGTCCGTGTTTCCCACTGTACCGTCGACACTTATCCGTGTTCCCGGCACCGATACCGAGCCCGCGGCACCGGCGCGTGCGGGCCCGAGCGAACGGGAACGGCGCCGCTCCCGCGGCCGCGCCGCGCGCGGATCGACTCGCCCCGTTCGGTCGCCGTCACGGCGTTGCGCAACCCCGCGCAAAGCCATCGTCGTCGCGCCGTTCCGTGTCGTTTCTCGCCCCATCCGAACCGGCGTGGTCGGGCGCTTGCGAAAAATTTCACAAGCGGGTAAGATACAGGTCTGTACGTCCCCGGCGGCCGGAGGTCGGAGTGGAAAAGAAGCCGCAGCGATCGACGTCGGCCGAAGTCGGCCGCTTCATGGGGTACGGGTTCACATGGGTGGCGAGCACGCTGCTCTTCCTCTACCTGGGCTCGCGGCTGGATGCGTGGCTCGGGACGGATGACGTGTTCGCGCTGCTGGGAGCGCTCGTGGGAGCGGCCGCGGGATTCTACTACATGTACTACCACCTGGTGATCGAGCCGCGCCGGCGGGACCGGGGAGGCGACCGGCCATGAGGGTGTGGGCCGGGTACGCCGGGGTCGCGCTGGCGGTGGTGGTCGGTGTGGCGGCGGTTGCGACGCTGCTAGCGGGTCCGGGCGCGGCGGCGGCGGTGTGGACGGGTGCGGCCGCGGCGTACCTGATCCAGCTCGTGGCATTCGCGGGGTTGGTGAAGGTGCGGGGTCGCCCGGAGCGGTTCGTGGTGGCGTGGGGTGGAGGTACGCTGCTTCGTTTCGGCCTGGTGGCGGTGCTGGGATTCTGGGTCACGCGGGCGCCATCGTTGCCGCTCGCGCCGGCGCCGCTCCTGCTCAGCGCAGTCGGGATCGTGGTGCTGCTCGCGTTGCTTGAACCGGTTTTTCTACATCGGGGTACGTCGCGGACATGATCGGACGAATGATTCCATCGCTGGCTGCGGCCGGGCAGGCCGAAGGCGGCGATTTCGACATCAAGGATATGATCCTGCACCACCTGGTCGACACCCCGGATTGGGAGGTCGGGCCGTGGGTGGTGCAATTCCCCGAGATCAAGATCCCGCTGGGTCCGGTGGTCCTGGACCTCTCGATCACCAAACACGTCTTCTTCATGTTCTTGGCGGCGCTGCTGGTTCTGCTGATCATGATCCCGGCGGCGCGGCAGGCGGAGCGTGCGCGCGCGGAGGGGGCGAAGCGGGGTCCGAAGGGCGCGGCGAACG
>CAYPGK010000046.1:0-25137 GCA_964410055.1 uncultured Gemmatimonadaceae bacterium | reverse complement strand
GCTGTCGTACTCCATGCGCCCCTCGACGTAGAGGCGGTCGCCCTTGCGGATGTAGTCCTCGGCGATCTGGGCGAGGCGGTCCCAGAGCGTGAGCCGGTGCCACGACGTGCGCTCCTCGTAGCCGTCGTTGCGCGGCACCCGTCGGCTCGTGGCCAGCGACAGGTGCGCGACCTTCGTACCCGACGCGGTCGTCGCCACGTCGGGGTCCCGCCCCACGTTCCCTACCAGAATCACCTTGTTCACCGAGCGGCCCATGGCTCGCCTCCCTGGCGTTCGCGCCGGGGGCCGTGCCGCGCCCCCCGGCGCGGCGGTCCCCGGCTGTCGCGTTGCGCGGTGACGTTGGTGTGGTAGGCGGGGCGAGGGAATGGCGCGATGGGGCGGCATGCTCAGTGCCCGCCCGGAGGCCAGTTCAGAGGTCCGCTCAGAGGATGTCGAGCAGCCCCGGCCGCACGGAGATGACGGCTGTCCACTCGCCGGAGCCGTCGAGGGCGCGGACCGCGTCGATGCGGAGGATGTCGTAGACGAGGCCGAGGCCGAGCCCGGCGCTCGCCCGGATCCCGTCGGTCGGTGCGGCGCTCCAGGCGGCGGGCGGCGTCGCATTGTGCAGCGTCGTCCATCCGGCGGCGCCGATGGCGCGGAGCCGGACCCACGGGCCATAGAGGCGGCGCGACGCCTCGACGTCGGCCAGGGCGAAGCGGTCGCCGGCGAACGTCGCGGGGGCGTAGCCGGGCAGGGTGCCAGGGCCGCCGAAGAGGAAGAGGCGCTGGGCGGGCGGGTCGCCCGCGATCCAGCCGGCCGTAGCGCGGGCGCGCAGCTCGGTCGCGCGGTCGGCGGAGCCGATGCGGCCTTCCGCCTCGATGACGGGGCGGATATACCCGCCGTCCATGGTGCCGCCCTCGAGGGCGAGCGATGCGCCCCACGCCCGGGCGGGGCCGGGGGGCGCGGCGCGGCGGAGCGTCGTGCGCACGGCGAAGAGCGCGCCCTCGTCGACGGGGAGGACCGGCCGGAACCGGTCGCCGCGGTCCAGCGGGGCCGACTCGGCGGCGAGCGTCGCGCTCTCGTGTCGCTCGTAGGCGACGTCGAAGTCGAGGCGCCACGGGCCGCCGAGGCGGCGCTCGATCGCAGCGCCTGCGCCGGTGGCGAAGTAAGGGTCGAGGTAGTCCTTACCGACGAATACGGCCGACAGGGTGTTCAGCACGCCGGCGGTCGCGGGGCGCACGCCCAGGTCGCGCGGGGTGTCGAGGCCGGCGCGGACGTGGAGCCGCGTCGCCTTGCCGAGTTCCCGTCCGATGCCGGCCGTCGCCTGGAAGCGGCCGGCCCCGAACGCGTGCCCGGCGAGGAGGTCGAACGAGGTCGCAGCGGTGGGCGTGTAGCGCACGCCGGCACCGGCGTAGACGCCCTCCGCGCGGTTGTAGCGCAGGAGCGACGATGCGTCGGGAAGGTAGAGGCGCAAGCGCGGCAGTCCGCTCAGCCGCGAGGCGCCGATCAGCTCGGTCGCGCGCTCGCGAAGTTCGGCCAGCCCCACCAGTGGGCCGAGCCCCTCGGCCTCCAGCCCGGCGAAGATGTCCTCCTCGAAGGCGTACGACTCGCGCATCCGTTGCGGGACTGCAACGACGCGTGGGCCGAGGAAGAAGTGCGGGGGCAGCTCCTGATTGAAGACGTAGTCGCCGATGCGCATCGTGCCGCGGATCACGCCGCCCGCGGGGAAGTCGAGCATGCGCACCTGGCGCCGGAGCTCGACGCGCTGCTCGTTGGGGAGCCAGTAGCGCCCTTCCCAGAGGCCGTTGTCGAGGGAGATGCGGATGTAGTCGAGCTGCGGATCGACGTACGACGCGGGCGTGAACGTAAAGGTCATCCGCACGATGTCGGCAGTCGCGCGGTCGACGAAGACCGAGCCGACGAATGCCGGCTGGTCCGGGTCCTTCGGCCGCACCTCGAGCTCGTAGACGCGGATCGGGTCGGGCGCGCCGCCGAGGCGCAGCGTGAGCGAGTCGGCGATCCGGAAGTCGTACGCCTGCTCCGAGCCGAGCGCCGCCGGGTGCAGCACGTCACGCACCTCATCGCCGTCACCTACCCGGATGCGGTCGTCGAATTCGTTCTGGACCACGGTCAGGTGGTCCAGATGGTAGTGGATGTTGTTCGGGAGCGTCTTCTGGTCGCGTAGCCCAACGATCCGCTGCTTCGTGCGGTTCGGCGCGCCCCAGTACACCTCGAGCGCGACCTGGTCGACCTTGATCAGCGTGCGCTCGTCCGTGTCCTGCCGGTCGAGGAAGAAGTAGACGTAGCCCGTCGCCGTCGCCTTGTAGTTCCGGAGCGTCGAGTCGACCTGCGGGCGCTGCCGGCGCTCCCGCGCGCGCTCGACCAGCTCGAGCGCACGCGGCGCGTTCCACCCGTCGCCGGATGCGCCTGCCGGCGACGTGCCCTGCGCCGACCCGTCGCCGGGCGCGGCCAGGAGGGCCAGGGCGAGGAGGGTGATCGAACTCAAGGATGGCGTACTGCTCATGATACTACCCGTCTCGATCGACAGCGCGGGAATGCGAGAGCCCGCCGGGTCCCGGCGGGCTCTCGATCCACGTCACGGCGATGGCGGGCCCGCGACGCCCGCGCGCTCTCAGTTCGCGCTCCAGAACGTTTCCAGCGCCTCGCCGTCCGGACTCTCGCGCAGCTTTTCGAACGCCCGGTTCCGGATCTGGCGGATCCGCTCCCGCGTCACGCCGAGCAGCGAGCCGATCTCCTCCAGCGTCCGCTCCTCGCCGTCGTCGAGACCATAGTACAGGTACAGGATCTTGCGTTCCCGCTCCGTCAGGTACTTCTCGAACATCCGGTCCAGGAACTCACGCCGCGCCTGCGATTCGACCGACTCCTCGATGTCCTCCGCCTCCGCACCCGCGAACCGCTCGCCGAACGAAGCGCTGTCCCGGTCGCCGCGGTCGATCGGCGCATCCAGCGACAGCTCCGACGCCGCCACGCGCCGGAGCGCACGCACCGTCTCGACCGGCTCGTCCATCTCCGCGGCGATCTCCTGGTCCGTCGGCGTCCGCCCGAGGAGCTGCGTGAGCGCCGTCTCCGTCCGCGAGAGCTTGACCAGGTTCGAGTTCTGGTTCAACGGGATCCGCACCGAACGCGTCTGCTCGGCCAGCGCCTGGAGCACCGTCTGCCGGATCCACCACACCGCGTAGGAGATGAACTTCACCCCCTTGTCCGGATCGAACTTCTTGACCGCCTTCAGAAGACCTTCGTTGCCGATGCAGACCAGCTCCGCCAGGCCCAGCCCCCGGCCCTGGTACTTCTTCACGTAGGAGATGACGAAGCGCAGGTTCGCCGTCACCAGCCGCTCGGCTGCCTCCTTGTCCCCCGCCCGGGCCCGGCGCGCCAGCTCGCGCTCTTCTTCGGGGTCTTCGATCAGCGGGTACTTTTCTACATCGAAGAGATACTGATCAAAGGAGTCCAGTGCGCGGGAATTCAAGAACATATGTCGCGACATCCTCGGATCGGGTGGACAAACGAAAAAAGCAGCGGAAGCATCGCGGGACGACGCTCGCTGCTTACAGATGGAGGAATCGAAGTTGTACCGGCTGCCCGCAGGGAGGCAGCGCCTCGTTCCCCGAATCGACACCGATCATAGCCTGTCAATCCTAACAGAGGCCGGAGGCGATGTCAACGCCGTTGTACGTTGGGATCGCACAGCGGACGAGGCATACCCTGGACCCGGTCAGATGTTCCCGGACGCGGGCGGTGTCGCGGCCGGATCGGATGCGGCGGCCTCACGGATCTCGTCGAGCCGGGCGACCGCGCGGCGCAGGTGAGGGATGACGATCGAGCCGCCGACGACGAGGCCGATGGAGAAGGTCTCGAAGAACTCCTCGTCGGTGACGCCCTCCTCGGCGCAGCGGATGAGGTGGTAGGTGATGCAATCGTCGCAGCGGAGTACGAGGGAGGCGACGAGGCCGAGGAGCTCCTTGGTACGGGCGGGGAGCGCGCCGTCCTCGTAGGCGCGTGAATCGAGTGCGAAGAAGCGGCGGATCTCGAGGTTGTCGGCCTCGAGGATGCGCTCGTTCATGCGTTCGCGGAACTTGCGGAATTCTTCCAGGCTCATGGCACGTCGTTCGTGTGAACGGGGAAGACGAGCTCGGGTTCCGGGCCGTCCTTGAGGAGGAACACGGTGCAACGGAACCGGTCGCTGCTGCAATCGACGGAGTCGGCCCAGGGTCCGTGACGGATGCGGGCGTCGTGGAGCGGCGGCAGCGTGATGCGGCGTGGCCGGCCGAACGAGCGGTAGAGGAAGAGCGTGTCGTCTTCGGTGCGGACGAGCCAGCCGTTGCGGAAGATGCCGACGGGCCGGCCGGCGGAGAGGCAGGCGCGGGTGGCGCGCGGGCTGGGCGCTGCGATCGCCGGGGGGTCGACGAGTGCGCGGAGCGAGCGAGGCACCTCGTCGAGTTCGCGCCAGCGGGCGCCGCCGAAGAAGCCGCGAATGCGAGCGGCGAGGGCGCGGATCCCGAAGACGAAGGGTCGCCAGAGGCCGGGGCCGAAGAGCATGAGGAGTGCGAGGATTCCGCCGGCGACGGCGGGCGCCGTGTCCGGGAAAACGAGTGCCGTGACGACGATCGTGATGGCGGCCGCATCCTCGCCCAGGCTGACGCCGAGGGTGGTCATGCGCTTGCGCGTGGTGTTGAGGGCGAGGCGCAGGCCGGCCTTGGTGCCGTGAGCGGCGAGCGCGGTCACGCCCGCAAGGGCGGCGATGCCGATCCGGATGGCGATCGGCACGCCGTCGGCGGCGCCGAAGGCGAGCAGCGCGGCGGCCATGGGACGGATGAAGGTGTGGACGGCGTCCCAGAGCGAATCGACGTGGGGCACCTTGTCGAGGACGAACTCGACGAGGAAGAGGAGGGTGGCGCTGGCGATGACGACGGTATCCTCGAGGCCGCGCAGCCCCGGCGGGAGCGTGGGGCCCCACCCGAGCCGGGAGGCGAGGCCAAGGACGGCGACGGTCGCATAAACGTTGAGCCCGCTGGCAAAGGCGACCGCCAGCAGGCGTCCGGTCAAGGAAAGATCCGCCGTCACCCGTGCAGCTCCTCCAGCGACTCCCGTCGAGCGGCGTCGGCGCCGCAATCTCCATCGGTGGTCATCATGAGCGAATGCTAGTGCTGAGGCGGGAAGTTTGGCAAGCGGTGCGGGAAGCAAGAGAGCCCGGCCGTCGGGCCGGGCTCTTTCGCTCCGCATGAGACGCGAGGCTCATCCGCGAACCTTGCGGACTTCCTCGACGCGACGCAGCGGCTGGAAGACGCAGTTCGACGAAAGCGGCACGTAGACCACCTCGAGCTCGTCGAACGCCTCGCGGATCTCACGATCGCTCTCGATCCGGTCCTCGAGGTTGTCGGTTCGAGCACTCTCGAGGTCATCGAGAATGCCACGGACGTCGTCCACGTCGGCGTAGACCGGCGTGCCGTCGACCGTGCCGAGGAACGCCAGGTCGTTCGGATCGATGACCCGGCCGCCGCCGTACGTCACCCACTCGGTCTCCATTCCGACGGTGTGCACCGTGAGCGGCTCGCCCGCCGTGTACCACCGCGCGGTGGACACGTAGAGCGGCGACCGCTCGGGGTATGCCGTCATGATCGGCGTACGCTGGCCGTTGACCACCACCAGCGTGTCACCCGTGCTCGGCATGTAGACCGCGTTGATGTACCCGACGTCGTACGTGTTCGGATCGATCACGCACACCGTGATCGCCTCCTCCGCCGGAGGCGCCGGCGGCGCCGGCGGCGGGGCCACGGCCACGACCTCTTCCGCGAACAGACGGCCGAACGTCGTCAGCACGCCTGCCGTGAAGCGCACGTTGTGCACCGGGTCGAAGTCGTCATCGCCGAAGATCGGCTCGGCCGGCGAATCCCACGCGATGTGGTCGGCAACCTCGAGACGGATCCCGATCCCGATGTTCCCGAGACTCCAGCCCGGCAGGATGTCCGTACCCAGGCCGAACGCCGTCACGAACTTCGTCTCGCTGTTCCCATCCCCGGTCTCGAGGATGAAGTCCTCGACAATGCCATCATTGTCGATGTCCACGCCGACGAAATCGAAGTCGCCGAACGCGGCGTTCGCCGGGAAGATGAGCAACGGCGCACTGCCCGCCGGGTTGTAGATCGCAACACCGGCACCCAGGCTCACGAACGGCGCCCACACCCGATTCCGCTCGGGACGCAGAATGCGGATCATCAGGTCACCGTCGATCAGCCACGTGTTCACATCCCCGAAATCGAGGTCGTCGCCATCGACGAGATTGACGCCATCGAAGAACTCGTTGAAGAAGAGGAAACCATCGCCCTCCAGATCGAACGAGCGCTCCGTGTACGCGCCATTCGCCCGGATACCGAACCGGCCGTTGCCGAACCAGTACTCGAGCTGCGTGCCGACGAGCCAACCCGGCTCCAGCGTCAGGTCCAGGAACCCGAAATCGTCGACGGCGACCAGATCGCGGTCGATGCCGAAGATGTCTTCGAAGAGTACTTCGTCGATATCGAAGACGCCGATGTCGCCGTTGTTGTTCAAATCACTGAACCAGATGCCGCCGCCGTAGAGCGACCAGGCACCCCTGTAGTTCTGTGCCGTTGCGGGCGCGACCGCCAGCGGCAGCAGGAGTGCCGCGGCCGCGGCCGCCCGGAGGAGCAGGTTCATGAGACCTCCTTTGAGTTTCCGTTTGTGAACCACTCGCCGGTCCTCATGCGCCGGCGTGCCGCCCCGGGCCGTCAAATGTTTCCCGGGCCGGTCGCCTCATGGTGCATGATTCTTGCCACCGCGCCCTCCCGCCCGGTGAGCAGTGCGGCGCTTCGAATCCATGCGCAAAGGCCGGACCCCTTCGCCCGGGGGTCCGGCCTTCTCTTCGAGTCTGCGCTTTTGCTGTGCGGCGTCAGGCGGCGCGAGGCTCGGCGCTGAGGACGAGGCAGGCGTTGATCCCGCCGAATCCGAAAGAATTCGACAGACAGAGGGTGGGGCGATACGCCCTGCCGCTACCGGCGACGTAATCGAGGTCGCACGCATCGTCGCCTTCCTGGAAGTTGAGGGTGGGCGGGATCCATCCTCGTTCGAAGGCGAGGCATGCGATGGCGGCCTCGATGGCGCCGGATGCGCCGAGCGCGTGGGCGTGGTAGGGCTTGGTGCCGCTGATGGGGATATGGTGAGCGCGTTCGCCGAACAGGGCCTTGAGAGCGATGCTCTCGGTGGAGTCGTTGAGGGGGGTGGACGAGCCGTGCGGGCTGATGAAGTCGATCTGTTCGGGCTCGACGTCGGCGCGTTGGAGCGCGGTGCGCATGGCGCGGAGGGCCTGGGCGCCGTCGGGTCGTGGCGCGGTCATGTGGTGGGCGTCGTTGGTGGTGGCGTAGCCGAGGATCTCGGCGTAGATGCGAGCGCCGCGAGCGCGGGCGTGGTCGAGGCGTTCGAGGACCAGTGCGCACGCGCCCTCGCCCATGACGAAGCCGTCGCGTTCGCGGTCGAAGGGGCGGCAGGCGCGTTCGGGGTCGTGGTTGCGTGTGCTCATGGCGCGGATGATGGCGAAAGCGCCGAAGGAGAGAGGTGCGAGGGGCGCCTCGACGCCGCCGGCGATGGCGACGTCGGCGATGCCGTCGCGCACGAGCCGCCAGGCCTCGCCGATTGCGATGGTGCCGGAGGCGCAGGACATGGCGTTGGTCGCGTTTGGCCCGGTGAAGCCGAACTCGATGGCGATGGAGCAGCTCGCGGCGCCGCCGAAGGTGGTGAGGGCGACGCGGGGGTCGACGGCGCGGATGCCGCGCGTCAGGAAGTTGACGACCTGTTGTTCGGCGTAGGCGACGCCGCCGAGCGCGGAACCGATCTGGACGGCGACGCGGTCGGGGTCGAGGCGGGAGGGGTCGAGGCGGGCGTCGTCGAGTGCCATGCGGGTCGAGGCGACGGCGAACTGCGAGTATCGGTCGAGGCGGCGGACGGTCCTGGGGTCGATGTAGCGTTCGGGCTCGAAATCGTCGACCTCGGCGCCGATGTGCGAGCGCCACGGCGTGGTGTCGAAGCGGGTGATGCGGCGGATGGGCGAGCGTTCGCGGCGGAGTCCGTCCCAGAGCCGGTCGACGCCGGTGCCGACGGCGGTGATCGGGCCGAGGCCCGTGATGGCGACGCGGTGGCGGATCGGCCCGGTCATTGTGCCCGTCCGGCGTGCGGGTGTTCGGCGCCGCGTGAAAGGCGTTCGGCCTCGGCGGCCACGCCGGCCAGGGTGCGGCGCGCAATGGCGCTGACGAAGTGCGGCCCGATGACGTGCCGCCATGCGAAGCCGCCGATGAGCGGCCAGCGCGGCCCGTCCCAGGCGTGGGTGAGCACGACGAGCGTGCTTTCGGCGTCGACGGACTGGAAGGCCCACTTGACGACCATACCGCGGGTGATCCCATCGACGTGGCGGTAGTGGACGGCGGGCTCATCGGGATCGATGGACATCTCGGAGACCCACCACGTCGGGTACCGGAGCGGGCCGGCGAAGACGCGCCAGGCAGCCATCTCGACCCTCCCGGTTCCGAAGCCGTCCTTTTCGTGGAATCGGATCCACCGGTAGTGCGCGAGGATCTCGGGCCAGCGCTCCACGTCGGCGGCGACGCGGAAGCAGGCATCGGCGGGTGCGTGCATCAGCATCATGTCGGTCAGCATCATGTCGGCAGCTCCTGTCGGTTGGAGGCGCGGAGCAACGCGGCCAGGACATCGGCCCGCGCCAGGTCGCGGATGGGGTACAGGTCGCCGGTCGCGGCGACGATTGCGGCGGCGGCCTCGGGCGCTGCGGCGAGGCGCCGGATGGCGAAGTCGGCGAGCCGGGGCCGGGAAATCACGAGCTCGATTATGCGCTGGAGCGCGCGTGGGGCGCGCAGCATCTTCGCATGGCGGCGGGCGTAGCGGCGCAGACGCCGTGCGGAGACGTCGCCCGCGCGGAGTGCGGCATCGGCCTCCTCGGCGAGGATCTCGGCGCCGGCGAGCGCCTGGTGGATGCCCTGTCCGGTGAATGGGTCGAAGTAGCCGGCCGCATCGCCGACGAGCGCAGCGCCGTCGGCCACGACGCCGCGGGTCGGCCGGTCGAAGGGCCCGGAGGCGAGGAGGCGCGGGGTGGAGTGGTGCGGTTCGCCGGCGGTGGCGGACGGGTCCGGCGCCGCGGGGGCCGGGCCATGAGCCGCCGCGGCCGGGCTCTCGCCGGCGGCCACCGTCCGGGGAGCGGCGATGCGCGCGTCGTGCAGCCGCCCGGCGAGGCGCGGGAATCGGCGCAGCATCGTCCAGTAGAACGTCTCCGCGCCCCGGGCGATCTCGCGGGCGTAGGTCGGGGCATCGACCACGAGCGTGAGGTTGCAGACGACGTCGCCGTCGGCTCCGGGCTCCGCGACGGGGGCGATGCCCGCGCACGCCCGGGCCGCGAGGTGCATCTCGCCGACCTCGTGGATGCCGGGGATGCCGCGGACGTGTGCGGAGAGCGACGCCTTGCGCAGCCGGCCGGGCGGGCGGACGAGTCCGAGGCGGCGGGCGACGATGGAGCGCAGCCCGTCGGCGCCGACGACGAGGCGGGCGCGGAGCTCGGTGGGCGCGCCTTCATCGCCTCGGCCTCGGATGCCAATCACGCGGCCGGCGCTGTCGTGGAGGAGTCCGGTCACGTGGACGGCGCGGAACCGTGCACCGCGCGCGATCGCGCCGCATACGAGCGCGTGGTCGAGCCTTTCCCTGGTGAGCGCGAGTGCCGTGGCCGGCCGGGACGGGTCGGTCGGATCGGGGCCGAAGCCGGCGACGAAGGAATCGCCGCCCGGTGCCACGATGCGCCAGCCGCGCAGGCGAGCGGGGCGCTGGGCGTGGACGGCGTCCAGGACGCCGAGGCGGTCGAGGAGGGGAGTGGCGGCGGCGCTCAGGCAGTCGCCGCACGCCTTGGCGCGCGGGAAGCGCTCGCGGTCGACGAGCAGGACCGCGTGTCCCGCGGCCGCGAGGAGCAGCGCGGTGGCTGAGCCGGCCGGGCCGGCGCCGACGACGATGGCATCCAACTCGTCCACGCGGGAATCCTCTCGCGTACGGGTCGGGCGGCCGTCGGCAGCCGCAAGGAATCGGCGGCGTCACGAGGGGACGCCGCCGGGCGGCTGCCGGAATGATGGGGGTGCCGGGTGGCGCGTGTAAAGGAGGAGCGCGTAATGGAGGGGGCGTTCCTGGCTCGGCGGCCCGTGTCAGGCCGGTGCCCTCCCCGCCGCGCCACCGCCCGCGACGAGGACGAGCCGGAAGAGCGGGTGGCGGTGGACGCGCGGCTCGTGTAGCCCCGCCCGTTGCGCGAAGTCCACGAGCTCTGCCGGGGTGAACGCCCGTAGGACGGAGATGGGTCCGTCGTGGCGGGTGAGCCGATTGCCGCGCCATACGGTGGCCGCGAGGAGGCGGGCGCCGAGGTAGGCGGCGCGGCTGCGCTCGAGCTCGCCGACGAGGACCGCGCGGCGGGCCGTGCGGGCGAGCTCGCGGAGCGCGCTCACGATGTCGTCACTGTCGAGGTGGTGCAGCGTGAGCGAGAGGAGCGCGACGTCGAAGGCGCCGTCGGGGTAGGGGAGCGCCCGGACGTCGGCCAGGGCGAAGGAAATCTCCGGGAAGCCCCTGGACCGCCGGCGCGCGATCTCGAGCGTCTGCGGGTGCAGGTCCGTGGCGGTGATGCGAACGGTGCGACGATGGCGGCGCGCCCAGCGGACGATGGCGCGGGGCAGGTCGGCGGAGCCGGTGCCGGCGTCGAGGAGGGCGGTGGTGCGGTCGGGTGCGAGGAGCGGGGCGAGGTGGTGGAGGAGGGCGCGGGTGCCGCCGAGCCAGCGGTTGACCGCCGCGACGTCGTCCAGGCTCTCCTCGAGCTCGGCCCGGTCGTGCGACGGCTCGTCGAGGAGCTCGTGCGCGTGCGAGAGCCGCGGCAGGCGAGTCACGTCGCAGCAGGGCCGGCGTGGCCGGCCGGTTCGATGTAGACGACGACCTCGCGGGCGCCCACGTCGTCCGCGCGGCGGCGGATCCCGGCGTGTCGCGATTCGCGGACGGTGTAGTCGGGAGACGTTCGCATCGGGCGTCGGCTCGGTCGCCGCGGTCAGTCGTCGTTCCTGGCCCGGAAGAGCCGGGCCGCGAGTTCGTCCACGCGGGGGCGCAGGGCGTCGGCGTCGATCGAGAGGACGCGGCCGTCGCGGTAGAGGATCCGTCCGCGGACGGCGGTCAGGACGACGTCGGGCGCGCGCGCGGCGTGGAAGAGCGCGGACGCCGGCTCGTGCACGGGGACGATGTGGGCGCCGGCGAAGGAGACGGCGCAGAGGTCGGCGTCCTTCCCGGGCTCGAGCGAGCCGACCCGGTCGTCGAGGCCGAGCACGCGCGCGCCATCGAGCGTGGCGAGGCGGAGCAGCTCCGCGGCCGAGAGGATCGAGCCCGAGCCGTGGCGTGCGCGCTGGAAGAGCTGCGCGAGGCGCGCCTCCTCGAAGACGTCCAGGCGATTGTTGCTCGCGACGGAGTCGGTGCCTAGCCCGACGGCGATGCCGGCCTCGCGCATCTCGAGGAGCGGCGCCACGCCGTGGCCGAGGCGTGCGTTGGCCGCAGGGCAGTGCGCGACGGTCGCGCCGGCGTCTGCGATCAGGCGGCGGTCGTCCTCGTCGACGCGGACGCAGTGGATCAGGAGCGGCCGGGTCCGGAGTACGCCGAGCCGGTCGAGGAGCTCGATCGTCGAGCGGCCGCGCGGCGGGGTCGCGATCCCCCGAACGCGGAGCCCGTCGGCGAACGGGCCCGTGCCCTCCCTCACCAGCCGCTCCTCGGCCTCGCCCTCGGCCGCGTGGATCGCGACCGGGAGTCCTTCAGAGAGCGCGAATTCGGCGGTCCGGCGGAATAGCTCGTCCGAGACGGTGTACGGCGCGTGGGGCGATACGCCCACACGGACGAGGTCGGTCTCGCGGCGACGCAGCACGTCGAGCTTGCGGACGAGCCCGGCCAGCGAATCGTCGACCTGCTCCGGCGCGGGGCCGAACACTTCCTGATAGACGACGCCGCGCAGCCCCGCCTCGATCAGCGCGTCGAGCGCTGCGGCGGAGTCCTCGGTCGCGCCGAAGGTGGTGATCCCGGCCGCGAGCGCCTCGACGCACGTCCAGCGCGCGGCAGTCACGTAGTCGTCCGGGCCGAGCGCGGCGCGGCGCTTGGTCCGGTTCAGCGCCGGGATCCACTCGTGGAACGGCAGGTCGTCGAGGAGCCCGCGCAGGAGCGAAAGCTCAGGGTGGCCGTGCACGTTGACGAGGCCGGGGAGGAGCGCGGCCTCGCCGAGGTCGATGGCGGCGGCCTCTTCGGGCGCCGGCACGTCGGCCGCGGCGCCGACGGCGGCGATGCGGCCTTCATCGTCGACCAGGAGCGCGCCATCACGGATCGGCGGCGCGCTGACCGGGAAGATCCAGCGCGCCGTGTATCGGGTCCATCTCGCTGTCATGTGGCGTAAGATGGCGCCCGCTCGTCATTGTGGAAAGTAGAACGACTGGCCGGTGAGCCCGAGCTGACGGAAGGCCGGTACGGGCTCGGCGCGTGCGGTCCGGGACAGGCCGAGCAGCTCGCCGATCGAGAGGACCAGACGCGCGTCGCGCCAGCTCGCGCCGTGCGTGAGCGGCCACGCCAGGTCGATGCGATAGGTGGTCCGGCCGCCGGCGGGGAGCGCGCCGCGCAGGCCGAGCCCGGCGGCGGCGCGCCAGCCGGAATCCACGCCGAACGGCGCATCGCCGGGCCAGACTCGGCCGAGGTCGAAGAAGAGCGTGCCGCCGAGGTCGAGCACGTCGCGGAACGGCCAGCCGAAGTAGACCCGGTCCTCGAGTGAGAAGAGCACGCGCCGGCCGCCGGGGAACCGGTACCGCTCGAAGCCTCTGAGGCCCCTGTCGCCGCCGAGGGTGAGTTGGAACGGCGTACGCGACTGGAATCCGCCCGCGCCCGCGCCGCGGAGCACGAAGGTGTGGCGCGCGAGCACGGCGGGACGCCAGTAGGCCAGGACTTCGCCATCGGCGTAGAGGTCGCGCCAACGTCGAGCATCTTCCGCCGCATCGTGGTCGAGGCGGCCGTCGAGGCGCAGCGTCGACGCGACGAGCAGGTTCCCGAGCTCGCGGGCGCCGTAGAAGGAGAGCCCCGCGATCGCGCCGGGCGGGCCGCCGCCGCTCGCGCCGCTCGGCAGCGATGCGCCGAGCGCGAGCTCGACCTCGGAGCCGAGCGCGATGTCCTGCGCGCCGCGCAGGCTGTCGAAGCCCCTTCGCTTGACCCACGTGATGCCGCGGCGCCCGAGGAGGAAGGTAAGGCGCAGCGCCTCCAGCTCCGTCATCTGCCGGAGTACCGCGGCGGAGGCGTCGGAGCCGGGCAAGGTCGTCTCGTGGTAGTCATGCCCGAAGACGTGCTCGATCGCCGAAGCGCCGCCTGGATAAGAGAGGCCGACGTAGCCGAGCGCTGCGCCGAAGGTGGCGAGCCGGCCGACCTCCCCGGAACGCCCGACGACGGCGAGCTCGAAGACCTGCTCCCGGACCGGTAGCAGGAGGTGCTCCTCGTCGGGACCGCTCAGCGCGTAGTCGAAGAAGCGGTCCTGGCGGCGCAGCGTCTGGCGCGCCGCCCAGCGGCCCGCCTCCCCCACGAACGGATAGGCGATGGTCTGCCGGACGAAGCTGCCCGCACGGGTCCGGCCCGCCGCCAGCGCCATGTCCCAGCGGGTGCGGAAGAGCTGCGGCGTCGCGTAGCCGACGCCGTACTCCTGGTTCGCGTCGCGCTCCAGGAAGAAGAACTCGAGGGTACGCCCGGTCCCGAGCAGGTTCAGCTCCCGCAGCCGCGCGCCCTCGAACCGGAGCCCATCCTCGACGCCGACGCGCACGTCCAGCTGTGTGCTCCACTCGTCCTGCGTGTCCACGACGACGTGGTGGCTCCCGTCCGGCTGGCGGATGGAGAAGACATCGACACGCGACAGGAACGGGTACGACCGCAGGAGCCGCTCGGACTCCTCGAGCCGCGCCGGGTCGTGGCAGTCGCCGGGGCGCACGAGCAGCTCCCGCTCGATCACCTCCCTGCGCGTCCGCACGTGCAGCGCGTTCGCGAGACGGTACGCCCAGCCGAAGCGGCCGTCGAGCGTCGGGTCGGCCGTGTCGAAGATGGAATGGTTGTCGATGAAGACGACGGAGACGACCCCATCGTCGCATCGATCCGACTCCACTCGCGGCGCGGACGCCGCCTGGGCATGCAGCCGCGCCGCGGAGGAGAGCAGGAGCAGGAAGACGGCGACGAATCGGGTCATGGTGGGACGTACACCGTTTCGCTCCCCGCGGGTTCCGGCGCCTGCGCCGTCGCCGCGGCCATCGTCGGGGTGGGAGGTGGAGGTGGGCGAGCCACGCCGCCCGCGCGCCGGGCAGCGCTCGCCGGCTCTTGAATTTAGCACGCCCGGCCCGGTCACGGATACACCCACGTCACGGGCGCGCTCTGCCTTGACAGCGCGCGGAACCCACGGGTAAGCTTGCACTTTTCTCCGGAGCACGGAAGCTCCGTATCGAGCAGGGATCAGGAAGCATATGGCGAACCGACGCCAGGAGGCCCTCGAGTACCATTCGGAGGGCCGACCCGGCAAGATCGCGGTCACCCCGACCAAGGCGGTCGGAACGCAGCGTGACCTCTCACTGGCGTACTCGCCCGGCGTGGCGGAGCCGTGCCGTGCGATTGCGGAAAACCCGGACGATGTGTTCCGCTACACCGCGCGCGGCAATCTGGTCGCCGTGGTGACGAACGGGACGGCGGTCCTGGGCCTGGGCAATCTGGGCCCGCTCGGCGCGAAGCCGGTCATGGAGGGGAAGGCCGTCCTCTTCAAGCGTTTCGCGGACATCGACGTATTCGACCTCGAGGTCGACACCGAGGACCCGGAGGAGATCATCCGCTTCTGCGAGCTCCTCGAGCCGACGGTCGGCGGCATCAACCTCGAGGACATCCGCGCGCCGGAGTGCTTCCAGATCGAAGAGGCGCTGCGCGAGCGCCTCCAGATCCCGGTCTTCCACGACGACCAGCACGGCACGGCGATCATCTCCGGCGCGGCGCTGCTCAACGCACTCGAGCTGACGGGGAAGAAGATCGACGAGATCCGCGTCGTCTTCAGCGGCGCGGGCGCGGCGGCGATCGCGACGGCCGAGCACTACGTCCGCCTCGGCGTCCGGCGCGAGAACATCCTCATGTACGACAGCAAGGGGCTGATCTCGCCGGACCGGGTCGAGGACATGGACCCCTACAAGGCGCGGTTCGCTCAGGAGTCCGATCTGCGCACGCTCGCCGACGCACTTCGCGGCGCGGACTGCTTCGTCGGCCTCTCGGTCGGCGGGATCGTCTCCAAGGAGATGGTCGCGTCGATGGCGGACCAGCCGATCATCTTCGCGCTGGCGAACCCGGACCCCGAGATCTCGCCGGAGGAGGTGGCCGAGGTCCGCGACGACGCGATCATGGCGACGGGCCGGACCGACTACCCGAACCAGGTCAACAACGTCCTCGGCTTCCCCTTCATCTTCCGCGGCGCGCTGGACGTGCGGGCGCGCGCGATCAACGAGGCGATGAAGATGGCGGCCACGAAGGCGCTGGCCGCGCTCGCGAAGGAGGACGTCCCCGAGGCCGTCGCGCTGGCGTACGGCGAGCGGTCGTTCCGTTTCGGCCGCGAGTATCTCATCCCCAAGCCGTTCGACCCGCGCGTGCTGCTCTGGGTCGCGCCGGCAGTGGCCAAGGCGGCAATGGAAACGGGTGCGGCGCGCGTGCAGCTCGACCTGGACGAGTACCGCCACCGCCTGGAGGCGCGCCTCGGCCGGACGCGCGAGGTGATGCGCGACATCATGCTGAAGGCGCGCAAGGCGCCGAAGCGCATCGTCTACCCCGAAGGCGAGCACGAGCGGGTGATCCGCGCGGCGGCGCGGATCGTCGACGAGGGGCTCGCGCGGCCGATCCTGCTGGGCCGCGAGGACCGGATCCGCAGGCGTGCCGAAGAGCTGGGCGCCTCGCTCACGGGGATCGACATCATCAACCCCTGGCTCGAGGAGGAGCGCCTGCAGCGCTACGCCGATGAGCTGTACCGGCGGCGGCAGCGCAAGGGGCTCAGCCGGGCCGAGGCCCTGGAAAGGACGCGTCAGCCGATCTACTTTGCGTGCATGATGGTCTCCGAGGGCGACGCCGACGGGGTGATCGCCGGCGAGGACTCGTCGTACCCGGAGACGATCCGGCCCGCGCTCGAGGTGATCGGCACCGCGCCCGACGTCGAACACGTCGCCGGGCTGTACATGATGATCCTGCAGCACGACCTCATGTTCTTCGCGGACACGACGGTCAACATCGACCCGGACGCGGAGGCGCTCTCGGAGATCGCGCTGCTTGCCGCAGGCTTCGTCGAGCGGCTCGGCATCGAGCCGCAGATGGCGTTGCTCTCGTTCTCGAACTTCGGCTCCGCGCGGCACCCGGAGTCGGAGAAGGTGCGGCTGGCGGTCGAGCGCGTGAAGTCGCTGCGGCCGGAGCTGATCGTGGATGGCGAGATGCAGGCGGACACGGCGGTCGTGCCGGAGATCCTGCAGCGTCTCTTCCCGTTCAGCAAGCTGAAGGACCGTGCGAACGTTCTGATCTTCCCCGAGCTCAATGCGGCGAACATCGCCTACAAACTGCTCAACCGGATCGGCGGAGCGGAGGCGATCGGGCCGATCCTGCTCGGGATGGGGCGCCCCGTGCACGTGTTGCAGCGAGGCGCATCGGCAGCGGACATCGTGAACCTGACAGCCATCGCCGTGGTGGACGCGCAGCAGCGCCCCGGGCAGGCGACAACCTGAACGAGGTAAGAGTGAGTACGATGACCATGATCGCGGACTTGAGCCGCCACGGGCTGAACGCCCGCGGACCGGTCCACTGGAACCTGGGTGCGGCGGGTCTGATCGAGCAGGCGATCCGCCGCGGCGAGGGGTCGTTGACGGAGGAGGGCTCGTTCGTCGCGATCACGACACCGCACACGGGCCGTTCGCCCAACGACAAGTTCGTGGTGCGCGAGGCGTCCAGCGAGGACAAGATCGCCTGGGGCAGCGTGAACGTGCCGCTCTCGCAGGCGCACTTCGAGCGGCTGCACCAGGATGTGCTGCGGTACCTGGAGAACCAGGAGCTGTACGTCCAGGACCTGTACGCCGGCGCCGATCCGGCCTACCGCCTGAACGTGCGGGTGATCAGCCCGAGCGCGTGGCACACGCTTTTCGCCCGGAACATGTTCATCGTGCCGCCCGCGGAGGAGCGCAAGGACTTCGAGCCCGGCTTCACGGTGCTGCACGCGCCCGAGTATCACGCGGACCCGTCGGTGCACGGGACGCGGACGGGCACGTTCGTGGTGATCAACTTCGGCGCGCGTCTGGTGCTGATCGGCGGCACGCGCTACGCCGGTGAGATCAAGAAGTCGATCTTCTCGGTCATGAACTACCTGCTCCCGCTCGAGGGCGTGCTGTCGATGCACTGCTCGGCGAACGTGGGCAAGGGTGGCGATGTCGCGCTCTTCTTCGGGCTCTCGGGGACGGGGAAGACCACGCTCTCGACCGACCCGAACCGGCACCTGATCGGCGATGACGAGCACGGCTGGTCCGAGGCGGGCGTCTTCAACTTCGAGGGCGGCAACTACGCCAAGGTGATCCGTCTCTCGCCCGAGGGCGAGCCGCTGATCTACGCCGCGAGCCGTCGCTTCGGCGCGATCCTCGAGAACGTCGTCATGGATCCGGACACCCGCGTCGTGGACTGGGACGACGACAGCATCACCGAGAACACGCGTTCGTCGTACCCGCTCTCCTTCATCGAGGGCGCGGTCGAGAGCGGGCGCGCCGGCCATCCGAACCACGTGATGTTCCTGACCGCCGACGCGTTCGGCGTGCTCCCGCCGATCTCGAAGCTGACGCGCGAGCAGGCGATGTACCACTTCCTCTCCGGCTACACGGCGAAGGTCGCCGGCACGGAGCGGGGCGTGACGGAGCCGAAGGCGACGTTCAGCACCTGCTTCGGCGCGCCGTTCCTGCCGCTCCCGGCCTCGACGTACGCGCGGATGCTGGGCGAGAAGATCGAGCGTCACGATGCGCAGTGCTGGCTCGTCAACACCGGCTGGACCGGCGGCCCCTACGGCGTAGGCAGCCGGATGAAGCTGGCCTACACGCGCGCCATGGTCGATGCGGCGATCAGCGGGAAGCTGGATGACGTCGAGACGCGCCAGGACCCGATCTTCGGGCTGCACGTGCCCGTCAGCGTGCCTGGCGTGCCGGACGAGGTGCTCATGCCGCGCCAGACGTGGGCCGACCCGGCCGCCTACGACGAGCAGGCGAAGAAGCTGGCGGCGATGTTCCGCGAGAACTTCGAGGAGTTCGCGGCGGACGTCAGCGAGGCCGTGCGCGCGGCGGGGCCGATCGCCGAGTAAGACGCGCCGGAAGCCTGCCGGGGCCGGACGCACGCTCTGGCACGGCGTGCCCGGCGCGGCAATGGGCGGCGGGGTTCCGGGCGCGATCTCGCCCGGCACCCCGGAAACGTGGGGGCGGGGCGACCGACGGGGTCGGCCCCGCCTTCGTGCCCTTTCCCCCATACGACCCCGAGACACCACATGATCGACGCTACACCCACCGCCATCACCGTCCGCGACCCGCTGTGGGACACGATCCGCCTGGACGCGACCGCGGTCCGGATCGTGGACTCGGCGGCGTTCCAGCGGCTTCGCTACATCCGGCAGCTCGGGCTGGCGTACCTGATCTATCCGGGCGCCACGCACACGCGCTTCGACCACGCACTGGGCGTCTACCACCTGGCGCAGCGTGCGCTCGCGGTGATGTCCGAGCAGGGCGGGCTGGACGGGGTCGATCCGGTCGAGCGGCGCCTCATCCCGCTCGCGGGGCTGCTCCACGACATCGGCCACTATCCGTACTCGCATGCGATCGAGGAGCTGGAGGAGGGTCGGATCCCGGGGCACCACGAGGCGCTGGTCGGCCGGTTCCTGACCGACCCGGACGTGCGCGCTGCGCTGGAGGCGGTCGCGCCCGACGGGCCGGAACGCATCGAGGCGCTGATCCGCGGCCGGTCGGAGAGCCCGCTCCAGGGGCTGGTCAGCGGCAGCCTCGACCTGGACAAGATCGAGTACCTGAAACGCGATGCGCGCTTCTGCGGCGTGCCGTACGGCGAGGTCGATGTGGACCGGCTGCTGTACGCGCTCGTCGTGCTCGAGGACCCGGAGACCGGTCGGCCGGAGGTGGGCGTCCTGGAGAAGGGCGTGGCGGCGCTCGAGTCGCTCCTCTTCGCCAAGTACCAGATGTTCCGCAACGTGTACTGGCACCACGCGGTCCGCGCGGCCACGGCCATGTACAAGCGGATCGTGGCCGACGCGCTCGACGCCGGGCTGGTCGAGCCGGACGACCTGGTCGGCCGCACGGATGAGGCGCTCCTCTTCGTGCTGGAGTCGAAGGCGAAGGAGGGCGTGCTGCGCGGCGGTGAGGCGGCGGACGCAGCGTCGCGGATCGGGCAGTGGCTCACGATGCTGCGCTCGCGGCGGCTGCCGAAGCGGGCGGCGGAGGTGGTGGCGGCGGAGCTGGACGGCGAGGCGGTCGGGCGCTGGCTGATCCATGACACGCCGCTCAAGCGGCGAGTAGAGGAACGGCTCGCCCGGGAGCTGGACCTCGAGCCGGGCGGCGCGTTCCTGGACTATCCGGAGAAGCCGGCGATGTTCGGGCTGGACCTGCTGGTCCGGCGCGGCTCGGGCGCGGTGATCCGACTGGGGCCCGGTGGACGGGCGGGGCTGATCGGGCTGCCGCGGGTCGCCGATTCGCTCTACCAGACGGCGCGGGTGCTCCGGCTCTTCACGCTGGGCGCGCGGCGGAGCGTCGAGCCCGGGGCGGTCGCGCGCCTCGCGCTGCTTTCCGAAGCCGAGATCGAGCGGCGGCTCGCGTCGCCGGAGCCGCTACTCGGCTGAGGGCGCGAATCGGACGAGGACCGCGGTGATGTTGTCGGGGCCGCTGCGCAGCTTGGCGGCCTCGACGAGCTGCTCCGCGAGCGCTTCGAGGGGGAGCGGCCGGTCCAGGATCTCGCGCAGGTCCGCATCGTCGACGGTGCCGCTCAGCCCGTCGGTACAGAGGAGGACGAGGTCGCCGGCGCGGATGCGTGTCTGGCTGGCGTCCACTTCGAGCGCGTCGTCTGGCCCGCCGAGGGCGCGCAGGAGCACGTTGGCGTAGGGGTGTGTCCTGGACTCGGCCTCGCTCAGCCGACCGTCGTCGATCTGCTGCTGTACCCAGGTGTGGTCACGGGTCAGGCGGCGGAGCTCGCCGCCGCGAAGGAGGTAGGCGCGGGAGTCGCCGACGTGCGCGAGGTGGAGGAGCCCCGCCGCCGGCTCGAGGAGTGCGGCGGTCAGCGTCGTGCCCATCCCCGACAGTTCGGGCTCGGCCTCCGCCTGCTCGTGGATCGCGTGGTGCGCGGCCCGTATCGCGTCGGTCAGTGCCGCGCCGGGCGACGCGCCCGACTCCAGCGCCCGCACGGTCTCGCGCTCGACGATCTCCGCTGCGATCCCGCTCGCGACCTCGCCCGCAGCATGCCCGCCCATCCCATCCGCCACGAGGAAGAGGCCGACGTCCTCCCGGATGCGGTACACATCCTCGTTCGAGGGTCTCCGCAAGCCGCGGTCGGTGATCCCGGTTGCGATCCATTCCATTCGGAAAGGCTAGGCCCGGGCGGGTCGAACGGCAAGGTTCGGCACGCGGATTGCCCGCGAACGCACCGTACCATGAAGCGCACCGCACTGGGGATCTACACCCTCCTCCCACTCGCCGTGGCCGTGGCGTGCCAGCCGAACCCGGAGGAGGACCGCATGTCGGAGCCGCCGCCTCCGCCGGCGACCTTGATCGCGCCGATCCGCGAGAACATGTCGCTCACGGAGAAGCTGGACCGGCTGCAGGCCGAGCTCGACGCGGCCCTCGCCCGCGGCGGGATCGACGCCTATGCACGTAGCCGGATCTACCGCGCGGAGGCGATCACCGACCGGATCCTGGAAAGCGAGCCGCCCTTCGCCTGGCTCCAGGCGTCGTACGGAGTCGAGGCGTGGCTGCGGCAGCTCCAGTCGATGGCCGACCGCATCGTCGCGCAGATCCGGAGGAACGAGCCCGAGGAGCGGATCATGGAAGACGTCGCGCGGCTGCGCGAATCGGTCATGGCGCTCCGGACCGAGCTCGCCAAACCGGGTGGCCCGATGCCGCCGCCGCTCGACACCCTCCTCGCGACGTTCGAGGTCGACTCGATGCCGACCCGCATTCCGAGGGATTCGATCGGGATCTAGTCCACACGCATCACGAGGCTCCCGGACCCTGAGAACATGCGTGATGTGACCCTTGCGCGCACGCGGAAGGGAGCGCATCTTGGCGCGCCTCGCGAACCGCCAGCGATTCAGCGGCGGAAATGGAGCGGTGCGACGGCGCCGAATGGCCCCGGGCGGGAACCCCGACCGGGCATTCGGTGTTAGATGCGGCGGAAATGCGAGGCGCCCGCCCGTCAGCGCGCAAGCGGCCGACGGGCGCTTTTGTCGGCAGAATCCTTGCATCGTCCACAGGCGCGCAACGCGGCGCGGAGGCGCTGCGCGTGTTACAGAGAGTTGAAGGGTCTGATGGCCACCACGCCGGATACGAGGGAGAAGAAGGAGCGGAAGAGGCGCCGCCGGGCGACCGGCGAGCTTTCGCCGAGCCTCGTCGGGGGAACCGCCGAGGAGCGTAGCGCTTTGGATCAGTACCTCCGGGATGTGAGCAAGCACGAGCTGATCACGCCGGAGGAAGAGATCGAACTGGGCCGTCGTGCGCAGGCAGGCGACGAGGAGGCGGTCCAGAAGCTGGTGCGTGCGAACCTCCGCTTCGTCATCAGCGTGGCCAAGAAGTACCAGAACCGCGGCGTATCGCTGATCGACCTGATCCAGGACGGGAACGTGGGGCTGGTCACGGCCGCGCGGAAGTTCGATCCGGACCAGGGCGTGAAGTTCATCTCGTACGCCGTGTGGTGGATTCGGCAGGCGATCCTGTCGTCGCTGGCGAACCAGGGGCGCGCGGTGCGTGTGCCGCTGAACCGTGCGAGCGACCTGGCGCGCATCTTCCGCGAGCGCGAGCGGCTGAAGCAGGAGCTTGGCCGCGAGCCGACGACGGAAGAGCTCGCGGCGGCTGCGAAGCTGACGCCGGAGACGCTGGAATCGCTCCAGACGCTGAACGCGGCCGAGATCCGTCTCGACTCGCCGATCGGCGACAGCGACGACAGCCAGCTCGTCGAGCGGTTCATCCTCGAGGAGGCGGCCGAGCCCGAGGCAACGGTCGAGGAGCGGCTCATGGCCGAGCAGATCGAGCGTGCGCTGGACACGCTCACGCCGCGCGATGCGCGCGTGCTCCGGCTCTACTTCGGGCTCGAGGGCGGGCGCGAGCACACGCTCGAAGAGATCGGCAACATGCTGGGCGTGACCCGCGAGCGGGTGCGCCAGCTCCGGGACCGCGCGCTCAAGCGGCTCCGCGAGGGTGAACTCGGCACCGCGCTCGAGAGCTTCGCCGCCTAGGAGGCTCCCCCCGTGCTCCAGCGTGGAACGGTCCGCAAGGCAGCGGGTGGCGTCTACGACGTGGAGCTGGACGAAGGCGGAGTCGTGGCCGCCGCACTGCGCGGGCGGCTCAAGATGGAGCAGCGGACCGGCGACCGCGTCGTCGCCGGGGACAGGGTACAGGTCGCGCGACACGCAGACGGCAGCGCGACGATCGAGGCGGTAGAGGAACGACGCAGCGAGCTCGCCCGTCGGGCCCCGGGACAGGGGGCTCGACGGGCGAAGATCATCGTGGCGAACGTGGACCGCGTCTTCGTGGTCTTCGCCGCCGCGCAGCCCGAGCCGCGGCTGCGCATGCTGGACCGCTTCCTCGTCCTTGCCGAGGCGAACGACCTGCCGGCCACGATCGTCGTCAACAAGGTCGACCTCGTGGGGCTGGACGCGGCGCGGCAGCTCTTCTCGGTCTACGAGGCCGCCGGCTACCCGGTCCTCTACACGAGCGCGAAGGACGGGACGGGCGTCGACGCGCTCCGCGAAAGCCTCTGCGGCGAGACGAGCGTGCTCACCGGTCCGTCCGGCGTCGGCAAGTCGAGCCTGCTCAACGCGGTCGAGCCCGGGCTCGGGCTGCGGACCGCCGAGATCAGCAGGGCGGTCGGCAAGGGGCGCCACACCACCGTCACCGCCGAGCTGATCCCGCTGCGCTGCGGCGGGTACGTGGCGGACACGCCCGGCCTGCGCGAGCTCGGGCTCTGGGGCGTCGACCTCGACAGACTGGACACCTACTTCCCCGAATTCCGACCTCACCTGGGCGAGTGCCGCTTCGGCCGCGGCTGCTCCCACACCCACGAGCCCGGTTGCGCCATCCGCGCCGCAGTCGAGGCCGGCGAGATTTCCGAAGAGCGGTACGAGAGCTACCGGATGCTACGGTCCGGGGAGGGATAGCGGCGTGCGTCGTCGCTGGCGGACCCCGAGCGCAGTCCGTGAAACCGGCTGCCCGGTCTCGGCCGGCGGCCGGGCCCGGAGGACCCCGTGATCCACGCCCTGAGCTGGAGCGGCGGCAAGGATGCCACGCTCGCCCTCGACCGCGCCGTCCGGCAGGGGCTGGACGTTCGCTACCTCTTCAACATCTACGAAGGCGTGAGCGGTCGAGTCCGTTTCCACGGCCTGCGTCGCGAGCTGATCGCGGCGCAGGCCCACGCGCTGGGGCTGGAGCTCGTCCAGGCGCACACCCATCCGGGCGACTACGCGGCGGCGCTGGACCGGGTGCTCGATGAGCTGGCGGACCGGGGCGTCGAGGGCATCGTCTTCGGCAACATCCACCTCGAGGACATCCGCGACTGGTACGACGACCGGCTTCGTGCCCGGGGACTCGAGCACGTCGAGCCGCTCTGGGGCGAGCGGCCCGAAGCGCTGATCCAGGAGTTCCTCGAGCGGGGCTACCGGGCGCGGGTCGTGGGTGTGAACCTCGAGCTGGGCCGTCCGGAATGGCTCGGCCGCGACCTCGACCGGCGCCTGCTGGACGAGATCGCCGGGGTGCCGGGCACCGACATCGCGGGCGAGCACGGCGAGTACCACACCTTCGTCTATGACGGGCCGCTCTTCCGCGCGCCGGTCCGATTCACCACCGGCTCGACATTCGAGCTGGACGGGCACCGGCTGCTGGACCTGGTGCCGGCGGGCGATCCCGATCGGGCGGTGCCCGGCCGAGCGTCGTAGCGGCCCCGGGCCATTCGAGCGAGGCGAGCGCGGGGACGGCCCGGGGCCACGCGGCCGTCACATCCCCGCCCCCACCCGCATCCCCACGACGATCGTGCGGCCGCGCGCCGGGAAGTGCACGATCTCCTCGTAGTTCCGGTCGAACAGGTTCTCGATCCTCAGGAGCGCGGCGAGGTCGGGGCGGCGCGCTTCGGCGCGAAGGAGCGTGACCTCCGCGCCGACGTCCGCCACGGTGTAGGCCGGGAGCGTGATGCGCTTGCCGAGACCATCGGCGAAGTCGAGGTCGTCGCGCTCGCCGACGTAGCGGAGCGAGAGGTCGAGGGAGCCGCGCTCGGCCGGTACGTAGCGCAGGTCGAGCCGGGCGGCGTGGGTCGGTCGGCGCAGGAGCGGCCGACCCGGGACGTATTCGGCGTCCGGCCCGGACGCGTACCCCGCGTCCACGGCGTCGGTGTCGAGGTAGGTGTAGGCGAGCGTCGCCATGAGCGCGGCGACGGGCGCGGCCTTCAGCTCGAACTCGGCGCCGCGGGCGGTCGCCTCGACCACGTTCTCGTAGTTCGGGTCGGTCGACTCGAAGGGGACGGACCGGTACTGGATCATGTCGCGGAAGCGCTGGTCGAAGTACGTCGCGGAGAGCGAGAGCCGGTCGCCGGCGAGCACCTGCTCGATCCCGGCCTCCCAGCTCAGCGAGCGCTCCGGGCGCAGGTCGGGGTTCCCGCGCACGAAGCCGGTCGCGAAGTTCTCGTAGAACGTCGGCTCCTTGAACGCCGTGCCGATTCCCGCGCGGAGCTTGGTCCCCTGCGCCGGACGGTAGGCGACGCCGGCGCGGTACGTGCCGAAGGTGCCGAAGGCGTCGTTGTCGTCGACGCGGGCGCCGAGGGTGAGCG
>CAYPGK010000045.1:0-25256 GCA_964410055.1 uncultured Gemmatimonadaceae bacterium | reverse complement strand
TACGAGCGGCCGCTGGGCACGGGCCTGGTCTGTCCATGGGCGGAGGTCGGCCTCTCCCAGTCGCTGAACGGGGGGGACTGGGGCCGGTCGCTGGCCACGACCGCGAGCGTCGGTGTGACGATCGGAGCCGCGGCGTACGAGGACGGCCGGTATCGGATCACGCCCTTCGTGAGGCCGTACTACTCCGTCGGCAGCCCGATCTCCGAGATGACGGACGGAGGCTGGTCCGACAGCTACGGCGTCGGCGGTGGCGCGCTGGCCTTCCTGAACGATCGTATTTTCGGCGTCGGCACGGTATCCGTGGCCGAGGGCGGCAGAACCGGCGTGTCGTTCCAATTCGGCTGGCTGCTGCGCTGAGGTCCGTGGCCACCCGCACCCCGGCCCATCTCTTGCCGCGTGCCGGTTCGCGAGCGCCCGCAACTCACGCGGGCGCGTTCGTTTCGGCGCGGAGGCAGGCATGGAGATGCTCTGGCACGGCACGCTCGGCTTCGAGCTGGTGCACATCCCGATCAAGCTCTACCAGGCGGCGCGAAGGCGGCGAGTCGAGTTCCGGCTGCTGCACGAGCCGGACCTGGCGCCGATCCAGTACCAGAAGGTGTGCAGTGCGGAGCAGGCGCCGGTCCCGGACGACGAGATCGTGCGGGGCATCGAGGTCGATGGGGAATGGGTGACGGTCACGGACGAAGAGCTCGCGCGTCTTGCGCCGCGGCTGACGCGCTCGATCGAGATCCGGGACTTCGTCGACCTGCGGGAGATCGATCCGGTCTATTACCGCAAGCCGTACTTCCTGGCACCGGACGAAGGGGGCGAGGAGGCGTACGTGATGCTGCGGGAGGCGCTGCGGCGCAGTGGAAAGGTGGGCGTGGCGGAGTTCGTGCTCGTGCACCGCGAGCACCTGGCGGTGGTGCGGCCGGGGGAGGAGGCGCTGCTGCTGGAGACGCTGCACTACCCCGAGGAGCTGATCGACGAGCGGGAGCTGGAGCTGCCGACTGGGACGCGGCTGCGGGAGGGCGAGATCCGGATGGCGACGGAGCTGATCCGCAACCTGTCGACCGGGTTTGACGCATCGCGCTACAGGAACGATTATCGGGCCCGGGTCCTCGAGCTTCTGCGCGGGAAGGCGGAGGGCCGCCTTCCGCCCGCACTCGAGGCGCCGCCCATGCCGGAGCCGACGCCCGTCGCCGATCTGTCGCGGCGGCTGCGCGAGAGTCTGGAGCGCGCGGGGGGTGCGGGGCGCCGGGCGGCGTGAGTGGAGTCGTCGCCTGCCGGGACCGGGAACAACGCGTGACCGCGGATCGTCTCCGAAAATTACGGGAATACGGGATCACCGCCGGCACGCTCGGCTCGACGGCCGGGCAGACAGTGATGGTCGCGCTGCTCCCGATCCTGCTGGCGGAGTACGCGCCGTCGGCGGTGTGGATCGGCTTCGCGATCGGCGGCGAGGGCGTGTTCGCGCTGCTGGTGCCGTACTGGATCGGCGCGTTGAGCGATCACCTGCCGCACCGGCTCGCGCGACGCTGGGGGCGGCGGACGCTGTTCCTCGTCCTGACCGCGCCGATCATGGCGGCGTCGATGGCGGCCGCGCCATTCGTTTCGGGGTACTGGCCGCTCGCGGGGCTCGCGTTCGTCTACTTCGCCGCGTTCCACGGCTACCTCACGCCGCTCTGGGCGCTCATGGTCGATGCCGTGCCGGAGGAGCGCCTCGGCACGGTGCACGGCGTGCGCGGCGCGCTGCACGCGGCGGGGCTGGGCTACGGCCTCGTCGTCGGCGGGCTGCTCTTCGCACTCTGGCCGCCGCTCCCCTTCCTGGTCGGCGCGCTGCTGATCCTCGTGACGACGGGCGTGACGATGTGGGCGGCGCCGCCGCTGAACGGCTGGGGCGATTCGGCCGACACTCCGCCGACCGGACAGGCGCGCACGGTGTGGCGGGAACTGAGGGAGCGCCCGGACGTGCGCGGCTTCCTCGTGGCCAATGCGCTGTGGACGGGCGCGGTGGACGGCATCCGGCCGTACATCTTCCTCTTCGCCGTGGCGGTGCTGGCGATCGACACGGCGGAGACGTCCGCGGTGCTCCTGCTGCTGGTGGCCGGGATCGGCATCGGCTCGGTCCTGCTCGGACGCCTGGGCGACCGCTTCGGCCGGGCGCCGCTCCTCGCCGGGGGCGCCCTGCTCACGGCGTTCGCAATGCTCCTCGGCGTCCTGGTCCGCGAGCTGGACGGCGCGATCGCGCTACTCCTGACGTCCGGGCTCGGCGCCGCCGCGCTCATCGCGCTCCCCTACCCGATCTTCGCGGCGCTGGTCGGGAATCGGGCGATCGGGCGGTACACGGGGCTGTACATCCTGTCCCTTGGCCTCGCGCGTGTGGCCGCGCCGGTGCTGGTCGGTGTGGCCATCGATCTCGGCCGCCCGCTCTTCCCCGAATACGATGGATATCCGCTCATGTGGCCCATGGCCGGGCTCATGGCGCTGCTGAGCGTGTTCGTCCTGCGGCGCTCTCTCGGCGGCGGTCGCGCCGAATGATTGCGCGTCGCCCGGCCGGACCGTAAGCTTTCGCGCGAACGCATACCGCGACCGACGACGAGGCGATGAGCAACCCCGTACGGCCCCGGGCCAACGTGCCACCCACGCCGCCGCCGCCGCTGCGGCCCGGCCGGCGTCTGGATCCTTCCATCTTCCAGCTCCCCGTCGAGAAGATGAGGAGCGGCTACTACTCGGACAAATACTTCGTCCGCGCCCGGGAAGTGCTCCAGTCGCAGGGCCACACACCGGTGGTCACCGTGCAGGTCTTCCAGAAGAAACGAGCGTGGCTGGGCGGGATCGACGAGGCGATCGCGATCCTGAAGACGTGCCTGACCGAGGGGTACCACTGGGACGACCTCGAGGTCATGGCGCTCTGGGACGGCGACCCGATCGAGCCGTGGGAGCCGGTCCTGTCGATCACCGGCCCCTACCCCGCCTTCGCGCACCTGGAGACGCTCTACCTGGGTGTGCTGGCGCGGCGCACCAAGGTCGCGACCAACACGCGGCGCGTGGTCGAGGCGGCGTGGCCGAAGTCGATCATGTTCTTCCCCGCCCGGCACGACCACTGGCTGGTCCAGACCGGCGACGGCTACGCCGCGCACATCGCCGGCGCGATCGGCGTCTCGACGGACGCACAGGCCTCGTGGTGGGGCTCGGAGGGCGTCGGCACCGTGCCGCACGCCCTGATCGCGGCCTACGGCGGCGACACCGTGAAGGCGAGCATCGCCTTCGCCGAGACGATGCCCGAGGACGTGAAGGTGGTCAGCCTCGTCGACTTCGACAACGACTGCGTGGGGACATCGCTGGCCGTTGCGCGCGCGCTCGGCCCGCGCCTGCACGGCGTGCGGCTCGACACGTCGGAGACGCTGGTCGACCGTTCGATCCTGCCGCAGATGGGCCGCTTCGACCCTCGCGGCGTCAATCCGCAGCTCGTCTGGAACGTACGCGCCGCCCTGGACGACGCCGGCTTCGAGAACGTCGAGATCGTCGCCTCCGGCGGCTTCGACGCGGACAAGATCCGCCGCTTCGAGGAGCTGGGCGTCCCGGTCGACTCCTACGGCGTCGGCTCCTCGCTCTTCAAGGACCGCTACGACTTCACGGCGGACGTGGTGCTGGTCGAGGGGAAGCCCGTGGCCAAGGCGGGCCGGGAGTTCCGTCCGAACCCGCGGCTCGAGC
This sequence comes from uncultured Gemmatimonadaceae bacterium, assembly GCA_964410055.1. Taxonomy (GTDB): domain Bacteria; phylum Gemmatimonadota; class Gemmatimonadetes; order Longimicrobiales; family RSA9; genus CALBZE01. The sequence continues at coordinate 21,560 of CAYPGK010000045.1, read as the reverse complement.
GCGTGGACTGAGGTCCGGCGCGGGCGATCCGCGCCGGATTTGCAACGCTCCGCTCGCGTCCTCGCGCGCCCCGGCATCGGCCCCCTCGATCGACCCTATCTGCTGCCAACACAACGATTTCGGATCGCGCAGAGCCAGGTTTGTACGTGACCCCTCGGCGCCGATCGGGGTACCAATTCGAGGCGATTTTCACGCGCCCGACGTGACCGGCCGGCGGTTTGCGGACGGGGTCACGACCGGGCCTGCGAGATGGAATTTCCACAACGAAGGAGCCGGATGCTCGCGAGAATCACAGGGCGCTTCCGGGCGGGGTTCGCCGCGATCGGCGTGTTCGCCGTGGCGGCGGGCGCGGCTGTGCAGACGCCGGTCGAACGGCCCGGCAGCGCGGCAACGGAGCACGTGATCGTCATCTCGATCGACGGGCTGCGGCCCGATGCGATCGACAGGTACGACGCGAAGACGATCCAGCGGCTGATGCGCGAGGGGACGTACTCGCTCGAGGCGCAGACGATCTATCCGAGCAAGACGCTGCCGTCGCACACGTCGATGCTGACCGGCGTGCCGCCGGAGGTGCACGGCATCACGTTCAACACGCGGCTCTCCGACGAGCACGGCGTGGTCGAGGTGCCGACGGTGTTCGCGGCCGCGAAGGCGGCTGGGTACCACACGGCGGCGTTCTTCAGCAAGGCGAAGTTCCACCACCTGGCGCAGCCGGGCTCGCTCGACTACTGGCAGGGCCCCGGCTCGAACCTCTCGCACTGGATGGCGACCAAGACGGTCCCGGACGCCGTGTCGTACCTGAAGCACGAGAAGCCGAACCTGCTCTTCGTGCACATCGGCGAGCCCGACTACGCCGGCCACACGATCGGGTGGATGAGCTTCGCCTACGGCTGGGCGGTCAAGCGCGCCGACGGCGCGGTCTCCAAGATCCTGGATGCCGCCGACCATGCGTTCGGCCGCGGCAACTACACCGTGATCCTGACCGCGGACCACGGCGGCCACGGCCGCAACCACGGCAGCGACGACCCGCGCGACATGACCATCCCCTGGATCGCATGGGGGAAGGGCGTGCAGCCGGCCGGCCCTCTCGCCGTACCGATCCGGACGATGGACACGGCGGCGACGGCGCTGTGGCTGCTCGGTGTGGCCGCGCCGCCGGAGTGGGTGGGCGCGCCGGTGGTGGCGGCGTTCACTCCGGAGGCCCGCCACGCCGTCGAGCGCGCACTCGAAGGCGTGGCCGGCGTGGCGTCGGCGGCGAGCTGATCGCCGCCCGCGCCTCAACGGATTCGCAGGATCGTCCAGCGAGGTCGGTCGTCGGGGTGGAAGGACGCGCCGCGCGGCCGGCCGAAGCTCAGGTGCAGCGGCGGCGGCTCGCCCGCGGAAGCATCGCCCGCCTCGAAGAGCATGTGGAACGGCGCTGAGGCCGGGAGCGTGCCATTGAGCCAGAGGTCTGCAAAGGCGTGGTCGGCGGGTTGCAGCGGGAAGCGGCCCGACCCCGCGATCTCCCGCCGCAGGTTGAAGCCGCGGAAGGTGTAGACCGGGTCGATGGCGACGCCTTCGAGCTCGGGCGCGCCGTCGGCCCAGAGCGCGAGGGACCAGCGCGCGAACAGCTCCGCCCAGGGCGTCTTCGTCGCATCCACCACGTTCTCCACACCATCGAGCTTCGATTGCGTGAGGGCGCGCAGCACCTTCCCTTCGCCGAAGTGCCGGGAGAGGTACAGGACGAAGAGCCACTGCGCGCCGCGCCCTTCGAGCGTGCCGGGGTTCCGGTCCTCGATCAGCGTGTAGCGGTCCACGGCCTGGAGGTAGCGGAACGCGCGCTCGTAGTTGTCGCGCCGGAAGGCTGTGACCATGGCGAGGTCGCCGCGACGCTCGAATTCCGCAGCGATCAGCTCCTCGGCCATGTGGGCGAGTCCTTCGCTCAACCAGAGCACTTCCTGCGGCCGGCCCGCCTTGCGACGATGCTCGAAGTGGATCATGTGCTGGAGCTCGTGCGCCAGCACGGGCGGCACGACGCGAAGCACGTTCTCCCGTGTACGCACTCCGCCATGATGCCCCGCAGGATCCGGGACGATGCTGTAGAAGATCTCCGCCTCGTTGCTGTTTTCGTGCACCGACCTGGGTTGCAGGTCGATCCCGTAGAAGAAGCCGGCGATGTACCCGCCCGAGCCCGAGGTGGCCGGCGTCAACTCGTTTACGACCGGTGTGAAGAGGACGATGACCCGTCCGTTGCCATCGACGTCCGAGGGCGCGCCGAAGACGGAGGATTGGGTCGTGTAGATCGGGTCGTCGAAGAGCGCGCCGAAGGCGGCGAAATCCTCGGCGGTCAGACCGCCCGGAGGAGCGGCGATGTCCTGGTAGAGCACCGCGTGCTCGCTCACGTGCATGACCTCGGCGGTGACGTCCGAGAAATTGCCTTGCCTGTTGTAGACCTTGAAGGTTCTCCGGTCGCCCACGCGCGGGACGGTGGCGTGCGCGGGTGCGGTGATGGTGCCCGCGCGTCCGAGCCGCCGCTCGTTCACACGCAGGCGCGTCTCCCATTCCGCCTGTGCGTGGCCAGGGCCGGGGCCGGACATCCGAACCGGGATCTCGGCCTCGACCCTTTCGCGGGTCGCCAGGGACGCCACGGTGCCGGGCTTTTGCTCCGCCAGGGCGAGGAGCTGGTACGGGAGTACCTGGCCCGTGCGGTCGGAGACGTTCTGCTGGACGGCCATGTACGCGGCACCCGGCACGGCCGGCAGCCGAACGCACGACATTGCGGCGGGATCGTCGAGCGAGAGGACGCCGCCGGGGGCGAGGTCGATCGGCGCGCCGCCGTCGCCAATCACGTCGAGGTGAGCCGAAGTCGCGCTCTCGACCGATCCGACCCGGACCCGCACTTCGGCGGTCCGGGTCGGGATGCACGCCGGCACGACGGCCTCGATCCGCGTGGGCGACGCCTGGATCACGGTGCCGCGCCATCCGTCGAAGAGCACGACTTTCTCGGCGACCTCTTCGCTCAAGTACTCGCCGGTGATCGTGACGACGTCGCCGGCGGTGACGCGGGTCGGCGAGACCGCCGCCACCACGGGCCGGCGTATGGCGCGCGCCTCGAACACGGCCGGCTCCGCCGATTCCCCCACAACCCGGGCGTGGACCTCGTAGCGTCCGATCTCGTGGCCCAGCCGCAGGCGGGCCGACGCGAACCCCTCCGCGGTCGTGAGCGAAGACGTGGGTGTGATGCGCGCGTCGGTGCCGACCACCAACTCCCATTCGATGGAGGCGTTTTCGACCGGCTCTCCGTCGGAAGTCACGCGGACCACGAAGTTTGCGTCCAGCAGCGCCCCGGGCGCACCGACCTGGTCGTTGCCGCCGATCGGCTCGATCCGCATCGATCTGGCGTCGGGGCCCGTCGCCTCCCCACACCCCAGGACGGCCAGAAGGAGCAACGTGGGCCCCATCGGGCGAAGTCGCATTGCGCCTCCGAGAAGTGTGTCGCGCCGGGCCGGGTCGGGCGCCGGGCCGCTACCAACGGGCCCGCTTGCCGCGTACGTCGATGTGGATGAACGGCCCGTGCACGCCGTTGTCCCTGTAGATCCCCGCGCCGCCGACCAGCTCCGGATACCTGCGCTCGACGGCGTCGACCGCCTCCAGGATAACGCGCGCATCGCGCGTATCACGACGGCCGTCGCCGTTCAGGTCGTCCATGTACCAGTCGCCGTCGTTGTCGACCCAGACGTCGGCGGCATCTCCGAACTGATGGCGGCTGAGCGAGGCTCGCCCCTGGTTGAGGCCCTGGCGGTTGTACTGCGGCGTGCGGTACCCGCTCATGACGACCATCCGCTCCGCGCGAATCCCGCGCGCGTTCAGCTCCTGCATGACGAGTTCCAGCTTGTCGAGGAGGAGTGTATCGACCACGACGTATTTCGGCCATACGTTCTGCTGGTTCTTGGTCAGGAACTCGCCGAGCGTGAAGTGCTCCGAGAGCCGGAGCGAGCGGTTTTCTGGCGTGACCTCGATGAACCCCTCCGGCGGCGCGTAGCGGTCGGCTCGATTCTGCCGCTCGGTTGGGTACGTGCCGATCAGGTACCCCTTGATGTATCCCCGCTCCTTGTGACGGAACGGGACCTGGACGATCACGTCGATGGCGTCCAGGAGGCGCGACCGGCCGCCCGCGCTCAACTCGAGACGGTAGACCCCGGGCTCGTCCGGCGCAACGGCGACGTCGCCAGCAGCCAGCATCTGGGGCGCGCTCTTCCCCGCGAGCTCCGCGCCGCCGGCCCTCACCCGGCCCACCTCGACCCAGCGGTACGATACCTGGGCGGGCCGGGGCTCACGCCAGTCGAGGGGCAGCGTCATGCGCGCGCCGGGGAGCACCTGCCGAACGCGCAGCGCGCCGCTCCGCCCCATCGCCTCCGGCCGGTACGCCACGTCCAGGTCCGTGAAACCCGCCGATCCCGGCGGAATGGGCCGCGGCGCCACGCCCGCCGCGTCTACGGACACGCGGTCGGTGGCGGCCTCCGCCTCCGAAACGCTCGGGCCGCTCATCGGCCCACCCCAACCCAGAGCCACCACCCCGATCACGACAATGCTGCTGACACGGGATTCCATCGATCGGACTACCTCGGAACTGCTCAGGACTACTTAGAAGGTCGTCGGGTATACGACGATACGGCCCGGAATGTTCACCGGGCGCGGAAAATCGAACCGTGGGTGCGGTTGAGGCGCCGCCGTCGGGCGTCGGAGCGCCGTCTCAGCGGAAGCCGAGGAGGTCGAGGACGGGGGCGCCCATGAGTGGCGAACGCGCCGTGCGGACCCGGCCGAGGATGGTGATGCGCTGGAGCGGCGTGAGCCGCTCGACCTGCTCGACGCGGTCGGGCGGCACCGCGATATAGACGAAGCCGGCCGCTTCTCCCGGCCCTCTGGCCAGGATGAACGGCTCGCCTTCATAGAAGTCGGTCCGGATCCGCTCGGCCCGCTCGAGCGCGATGAACTGGACGGTCCACTCGATCAGCCGCCCCTGGAACCCCTGCGGGTTGGCGGCCAGGACGTCCGGCGAGATGTTGCGCAGCACGTCGCCGGTGTCGGCGGGTGCGGCGAGCGAGGGGACCCAGACCCAGCCTTCGAGGCGAACGCGCGCCCAGTTGCCCTCGCGGGCCAGGACCTCGACGGGAGTGAGCGGGCGGATCGCGGCGATGGTGTCCTGGTCCGGCGCGCCGAGGAGCGCGGCGCCGGCGTGACCCATGCGCGCCCAGGCGGCGGTGCCGCTCGCGGACGGGGCCGACCGGCTCGTCGCATTCTGCGCCGTGGCGACGGACACGCCCTCGGCGGCAAGCGACGGACCCCAGATCCACCCTGTGCGGCGGACCCTGACCCAGTTCCCCTGACGCTCGACCTCGTCGAGGAGCATCCCTGAGCGCAGGTGCGCGATGCGGGCGCCGTTCGGCGCGGCGCGGAGGTTCTCACCGCCGCTCGCGCGGACGACCAGGTCGTGGCCGTCGCGCTTCTGCTCCTCGACGGATGCGCTCCAGATCCACCCCTCGAGCGTGACTTCGCGCCACTGCCCCTGCGCGCGGCCGAGGCGCAGCTCGGCGCCCCGTAGCACCGTGGCAAGGGCGGCGCCCTGCGGCGCGGCGCGGAAGTTCTCTTCGGCGGCACCCACACGGGCGTTCTGTGCGAACGCGAGCGCAGGGGAGAGGAGAATACCGATGAGGCAGAGGGAACGCAGCATCATCTCGAAGCGTACACTAGGGGCCGGAGCGACCGCTCCGCGCGGTTGTTAGGTTACCCACGGCGGAAATGCGTGTCAACATTCGGGATCGCATGCTCCGGATCGCTTGCGTGGGCCTGAGGCCGCGCCTACCTTCCCGGCACCTTCGACCGGGAGACGCTCCCCCGAACCCCAGTACGACCGTGAAGATGCTCGCAACCTGGCGTCTTTCTCTCCTGCTCGCGCCGGCGCTCCTCGTTCTCGCCGAGGCCGCGCACGCGCAACGCATCACCTCGCCCTACCGCTACGTGGACGAGCGGCAGTCCGTCTCGATCTTCGGCGGCTACGCGCTCACCGACAGGGGCAAGCTCGACTTTGGCCCGGAGTCCGCGCCCGCATTCGGCGTGCGCTACGGGATCCGCCTGGGCGGGCCGTTCAACGTGGAGGCGAACGCGACGTACCTGCCGTCCACGCGCGTAGTCTGGGACACGACGGTTGCCGGCGAGCCGCTCGAGCGGCTGGGCGAAGTCGACTTCTCCCTTGCCCTCATCGATGCGTCGCTGCGCTTCAACATCACCGGGCCGCGCACCTACCACGGGCTCATGCCGTACCTCGTCGTGGGCGGCGGCGCGGCGATCACGGTTTCCGACGACGACAGCCTCGAGAACGCCGCCGAGGTCGGCCGCGACGCACGCTTCGATTTCGGCACGAGATTCGCCGGTCACGTCGGTGCGGGCATCGAGTGGTTCGCGATGCGACGCCTGGCGCTCCGCGCCGACGCGAGGGACGTCTTCTGGAAGCTGCCCACGCCTGCGGCGTTCGAGCGGCAATTCGACGACGTCCCCAAGGAGGAGTGGGTGCAGAACTTCATCCTCTCGCTCGGCGTGGCCTTCCACTTCTGACGCCGGGCCGCGGCACGCGGCCCGGCGTTCGGCCGGTCCTGGAGCCCGGGCCGCCTCGCGGGCTCGCTCGACGACAATGGAGAGCGGGATGCGGGAGGCAATCATGCCGGGCGATTTCGAAGATCTCTACGACCTCGAGAACCTGGACGACGAAGAGATCGCGTCTTTGATCCTCGAGGAATTGGGCGAGTACCCTGAGATCGACCCCGACGCGATCGACATTGACGTCGAGGACGGCTTCATCACCCTGAGCGGACGCGTGGGGACCGAGTACGAGCTCCAGGTGGTCGAGCAGGTCGTCTCGGACGTGCTCGGGATCTCCAACTACTCGAACGAACTGGTGCTCGACGAGCTGGTGCGGATCGAGTACCCGGCGGGTGCGGACGACGCCGTCGTCGAGGATGAGGAGGTCGAAGCTCAGTTGGGCGAGGAGGGGCTGCGCACCGAATCGACGGCCGAGCACCTGCTCGAAGACGTGGAAGGGCACGCGTTCGGCACGCACGACTATCCGCGGGCGCTCGAGCGAGGCGAGGCCTACGAGGCACCGGACCGACCGATCCAGGAAGGGAGCTGGTCGGAGGAGAACCATTGACGCAGCAAACGGCCACCCCTGTCGGCGAAGGCGACCTGCCGAGCGCCGATAGGCGGATGAGCGCGCGCTACAAGCCGATCTCGGACTACGCGATCATCGGCGACCTGCGCACGGCCGCCCTGGTCGGGCTCGACGGCGCGATCGACTGGTGCTGCATGCCACGCTTCGACTCGGCCAGCATCTTCGCCGCGATCCTGGACCACGACCGCGGCGGCCGGTTCCGCATCGCGCCGACGGCGAGCTACACCTCGACGCAACGCTACCTGCCGGCGACGAACATCCTGGTCACCTCGTTCCACACGGACCAGGGCGGCGTGGTCGAGGTCACGGACTTCATGCCCGCGGGCGAGAGGGCGTACGAGCTGGCGACGAAGCACGAGATCCACCGTCGCGTCGAGTGTACGCGCGGCGAGGTCGAGATCGAGATCCACTTCGAGCCCCGCTTCGGCTACGGCGCCTCGCCCGTCTACCTGCTCCCGCGCAGGAACGGGCTCCTGGCGACGGACCGGGAGCAGGAAGCGCTGGCGCTCTCCGCGCCGGCCTCGATCTGGTGGGAGCTGGATGAGTCCTGCTCGACCGCGCGCGCGGCCCTGCGCGTACGCTCCGGCGACTCGTTCTGGGTCGTGCTCCGCTACGACGACGACGAGGTCTACCCCATCGACTGGTACGACTCCCAGACGCGGCTCGACGCGACCGCCGCGTACTGGGACCGCTGGGTCAGCCGGATCCGCTACCACGGGCCGTACCGTGCGGAGGTCGAACGGAGCGCCCTCGCCCTCAAGCTGCTCTTCTACGACCCGACCGGCGCCGTGGTCGCGGCGCCGACCACGTCGCTGCCCGAGGAGATCGGCGGCGTGCGCAACTGGGACTACCGCTACACCTGGCTGCGCGATGCGTCCTTCACGCTGTACGCACTGCACGTACTCGGGCAGTACGACGAGGCGAACCGCTTCATGGAGTATCTGAAGCGGGTGACGCGCAAGTCGGCCGACCACCTCCAGATCATGTACGGGATCGGGGGCGAGCGCATCCTGTCGGAGCAGGAGCTTCCGCACCTGGAAGGGTACCGCGGCTCGGCGCCCGTGCGAATCGGGAACGCCGCCTACGACCAGCTCCAGCTCGACGTCTACGGCGAGGTGCTGGAGACGGCCTACCTCTGGCACGAGAACCACGCGATGACGGAGGGGATCTGGTCGCTCCTCGCCTATCTCGCCGATTGGGTTGCCGACAACTGGCGGCGCAAGGACTCGGGGATCTGGGAAGTCCGCGCCGGGCTCCAGCACTACGTCTTCAGCAAGGTCATGTGCTGGGTGGCGCTGGACCGCGCGATCAAGATGGCCGAACGTCTGTCGATGCCGGCCGACCTGGACCGCTGGCGGCGCGAGCGCGATGCGATCCACGAGGAGGTCATGCGCGAGGGGTGGAGCGAGGCGAAGCAGGCGTTCGTGCAACACTACGCCACGGACGCCCTCGACGCGGCGAACCTGCAGATGGGGATCGTCGGCTTCCTGCCCCACGACCACCCCCGGGTGAAGAGCACGATCGAGGCGACCATCCGGGAGCTGACGAGCGAGGACCAGGAGCTGGTCTACCGCTACATCAACCCGGACGGCCTGCCGGGCGGCGAGGGGGTCTTTTCGATCTGCACCTTCTGGCTGGCCGACGCGCTGATCCTCTCGGGCGATGTGGAGCGGGGCGAGCGCATCTTCAAGCGCATGCTGCGGCATGCGAACCACGTGGGGCTGTACAGCGAGGAGATCGATCCTCGAACGGGCGAGTTCCTCGGCAACTTCCCGCAGGCGTTCACGCACATTGCCCTGATCAACACCGCGCACTTTCTGGAATGGGCCCATCGAAATCGCTGATCCGCGGCGTTGCGGCGGTGTTCGTGCTGGCGGCGTGCGGGGCGGGGGGCGGTTCGGCTCCCCCGCCCCTCACCCTGGCCGCCACGACCACGCTCGAAGATTCGGGACTGCTCGCGGAGCTGGTCGCGGCGTTCCGGGCGGCGCACCCCGAAGTCCGTGTCCGCACGCTGACCGGCGGGACGGGCGAGGTGCTGACACTCGGCCGCAATCGCGATGTGGACGTCGTGCTGTCGCACGATCCCGTGGCGGAATCGACGTTCGTTGCGGAGGGCCACGGCATAGAGCGCCGCGAGGTGATGTGGAACGACTTCGTGATCGCCGGGCCGCCTTCGGACCCGGCCGGAGTACGGGGGCTGCGGGACGCCGCTGCCGCGTTCGCCGCGATCGCCCGCGCCCGTTCTCCCTTCGTCTCCCGCGGCGACGACAGCGGCACGCACCGCAAGGAGCGGCACCTCTGGCGGGAGGCGGGTACGGACATCGAGGAACGGAGCGCCGCCGACGGCTGGTACATCGTGGCGGGCGTCGGGATGGGCGATGCGCTCCGCCTGGCGGACGCGCGCAGGGCGTACGTCCTGACCGACCGGGCCACCTACAGGGTGTTGCGCCGGGAGCTCGAACTGGAAATCCTTGTCGAAGGCGATGCGCGGCTGCTGAACCCGTACGGCTCGATCCGCGTCCGGGACGCCGCGCACACGGAAGCGGCAGCGGCGTTCGTCGACTGGCTCACGTCCCCCGAGGGCCGGCGGTTCCTGTCGGAGTTCGGCCGGGACCGGTACCGCGAGCCGCTCTACTTCACCGACGCTCGACCCGGAGGTTAGCATGAGAACGCGGGGCGCACGGCTCCGATTCTGGCTCGCGGCGCTGCTCACGCTGGCGATCGCCGCGTGCGATTCCGGCAACCGGCCGCCCAGCCGGCTCATCATCGCCTCCACGACGTCGACCGAGGATTCCGGGCTGTTCGACGTGCTGATCCCGGCGTTCGAGGCGGCGCACCCGGGTATTGACGCGGTGGTCGTCGCGGTCGGCTCGGGCGAAGCGCTCGCCCTGGGCCGCGAGGGCGATGCGGACGTGCTCCTCGTCCACTCGCCCGCCGCCGAGTCGGCCTTCGTTGCCGAGGGGCACGGCTCCGACCGGCAGCCGGTCATGTACAACGACTTCGTGATCGTGGGCCCGCCCGCGGATCCGGCCGGGATCCGCGGCATGGATGACGCCGCAATGGCGCTCGCCCGCATCGCCGCGGCACAGGCGTCCTTCATCTCGCGCGGCGACGACAGCGGCACCCACTCGCGCGAGCGCGCGCTCTGGCGTGACGCCGGCATCCAGCCGGAAGGGAGCTGGTACCGCGAAGCGGGCCAGGGGATGGGCGAGGTGCTGGGGATCGCGTCGGAATCGGGCGCGTACACGCTGACCGACCGGGGGACGTACCTCTTCCTCCGCGATCGCCTCGCGCTCGAGGTCCTGGTCGAAGGCGACGCGCGGCTCCGCAACGACTACTCGGTGATCCTCGTCACGCGCGCCACGAACCAGGCGGCCGCAAAGGCGTTCCACTCCTGGGTCCGCGGCCCCGAAGCACAGGCGCTGATCGGCGAGTACGGCGCAAGCCGCTACGGCCGCCCGCTCTTCACGCCGAACGCCGGGCAGGTCGCTCCGTAGCATGGACCTCTTCATCCAAGCGCTGCGTGAGGCCGCGCGCCTGCTCCTGGACGCGAGCCCGTACCTGGTCGAGATCGTGGTGCGCTCGCTCCGCGTATCCGGCAGTGCGGTGGCGCTCGGACTCCTGATCGGCCTGCCGATCGGCATCGTGGTCGGGCTCGGGCGTTTCCCCGGGCGGCAGATCGCCGTCGCGATGATCCACACCGGCTTCGCGCTCCCGCCCGTCGTGGTCGGCCTCTTCGTGTACATGGTCCTCTCACGCAACGGACCGCTGGGCAGCCTGGAGCTGCTCTTCACCCCGACAGCGATGATCATCGCGCAGGCGGTGCTCGCGGCGCCGTACGTCGCCGGGATCACGCTGGCCGCCGTACAGGCGGTGCCGCAGGAGGTCCGGCTCCAGGCCCGCGCCCTCGGCGCCTCGCCCCTGCTCGCGCTCTGGACTCACCTGCGGGAGGCGCGCCTCGGACTCGGTGCCGCCATCGTCGCCGGCTTCGGCGCCGTCATCTCCGAGGTCGGCGCGGTCATGATGGTGGGCGGCAACATCCTGGGCGAGACGCGGGTCATGACGACGGCCATCGTGCTCGAGACGCGGCGCGGCAACTTCGCCGCCGCGATCGCGCTCGGCCTCGTCCTCCTCGTCCTGGCGTTCGCGGTCAACCTGGTGCTCACGCGGCTGCAGCAGGGGCGGTGGCTGGGAGACGGGCCGGCGCCGCGGAACGGGGGACCGTCCCGATGAGCCTGCTCCGGGCCGAAGGGCTGCGTCGCCGCTACGGGCGACGGCTCGTCGTCGACGTCGACACGCTCGACGTCGGCCGCGGCGAGGTGCTCGCCATCCTCGGGCCGAACGGCGCGGGCAAGTCCACCCTCTTCCGGCTGCTCATGCTGGTCGAGGCGGCCGACGAGGGGCGGATCCTGCTGGACGGCCGCGAGGTGCGCCCCGGCGACGCCGACGCACGCCACCGGCTCGCGGGCGTGTTCCAGCGGCCGTACCTCTTCAGTGGGACGGTGGCGGAGAACGTCGCCTACGGGCTCAGGGCACGGGGGCTCGGGAAGCGCGAGCGCGAAAGGCGAGTCGCCGAAATCCTCGCGCTGCTCGGGATCGAGTCGCTCGCACGCGCGCCGGTGAACCAGCTCTCCGGCGGCGAGGCGCAGCGGGTGGCGCTGGCACGTGCGCTCGCGCCCGGGCCCGAGTTGCTCCTCCTCGACGAGCCGACCGCGAACCTGGACGTGACCGTCCGGCGCCGCTTCCGCGAGGACCTCGAGCGCCTGATCCGCACGCAGGCCGGCGCCGCGATCCTGATCACGCACGACCCCGAGGACGCCTTCGCCCTGGCCGACCGCATCGCGATCCTGGAGGAGGGGCGCGTCGTGCAGTCCGGCACGCCCGAGGAGATCGTGCTCCACCCCGCAACTCCGTTCGTGTCCGCCTTTACCGGCGCGGAGCTGCTCCTGGACGGGAGGGTGGTCGCGGAGGAGGAAGGACTCGCCACGGTCGAACTCGAGCCGGCCGCGCTGCGCCTGATCGCAACGGCGCCGGAGGGGACCGCGCTAGCGCCCGGCGCCCGCGTCCACATCGCCTACCGCCCCGAAGACGTCCTCCTCGCCCTTCCGGACGCGGAGGCCGAAACGAGCGCTCGCAACCGCATCCCGGCGCGCGTCGCGGCGCTTGCCCCGGCCGGCGGGCTGGTGCGCGTCCGGCTCGAAGGCGACGTCGCCCTCACCGCCCTCGTCACGCGACACGCGGTCGAGGCGCTCGACCTCGCGCCCGGCCGCGAAGTCGTCGCACACCTGAAGGCATCGGCGATGCGGGTGTTCCGGGCCGGGTGAGCGGCCCGGTTCAGTCCTTTGCGCGGATCAGCACGAGCGGCACCTCCGTCACCGCGACGGCGCCGAACACGCCGACGGCGCCCTCGGGTCCGACGGCGCCCTCGAGTCCGACGGCGGCGCGGGGCCACGGAAGCGCGTCGGCCGTACGTATGGAATCCTCGAAGAATGCGTATGCCGAATCGGCCGCTGCGACCTGAACCACGGCCGCGATTGAATCCCACGCCACCTCGGTCAATCGAAACGGATCCTCTGGATCGATCGGCTTGAAACAGGAGATGTGGAACACGCGCACCTCGCCCGTGCCCGCCGCGGCAGGCGTACGGCGCGGCTCCATGTCGAATCCGATCCCGCAAGCCACGGCGGGTGCCGTTTCGCCGCCAGCAAAGGCGGCGACCTGAAGCAACGAGAATTCCAGCGCCACCGCGTCCGGGGCACGCGACCACTCCAGGCCGACCCTGACCATGACCTGTCCGCCAACCGAGTCGGCATCCACGACCACACGCCCGCCGGATTCCAGGCTCAGCGTCGCGGGCGTCGGCACGTGCGTTTCCCCAGTGACGACCTCGCCGGTGGGGAGCGTAATGCTCAATCCGTAGCGCTCGCCGGCCTGGACCGCCTCGGGGAGGAGCTGGACGTAGCACCCCGGCTCGGCATCGACCCCGGGCTCCTGCTCCTCGTGCCGCCTGAGACATTGGCCCATCCCGGGCGCGGCTTCCTGGAGCACGACCGAGCCGAACGGGCCATGAATCCGCACATCCGCGCCAGAGACCGGCTCGACCTCCGTAGAGTTGCCGAAACCCGGAAAGCGTGCGCCCGTGATCGCCACGCGCACCGTATCGTCGCCCGCGCGGAGGATCGCGTGTACCGCCGGCGGCACGTCCAATGGACCGACTGCGGTCGGCTCGCGTTGCAGTTCGCACGCCGCGACGGCGATCATTGCTGCGAAGGCCGCCGCTCCACGAAGTCGCCTCAGAATCGCCATTCGACCCCGAAGGTGGGAAGGAACGGGAGCTGGGGGAGGTACTCGATCATCACCTCGTCGCTCCCAAAGTAGGGTTGAGTCGGCTCTGCAAACAGCACGTTTCGCGTATTCAACACGTTGATGATCTGCAGGTACGGCGTGACCTTGATCCCGCCGAACCAGGACTTGTCGTACTCCTTGCGCATGGAGATGTCGAGACGGAAATAGCCCGGGAGCCGCGCCGAGTTGTGTTCTCCGAGAAGGATCCGGTCGAAGGGCGCCGGCGTGAATCGCCCGGTCCCTGGGCGGTAGAGCATGAATGTGGTCCGACCCTTCGCAGGGGTGTACGGCTGGCCGGTCGCGGCGGCGAGTCGGGCACTTAACAGGCCCCGAGGACCGAGGGGGAGTGCGACCGAAAGGTCCAGCGTGTGGCGCCGATCATAGCGCGGGGCGTACCGCACACCACCCAGATCGATCTCGGCGAAGGCCAGGGCGTAGGAAGCCGTGTACTCGGCGGCGCCCCGCCGATGACGCAACGTCGCCTCCACCCCCTTGGCCGTGGCTGCCGCCTCGATCCGCCCTTCGTCCACCACGATCGGCGCATCCATCGGGTCGTTGGGGAGCGGGGGGAGCAGGAGGTGCGACGTGCGCTTGAGATAGCCGTCGAAACGAATTTCCGTTCCGGGTGCGCGCCACTCCGCGCCGAGGACGAGGTCGTCGGTGGTCGGCAGGCGAGCCGTCCGAGGGGCCGCACCGAGGAGGTCATAGGCCACGAGGCTCGCGAACACCGCCTCCTCGAATCGGAGCGAGTGCATGACCTGCGCGTATCGCCCGGCACCCAGGTTGAGCGCGAAGCGGGGGCCGAGCGCGTACCGTGCACCCAGTCGGGGCATCCACACGGTCCCGTGCGTGTCGGCGTGGAGCACGCGAACGCCCCCGCGCAGGCGAAACGATTCCGTCGGCGTCCACTCGTCTTCGATGTAGCCGGCCGTCGTCGTCACGCGGTCCGTCCTCTGGAACGGCGGGACTCCAGCCCTGAGCTCGTGATCCTCCGGCCCGATCCGGTGGCCGAACCGGTAGCCATCGAACTGGACACCCAGCCCGACGCGGTGGCTCCTGCCGTACCACGTGAGATCCGCGCCGGCGATGACGTCCCGCATGCGGGTGTACGCATCGAGCGTCTGCTCGAACCTCGATGTGCCCGGCCCAACCCTGGGGAACCCGCCGGGGTAGTCGTACCGGGTTTGCCAGAGCTCGAAATCGCCCCGGAACGCGCTCCACGCGCCCCGCAGCTTGCCGTGCCACGTCCCGCCCAGCGGCCGGCGATACTCGACAGACGCAGCGTAGGAGCCCCACGTGAATCGTGCATTGTCGCCGCCGCCTGCGACCTCCTGCTTCGGGGTGCGGACCGCTTCCCGGTCGACGTACAGTGACGCCGCGATCGACCCGCCACCCACGTCTTGTGTGAGCTTGAGATGGCCGTCGGTGAAGGCGTAAGGAATCGTGACCGGGATCAGGTCGAAGGCGTACGCCACGTCGGTGAAGAGGTCGACGTACGTGCGGCGGAGTGAAAGCAGGTAGCTGCCGTTCCGGCCGGGGAGCGGGCCATCCACGCTCGCGCGCGACGAGATCAGGCCGATCGCCCCGTTCCCTCGGACCCGGTCCCGGCCGCCGTCTCGGGTGGTCAGCGAAATCACGCTGGAGAGCCGGTCGCCGGTGCTCGCGGGGAACGCCCCGGGGAGCACATCCACCGTCGCGATCGCCGAGGGGTCGAATGCCGCGAAGACCCCGCCCAGGTGGAACGGATTGAAGAGCGGCGCGCCGTCCAGGAGGATCAGGTTCTGGTCGGGCGCGCCGCCGCGCACGTAGAGCGCGCTCGAGAAGTCCGAGGCGGCCGTGATCGACGGGAGCGTCTGGAGCGCACGGAACACGTCGGCCTCGGCGAGGCCGGGGACGATGCTCAGCATCGGACCATCCACGCGGACGGGCGGCGGGCCGGCGGCCGCGATCGGAACCGCGCCCCTCCCCTCCGTCGTCACCTCGATCCCGGCCAATTGCACCGGCGCCCACTGGAGCGCGACGTCGAGGCGCAGCGTCCGCCCATCGACGACCTCGACTTCGACCTCCCTCGCCCGATAGCCGATCCCCGAAACCCGGATCGTCCAGCTTCCCGTAGGCAGGCCCGCGAGCACGTAATAGCCTCGCTCGTCCGCCGCCACCCTGCGACCGAGCGCCTCGACCTCCACCATGGCGTGCGCGATCGGCTCCAGCGTCGAATCCGCCCGTACCGTCCCCTGGACCACGCCCCCGAACACGGCGAGGGCGAAGGTGGCGAGTGTGATCAATTCGTGTCTCCGAAGCGGGTGCTGTCCTCACCGATTCGGTACAGAATGATCAGAGAGGTGGGATTCTGACAGGGAGAGGCGGGGATGATGGGTTGTCTGGTGGGCGCGGGGTGGGCAGTGGCGCAGCGGCGGGTCGGGGGCGCCGGGTGGGTGGGGCGGCCGGGCGGGTGCGGCCGGGGCGCGCGGCGCCGGGTGGGCGTGCACCGAGCGGCGGGCGTGCGCGGCGGCGCCGGCGGTGGGCGGCCGGGGGGCGGGACGGCCGGCAAGCCCGCATCCGCCGCGCTCTACCGGCCGACTACTCCGATTCCCGCGCCCGCCTCCTCACGCTGCTCCCAGCCCGCCTCGTCCCCCGCCGCATCCCCCACCGACCGCCCCGCCACCCCGCTCAGCGGCGAATCTCGGTCCCCGGCTTGTAGCCGCCCGCAGTCTGCGGCAGCTCCATCGACTCCTGGGGCCGGTCGGTGCGGACGGTCAGATTGTTGATCACGCCACGCACCCCCGCGCTCTCCCACGCGTCGTCCCACGCGTAGCGCGCCTCCATGAAGTCGCGCACCTCGCCGGTCAGCGTGACGACGCCGTTTTCGACCTCGACGTCGATCCGGTCCGGGTCCACCCAGGTGTCCTGGAACAGGTTCTCCAACACCGCCTCACGGATGTCGTCGTCGCTCATGCGCAGCTCGCGGGGCGGACGCCTGTCGACGTCGTGCCCCACGTCCGGCCAGCGGTCCGGCGGAGTATGCCCGGAGCGCATCCCCGCCCGGCTCGTGATCTCGATGTCGTAGTCGGCGCGGCCCATGGTGCCCCGCTCGATGTCTTCACCGTACCCGCGTCCGTAACCGCGCTCGTACCCCCGCTCCGCGGCGCGGCTGCCCCAGCCGCGGCCGGCGAACTCGCCTTCGTAGCCGAGGGTGCCACGACGCTCGTACCCGAAGCGCGTGCGTGGTCCGGGACGATACATCCGGCGCGATACACCGGCGCGGCCGCGCCGGTATCCGGCCATGCCCGGGCGGCGGTACTCGGCGCCGTACCCCATCTCGAACCCCTCGCGGCGACCCATCTCCCAGTCGTAGGCGTGGCGCATGCCGCGGCCGCGATGCCGCATCGGGCGGCGCCCGCGCTCCCAGCGCGACTCGCGGTACGGCCAGCCGCGCCCGCCGAATTCGTAGTCGTACTCCTCCGGCGCGTACCGCTCGCGCTCGTAGTGGATCCCGGCGCCGTATCCGGTCCCCTCGCCGTACCCCACCTCTTCCGCCCAGCCGAACTCCTCGCCGTAGCCGAGCTCATCGCCGTACATGTACTCGACACCGTAGCCGCCTTCCGAGCCGTAGCCCCGGACGCGCCCGTATTCCACGTCGTACCCCGGCTCGTGCATCCGCCTGCGGCCGCCGCGGCCCCAGGTCCCATGCTCTCTCCCGTACCGCGCCATTGGCACTCCTCCTGGCTGATCATGTTCAGGACGGACGGCGCGGGACCGGCCGCAACATCGGTGCCGGAAGCAACCTGCGGATGGGGGCACATGAGGAGGCGCCCGCACTCGGAGAGGCGCCTTTCTGTGCGCGGGCGGATCGCCTATCTTCGGGGCGAATAATTTTCCACGTGGAGGTGCGCGAATGGAAATCCCCAGACGCAGGTCCATGGCCGACCGGATGATCGGGGCCGCGCTTCTTCGGTCAGACGTCTACGAGGAGGTCGAGGCCGACCGCGACGCGACGAAGCAGGCGGCGCTCGTCGTCGGCCTCGTCGCGTTCGCTTCGGCCGCGAGCGGCGTGCGCGGCGGCGCCGGCGCGGCGGTCGTCGCCATCCTCTCCGCCTACGTCGGCTGGCTGCTCTGGTCCGGAATCACGTACGTGATCGGCGAGAAGCTCTTCCGGGGCACCGCGACCTGGGGAGAGCTGCTGCGGACGATCGGGTTCGCCCAGTCGCCGGGCGTACTCTACATCCTGGCCGCGATCCCGCTCGTGGGCTGGCTCATCAGCCTGCCGGTCATGATCTGGATCCTCGTGGCCGTGATCATCGCGATCCGCCAGGCGCTGGATTTCGGAACCGGTCGCGCGTTGCTCACCGCTGTGGTCGGTTTCATCCCGTACCTGATCCTGAGCGGGATCGTGCGCTGGCTGACTGGAATCGGGTGAGATGACCGCAGTCGACCTCAACCCCGCCGCGGTCCCGGAGGCGCCGATCTGGCTCGAGCTGAACGGCAGGCGCATCGCCGTGTGGAGCTGCTCGCCGGAGCACATCCATGCGCTCGTGGTCGGCTGGCTCGTCGCCGAGGGCGGCCTCGCGCCGGGCGATGCACTGCCGGAGCTCGAGATCGTGGACGAGGCCGGCATCATCGGCGCCCGCGTCCACGTGGCCCCGGAGGCCGCGGCAAGGGTCGAGGCGGAGCGGGAGCACCGCCGCGAGCACGGCTGCGGCCTCGCCTACTTCTCGCGCTGCGCGCCCGAGACCATCGCCCGGGAGGCCACACCGGAGGCGATCCCCGCGGATGCGGACTTCCCCGCCCTCTTCCGCGAACTCTACGCCTCGGGCGATCAGTACCGCGAGACGGGCGGCGTCCATGCCGCGGCGCTCTCGGACGGCCGCGCGCTCCTCTACCGCGTCGAGGAGGTCGGCCGCCACAACGCCGTCGACAAGGTGATCGGCTTCTCGCTCCTGGCGGGCCGCGACCCGGCCGGGCTCGGGCTCGTGACCACGGCGCGGATCAGCGGCGACATCGCACTCAAGGCCGCCCGCGCCCGCCTCGGCTGGATCGCGAGCCGCTCCGTCCCGACGACGCTCGCGCTCGAGATCGCGGCCGTGGCCGGGATAACGATCCTCGGACGCGCGCCGTCGAAGGAACCGCGGCTCTACCGGCCTGGAGGATCCAGTTCATGACGACTCCCGCCTCCTTCGGCGCGATCCTGGCCGGCGGCCAGAGCCGGCGCTACGGCGCGCCCAAGGCGCTCGCCACGATCGGCGGCGTGCCGATCGTGGAGCGCGTCCGCAAGGCGCTGGCCGAGGTCTGCACGGACGTCATCCTGATCGCCAACGACGAGGCGCTCTACGCCGGCCTCGGGCTGCCGACCCGGCCGGACGCCCGCCAGGGCTTCGGCGTCCTCGGCGGGATCCTGACCGCGCTCTACTGGGCGCGTGAGGAAGGCCGACCCGGCGCGCTCGCCGTCGCCTGCGACATGCCGTTCCTCTCGCCCGACCTGCTCCGCCGGCTCCTCGAGCTCACCGATGGCGCCGACGTCGTGGCGCCCGAGAGCGAAGGCCGGCGCGGCGTCGAGCCGCTCTGCGCATGGTACGGCGTGGGGTGCATCCCCGCGATCGAGGCGGAGTTCGAACGCGGCGAGCGACACATCGTCGGCTTCTTCGACGACGTGCGCGTCCGGCGCCTCCCGCTCGACGAAGTGCACGCATTCGGCGACCCCGACATCCTCTTCCTCAACGTGAACACGCCCGAAGATCGCGATTGGGCCGAGCGCATCGCCGCGGAGGCGACCGATGGGTGACTGGCACACGGGACACGCCGACTGGCTCTCGGTGCCCGAAGCGCTCGAGCGGATCCTGGCGGCGGTCCGGCCCGTCGCATCGGAGCCGGTCCCGCTCCTCGACGCCTTCGGCCGCGTCCTCGCCGAGCCGGCCACCTCGCCGATCGACCACCCGCCCTGGGACAACAGCGCCATGGACGGCTTCGCCGTCCGCGCCGAGGACATCGCCGGAGCGACCAGGGATGCGCCCGCCCGACTCACCGTCGTCGACGACATCCCGGCGGGCGGCTTCCCCTCGCGGCCGATCGGGCCGGGCGAGGCGGCGCGGATCATGACCGGCGCGCCGGTCCCCGAGGGCGCCGACAGCGTGGTCCGCGTCGAGCACACGGATGCATGGGTCGCTCCCGCCGATGGGTCGGAAGGCGACGTCGCCCCGGCGTCGTCCCACGCCGCCGCACGCGTCGCGGCGCCCGGCACAGCCGCCGGTGCCGTCGGCAGCACGATCCTCGTGTTCCAGGACGGCGACGCCCGGCGCAACATCCGGCGCCGCGGCGAGGACCTGCGGAGCGGGGAGGTCGTCCTGGACGCCGGGCGAGTGATCGGGCCCGCCGAGGCCGGGCTCCTCGCCGCGACCGGCCACGCCACCGTCCAGGTGCACCGCCGCCCCCGGATCGCGATCCTCGCCAACGGCGACGAGCTCGTCGACCTGGACCGCTTCGAGGAGGTCGTGGCGGGGCGCAAGATCGTCAACTCCAATTCCTACGCCCTGGCGGCGGCGGTCACGGCCGCAGGCGGCGAGCCGGTCCCGCTCGGCATCGCGGCCGACGACCCCGAGGACATCCGCGCCCGGCTCGTCCTCGGCAAGGATGCCGACGCGATCCTCACGTCCGCCGGCGCGAGCGTCGGCCAGCACGACCTGATCAAGGACGCGCTCCTAGAACTCGGCTTCGAACTCGACTTTTGGCGCGTGCGGATGCGGCCGGGCAGCCCCTTCTCCTTCGGCCGCCTCGGCGACGTCCCCGTCTTCGGGATCGCCGGCAACCCGGTCTCGGTCATCGTCACCTTCGAGGTCCTGGTCCGCCCCGCGATCCGGCGCATGGTCGGCCGCAGCGACGTTCACGCCCGCACGATCCGCGTCCGCGCAGCGGAGCGCATACACGGCGCGGGGCGGCTCACGCACTTCCCGCGCGTCCGCCTCGAACCCGACGGGGAGGGCGGGCTCGTCGCCCGACTGACCGGTGCTCAGGGCTCGGGGATCCTCTCCTCCGCCGCCGCGGCGGACGCGCTCCTCGTCGTCCCGGCGGGCGTCGAAGCGATCGAGCCGGGGGAGGAGGCCGCCGCCATCCCCCTATTCCGCAACGACCCGGCGGCTCACGATTTTGGGTTTACGGCCGACGCGCCGTAAATTGACCCGTGTTGACGGTCCACGATTCGACGATGGAACGGTGGAGCCCATGAACGACAACGATGTGGTGAGTGGCAAGACCCGCGTCGGAGCGGCGGCCGGCCGGCCGGTGGTCCCGGCGCAATACCAGCCGGCGCTGCCGCTGGACCGACTGATCCTGAACGAGCCGCCCGAGGAGGAGCACGTCCCGATGGACGTCGTCTTCGTGGGCGGCGGCCCGGCGGGGCTGGCCGGCGCGCTCGAGCTGGCGCGCCTCGTCCGCGAAGACAACGAGAAGGGCGGCGGCATCGGCGACATCGAGATCGCCGTCCTCGAGAAGGCCGAGTCGCTCGGCGAACACTGCCTCTCCGGGGCGGTCGTCAATCCGATCGCCTTCCGCGAATTGTTTCCGGAGCTGAAGGACGAAGACTTCCCCTTCCGCGGACCGGTCAAGGACGAGCGCGTCTACCTCCTCACCGAGGGGCGCTCGTTCCGCATCCCGGCGCCGCCGACGATGCGCAACCACGGCCACTACATCGCCTCGATCTCCGAGATGGTCCGCTGGCTGGGCGAGAAGGCCGAGGAGGCGGGGATCAACGTGCTGACCGGCTTCCCGGCCGCAGCGCTCCTCGTCGAGGAGGACCGCGTCGTCGGCGTGCGCACCGCGCCCTCCGGACTGGACCGGAGCGGCCAGCCTACCGGCAACTACATGCCGCCCACCGACATCGTGGCGCGCGTGACCGCGCTCTCCGAGGGGACGCGCGGGCTGCTCTCGCAGGCCTACTTCCAGTGGCAGCGGATCCCGCACGAGAATCCGCAGATCTACGCGCTCGGCGTCAAGGAGATCTGGGAGACGAAGAAGCCGCTCG